>CAMDFY010000020.1 GCA_945897705.1 Bifidobacterium breve | reverse complement strand
TCAAGGCGGTGCCGTCGTCGAGCATCACCGCGATCCGCAGATGCTCGGTGCGGTCGAGTGCCCCCAGCAGCATCTGACCGCTCATCCCCAGATGCACGACCAGCGCGGCAGCATCGTCGTCCTCATCGGAGGTGATCGAGAGCCACAGGTACTTTCCGCGCCGGTCCGTCCCAACGATCCGAGCGCCCCGCAATCGCGCGACGAGGTCTGCGGCACCCATCTCATGCCGACGCACGGCCCGCGGGTGACGCACCTCGACCGCCGTGATCGTCCGGCCGGCGATGTGCGCCTGCAGGCCCCGCCGCACCACCTCGACCTCGGGAAGCTCAGGCATCCGGGTCGGCGGCCACCGGTACCGAATCCAGTGCGGTCCAGGCCTGCGCCGCGGCGTTGGTCTCGGCGATCTTCTTGGACTGTCCATCGCCACGGCCACACACGCGTCCGTCGACGTAGACCGCTGCCGAGTACCACCGCTCGTGATCGGGGCCCTCGGAGGTGACCTCGTACCGGGGCACGCCGAGACCGCGGGCCGCTGTCAGTTCCTGCAGGCTGGACTTCCACTCCAGCGCCGCACCGAGGGTCGGGGCGGTGTTGAGAAGATCGCCGAACAGGCTCAGGATCACCTGCTGGGCGCCCTGCAGTCCGTGCTGCAGGTACACCGCACCGATCAGTGACTCCAGCGTGTCGGCCAGAATCGACGACTTGCCATGCCCGCCGGTCTGGATCTCGCCCCGGCCCAACAGGAGGTACTCGCCCAGACCCGTCCCGGTCAGGTCGCGGGCCACCCCGGCCAGCGCGTGGCTGTTGACGATGCTGTTGCGCAGCTTGGCCAGATCACCTTCGGAGTTGTCCGGATGACGCCGGAACAGTTCCTCGACGATCACCAAACCCAGCACGGCGTCACCAAGCAGTTCGAGACGTTCGTTGGTGGGCAGACCGCCGTTCTCGTAGGCGTAGCTGCGGTGAGTGAGCGCCAGCGTCAACAACTCGGCGGGCAGGTCGACGCCCAGGGCACGCAGCAGGTCCGACCGCGCGGCGGTCACGACGGCGTTCCGTCCGGATCGGTCCGATCCGGGTCGCGGGGACGCAGATCGGCGAGTTTGGCCCAGCGCGGGTCGATGATCTCGTGGCCGTGGCCGGCTTCGGCGGTGGCCAGTGCCACCCCGCAGTGCGAACACAGCCCGGGACAGTCTTCGGCGCAGACCGGCACGAAGGGCAACGCCAGTCCTACCGCGTCGACGACGGGTTGGGCGAGGTCGATGGTCTGGTCGATGACCCGGCCCACCTCGTCGGAGTCAGTGGTGGCCTCGGTGACGCTGTCCGGGTAGGCGAACAGTTCGGTGAGCGCGATCTCAACGTCATCGTCGATCGGATTCAGACACCGTGAGCACTCGCCCCGGGTCGGTGCGTGCACGGTGCCGGAGACCAGCACGCCCTCCGACACCGACTCGAACCGCAGATCCAGAGCCATGTTGGCACCAGGTTCGATCGCGATGAGGTCCAACCCGATCCGCAATGGACTGGGCACCGTTTCGGTGACCGTGAGCATGCTGCCCGGTCGCCGCCCGAGCCGCGACACGTCGAACACCAGTGGCGAGCGCAGATCCGGATGCGGTGCCGATTTCCTGCGCGCCATGCCGGAATCCTATCGGCGCGCCAAGAGGCCGCGCGGTCAGACCGCCCGGCTCACCGTTGGCCTGATCTCAGCTGAAAAAGATTGAAGTCAGTGCTGCACGTAGTCGTGGGTTCCGGCCGCCGTACGCAGTTGATGACGTCCGCGGCTGACCGAGCGCAGGGTGCCGTTGAGATAATCCTCAAACTGGGCCAGCTTGTTGTCGACGTAAATGTCGCACTCGCCCCGAAGCCGGTCGGCCTCGGCGTGGGCGGCGTCAATGAGCCGGGTGGACTCGCCGTGAGCGGCCTGAACCACCTCGGTCTGCGACACCATCCGCTGCTGCTCCTTGATGCCTTCCTGGACGGCGTTCTCATAGGAGATGTTGCCGCTCTCGACCAGACGGTCAGCCTCGGCCTTGGCCCGACTGGTGGCCGCCTCGTAGTCACGTTTGGCTGTCGTCGCCAGCCGGGAGGCCTCTTCGCGGGCCTCGCCCACCATGCGTTCACTGTGCGCGCGGGCTTCGGCCACCATCCTGTCGGCCTGGGATTTTGCATCCGAGAGCACTCGGTCCGCTTCCGCGCGGGCATGACTGAGCAGGGACTCCGCTTCGGCGTTGGCGCCGGTCACGGTGGAGTCCGCGTGCTCCTTAGCCTCGTTGAGCAGCGTGTCCCGCGCATCCAGTACGTCCTGGGCATCGTCGAGTTCACCGGGGATCGCGTCCTTGATGTCATCGACCAGTTCCAGCACATCCCCGCGGGGGACGACACAGCCGGCGGTCATCGGCACGCCGCGGGCCTCTTCGACAATCGCGCTCAGCTCATCGAGCGCTTCAAATACTCGGTACACGGCGCCACCCTCCAGCCTCGTTGGTAGTGACCAGTGTGCCTGGTGTTACGCCTGTGACTGTGGTGGCGACGCGGTGTGTCGCCCACAGAGTTGACGAAATTCCCTCAGCGGCCGGCGAGCCTTGCCTGCAGACGCCGGTTCACCGATTCCGGCAGTAGCGCCGAGACGTCCCCGCCGTGACCAGCCACCTCTTTGGCCAACGAGGACGACACGAAGGAGAACTCCGGCGCGGTGGCCACGAAGAAGGTGTCCACACCGGAGATGTGCTTGTTCATCTGGGCCATCTGCACCTCGTAGTCGAAGTCGGTGCCGCTGCGCAGGCCTTTGACGATCGCGGAGAACCCGCGCGCCCTGACCAAGTCGACCACCAGTCCCCGCCCGGCTTCAGCGCGCAGGTTCGGCAGATGCACGCAGGCCTCGGCGATCATCTCGATCCGTTCCTCGACGTCGAACAGGCCCGCTTTGTTGGGATTCACCAGCACCGCGACGATGACCTCGTCGAACTGCGCGGCAGCCCGTTCGAACACGTCGATATGCCCCAGGGTCACCGGGTCGAATGATCCGGGGCACACGGCTCCGCTCATGGGCACTGACGCTAGCAGGCACCCGGGTCAGACCCCGTAGAAGTCAAACCCGGTCCGTTTCGGCGCCGACTTCGGCCACGTCCACACGGGTGTCGCCGTACCGTCGCGCCGGCCAGCCGATCCAACCGTCCGGCCAGTTCAGCGGTGGCGATGATGCCGCTCGTTCCACCATGACGATGCTGCCCGCGGCGACCCAGCCGTGGCGGCCAAGGTCGGCCAGGATCTGCTCCACCTCGGCGGCCGGCAATTCATAGGGCGGGTCGGCCAGCACCAGGTCCATCGGCGCGGGCGCGTCGGCCGCCAGCACTGTCGCCACCTGGCCACGGCGCACCGTCGCACCGGGCAGGCCGACCGCGGTGATATTGCGCCCGATCACCTCGGCGGCGCGGCGGTCGCTGTCGACAAAGTGCACCGAGGCCGCCCCGCGGGAGAGCGCCTCAAGTCCGAGCGCTCCGGACCCGGCATATAGGTCGAGCACCCGCAGTCCGTCGAAGTCGCGGCGGACCGCCAGCACGTTGAACAGCGCTTCGCGCACCCGATCCGTGGTCGGCCTGGTTCCCCGCGGCGGAACGGCCAGCCGACGGCCCCGCGCCTCGCCGGCGATGATCCGGGTCACCTGCTCACCCGCCCAGAACCCGATGCACGACCAGGCCCGGTTGGACGACCAGGCCGGGATGCACGACCAGGCCCGGTTGCACGACCGAACCGGGGCGAACCATCTAGATCAGGGTGGACCAGTAGTCCCAAAACCGGACCAGGATCGCCAGGGCGACCGCGGTGAACCACAGCACCACCAACGGCCAGCGCCAGTGGTACAGGAAACGGGCCAGCGGGTTGGCGGCCAGTGGGCGCAGCGCGATCGGGGCGACCACCGCGAACAGGGGCACGATCACCGACCAGACCACCATGCAGTACGGGCACAGCGCGCCGATGCGGTAGAGGCTTTCGAAGATCAGCCAGTGTGTGAACACCACGCCCAACCCGGCACCCACCGTCAGCCCGGCCCAGTACCAGCGCGGCAGGCCCACCCGTGCGACCGTCAGCACACCGGTCACCACCACCAGGGTGAACGAGACGACGCCGATCAACGGGTTCGGGAAACCGAACGCCGAGGCTTCCGGCCGCACCATCACCGATCCGCAGGACAGCACCGGGTTGATGCTGCAGCTGGGCACGTACGCCGGATTTTTGAGCATCTCGATCTTCTCGATCAAGAGGGTGGCCGAGGCCGTCAGCCCGATCACGCCCGCGATGAGGATCCACCACGCGGCGGGGCGCGCCACCGCAACCCCGCTTCGGACCGGCGCGTCGGCAGGTCCGCGCTCGATAGGCTCGGCGGTGGTCAGGCTCACTGCTGGGGCACCGCCGGGGCCGGTGACGCCGGCGCGGGAGCGGCCGGCGTCGGCGCCAGTGCCGGCAGCGGACCGACGATCTGGACGATCTTCGCGGTCAGTTCCTCAGGGGTGGCCGGGCTGATGTCCTGGCCATTGAGCCGGATGGTCGGGGTGGCGGTGATCTTCGAGGCCGCGGCCAGACCCTTGACCATGTCGTCGTACTTGCCGCTGTTGATGCACTCGGCGACGGTCCCGCTCACACCGGCCTGCCGCGCAGTCTCGATCAGGGCGGCGTTGTCGGGTCCGCTGCCGGAACCCTCGATGGGCTGTTGGGCGAACAGTGCCGAGTGGAAGCGCACGAACGCCTCCTTGTTCTCGTCGGCCACGCAGTAGGCGGCGTTGGCCGCCCGCATCGAATACCCCTTGTTGGTCGCATTGAGGATCGAGACCATGTTGTAGTCGACGGCCGCAGCACCGCTCTCGCTGATCTTGGTGATCGCCGGGCCGAATTCCTTTGCGAAATCCCGGCAGTGCGGGCACTGGAAGTCCTCGTAGATGGACAGCACCGCCTTGGGCTCGTCGGTGCCGTCCTTCTTGATCAGCGAGGCAGAGGTGATCCGCACCGCCTGCGCGTCGTCGGCACCCTTCTTGTCACTGCCCATCACGATGTAGAGCACCAACCCGACGGCGAAGACAACGACGAGCGCGGTCAGTCCCAGGCGGACGGCGAGGTCACGCTTGCGGTCCTGGGCTTTGAGGTCGTAGCGGGGCGTGCTCTTTTTGCTGGTGGCCACGGGTCGGTTGCATCCTTGCTATCGGTGACGCGGGGTTTTCCTGCTGCCTGCTGCTCGGGTGGAGCACGTGCTGTCCTCCACCTTACCGGCGGGATCGTCGCGGACTCGACCCAGTCGTGGACCCCAGTTGTAGACCTCAGTCGTGGACCAGGTGCGCCCGCAGCGCCGAGATCATCTCCGCGTTGGCCCGGGCGACCCCGCCGCCGAGCACATTGAGGTTCAGAAAGGCGTGGATCATTGAGTTCATCCGCCGATGGTCGACGGGGACCCCGGCGTCTCGGAGTTTGACCGCATACTCCTCGCCCTCGTCGCGCAGCGGGTCGAATCCGCCGGTGACCACCAGTGCCGGGGACAGTCCGGAAAAATCTTCGGCCAGCAGCGGCGAAACCCTCGGATCGGTGACGTCCAGACCCGAGCCGTCGACGTACATTGTCCGAAACCAGTCCATGTCGTGCTTGGTCAGCAGAAACCCGTCACCGAGCAGCGAACGGGAGCGGGCCAGCCCCCGCCAGTCGGTGACGGGATAGATCAGCCACTGCAGCGACGGCAGTGGGTCGCCTGCATCGCGAGCCTGCCGGGTGACCACCGCGGCCAGACAACCGCCGGCACTGTCGCCGGCGACCGCGACCCGGCGCGGATCGGCACCCAACTCACCGGCGTGCTCCCGGGCCCAGCGGTAGGCCGCGTACGCATCGTCGACGGCGGCCGGCGCCTTGTGTTCCGGAGCCAGTCGGTAATCCACCGCGAGCACGTGTACGCCCGCATCGCGACAAATCAGCCGGCACGCAGCGTCATGGGTGTCAAGGTCGCCGAACACGAATCCGCCACCGTGATAGAACACCACCAGTGGTGCGGGTGCGCCACCGCCGGCGGGCCGATAGTGCCGGCCCGGGATCACACCGGCCGGGCCAGGAATCGACACCGACCGGATTCCGCCGACGCGCACATCAGGCTCATCCAGGGTGCGGGTGAGTTCGCGATTGCCGGCGCGGGTCGCGGCGACATCATCGGCGGCCACCAGGCTGACCACGCCCAACGAGCGTTGGGCGGCCAGCATCATCTGCAGGGAGGGGTCCAGGGTGTTGCCGTCGATGGTGACCGCCCGGCCTCCTGAGAGCATCCGCTTGACGCCGACCGGAAGGCGTGGAATCAGCTTGACGCCCAACCGGTTACCCACGATCAGGGCCCGCTCCTTGACCGCGCGACGCTTCGGCGTGCCCACCGTGCGTGCTGACATGGCTGCCTCCTCGTTCACGCTCGGCGACGCCGCACGACCAACCTCGCGGGAGCTTACGCCCCGGCACTTTCGACCTCGCGGGCATTCCGCCCCGTCTCGGTGACGTTAGCGCCGTCCGACGCGCCGTCGCAGCCGGGTCCGATCCGCCGGGGACCAGTCCGCTGAGTACTATTCCGCCCGGTACCATCCGGAGCCGACGTGGGTGAACCACGAACCGCCGGACGACTTCAACACTCAGGCAGGTGACATGACGCCGACGGCGGGGATCCCCACCCTCGCGCTCAGCGACGACCACACCATCCCAGTGGTGGGTTTCAGCGTCGCCGAGTTGCCTCCCGAGCAGACCGAAGCCGCGGTCGCCGCCGCACTGGCCGCCGGCTACCGCCTGATCGACACCGGCTCGACGGCGAGCAGCGCCGAAGCCGTGGGTCGGGCCATCGCCGGGTCTTCGATCCCGCGCGGCGAGATCTACGTCACCGCCACGTTGCCGGGTTCGGATCAGGGTTTCCAGTCCGCGCAGGACGCCTGCCGGACCGCTCTCTCCCGACTCGGGCTGGACTATGTCGACCTCTTCCTCATCGACTGGCCGGTCGAGCAGGACGGCAAATTCGTCGACGCCTGGGCAGGGTTGCTGAAATCCCATGAGGTCGGCGACGCCAGATCCATCGGCGTCGCCAACTTCAACACCGAGCAACTGACCGATGTGACCGACCTGAGTTTCACCACACCGACGGTCAATCAGATCGAGCTGCATCCGCTGCTGAATCAGGCCGCGCTGCGGGCATTCCACGCCGAGCGTTCGATCACCACCATCGCCGCCATTCCGTCGGCGCAGGAACGGATTTCGGCGCATCCGGTGATCGCGAGTGCCGCCGCCGCTCACGGCAAATCCGCGGAGCAGGTGTTGATTCGGTGGGGTATCCAGCTGGGCACCGTGGTGGTCCACTCGGCATCCGACCCGGACCGGATCGCGGCGAACATCGACGTCTTCGACTTCGAACTATCTCCGGCCGAGGTGGAGGCCATCAGCGAACTCGATGACGGCAGCCGCTTCCGGCCGGACCCGAACGCCTGACTCAGCCGGCCGGACAACCTGACGACGCGTCGCGCAACCGGTGCGCCGAGGCTTCATCGACCGGTAGGCCGTACCCGCGCACCACGGCGATGAACGCCACCGCGTACTGGCACCAGAACGCGGCGTTGGGCGGCATCCAGTCCCCCGGCGGCTGATCTCCTTTGTCCTGATTCGCCCCGCCGGCCACCGCCAGCAGGTTGGCGGGGTCGTTGGCGAAACGGATCCGCATCGGCTCGGTCCAGTCCCGCGCGCCCATGTCCCAGGCGAACGCCAGGGGCACCAGATGGTCGATCTGCACCGAGGCTCCCACCCGGTTTCCCCGGACGAAGGCGATGGTGGCGTTGGTGTAGGGGTCGCGCAGTGTTCCGCCCGCGACGGCTTGCGGACAGCGCCTGGTGGCGACGTAGATCTTGTCCTCGAGGTCGCGGTTCAGGATGTCGTTGCGGGTGTCGCAACCGTTGCGTCCACCCGGGGCGTCGTTGTCGTCTTCCCAGGCATCTCCGAAAGCCGCCCGGCGGTAGTCCGCATCGCGAACCCGCGTCGCGACCACCGCAACCCCGGCGAGTACGTCGCTGCCGGACACCACCGTTGGTGCACCGGAGTGCTTCGACAGATCCGAACGCGCCGCCGCGACCACCTGCACGGCGACCAGGACGGCGACCACCGCGAATGCGGCCAGCCATGCCAGCGAACCGCGCCTCATGCCTTGTCCAGGTATTCGATGCGATCGGGGCCGCTGAATTGCCCGGCCAGGATGGTCATTCCGGGGTGGTTGCTGTCGGTGGCGTACACCGTCTCGCAGAGCTCACGCGCGGCGAGGATCACCTCAAGATGCTCCGCCAGGGACAGGAAACGCAGCGTTCCCGCGCGCCCGGATTGGTTGAGCCCCAACACATCTCCCTCACGACGCTCGGCCAAGTCCAGATCAGCGAGAACGAAGCCATCCAGTGTCGCGGCCACCGCCTTCAGCCGATCTCCGGCCCTGGAGGCTTCAGGCAGCCGGGTCACCAGCAGACACAGGCTCGGATGCGACCCGCGCCCGACCCGGCCACGAAGCTGATGCAGTTGGCTGATGCCGAAGCGGTCGGCATCCATCACCACCATCACGGTGGCATTCGGCACGTCGACACCCACTTCGATCACGGTGGTGCAGACCAGCACGTCGACCTCCCCGGCCCGGAATGCGGCCATCACCGCGTCCCTCTCCTCACCGGGCAGTCGTCCGTGCATGAGGCCGAGACGCAGTCCAGATAGCTCTCCGTGGCGCAGCTGTTCATACAGGGTGGTGACCGGAATCGGCACATACTGGTTGTCGTCGCCGCCGGTCTTGTCACTCTCGTCGATGCGGGAGGCGACGACGTACGCTTGCCGTCCGGCCGCGACCTCCTCGGCGATTCGCTGCCAGGCCCGCGTGAGCCACTGCGGCTTCTGGCTGACGAAGATGGTGTTGGTGGTGATCGCCTGGCGGCCCCGCGGCAGTTCGCGCAGGGTCGAGGTCTCCAGGTCGCCGAAGACGGTCAGTGCGACGGTACGCGGGATCGGGGTTGCGGTCATCACCAGAAGATGCGGTGTCAGACCCTCGGGTGCCTTGGCGCGCAGACGATCTCGCTGCTCGACGCCGAACCGATGCTGTTCGTCCACCACAACCAGTCCGAGTCGAGAGAACTCGACGGAATCCGACAGCAGTGCGTGGGTGCCGATCACAATGCCGGCCTGCCCGGTCGTCACCTCGTCACGCGCCTGCTGCTTCTGGGTGGCCGACATCGATCCGGTCAACAGGGCAATCCGGGTCGCGCCGTCCTCCCCGCCGAGTTGACCCGCCAACCCCAGTGGGCCCAGAACATCACGAATGGACCGGGCATGCTGGGCGGCAAGGACTTCGGTCGGCGCCAGCAGCGCGCATTGATAGCCGGCGTCCACCATCTGCAGCATGGCTAGCACCGACACGATGGTCTTGCCGGATCCCACCTCGCCCTGCAGAAGGCGATTCATCGGCTTGGTGGCAGACATCTCCGAGGAGATGACGTCGAGCACTTCGCGCTGACCGGCGGTCAGTTCAAACGGCAGTCGCGCCGACATCGCCGCGAACAGCCCATCGGATCGGGGCTTCGCCGACGGCCCTGATGCCCCGAGTGCGCCGTGGCGACGCTGTGCCAGCGCCCACTGCATACCGACCGCCTCGTCGAAGGTGAGTCGCTCCCGGGCGCGCTGGCGTTCGGCCTCGCTTTCGGCGAGGTGAATCGCCCGCAGCGCGGCATCCTCCGACATCAAATCGCGTTGTCGGACAAAGGTTTCCGCAAATGGCTCCGGTATCGGGTCGAGGACGTCCAGGACCTGCCGCACGCAGGCGTAGATATCCCAGCTCTGCAGTTTTGCGCTGGCCGGGTAGATCGGGAAGAAGTCTCGCTCGAACATCGACATCGAGAATTCCTCGCCGGCTCCGGTCTGGGCGATCGCCTTCAGCGATTTGGTGCCGACGGTGCGCCCCCTGGTGGAGTTCAGAACCAGGAAGGCCGGATGGGTCAGTTGCATCGCGCCCTTGAAGTAGCCGACCTCGCCGGACAGCATCAACCTGGCCCCGGGCACCAGATCCTTCTTGATGTATTTGGCGTTGAAGAAGGTGGCGGTGACCCTTGGCCGACGCTCCTTGAGCGTGACGACCAGGTACTCCCGGCGCGGCGTGCGCTTGGTCCAGCGGATGTCGGCTTTCTCGATCTCGTCGATGAAGGTGACGTGCTCGCCGTCCTCGGGCGGTTCGTCATCCTCGCCGAGGACGGTCGTGCCCTTGCTGTACTTGCGCGGATAGTGGCGCAACAGGGCGTCGACGGTGCGGATGCCAAAGACCTCGTCGAGTGACTTCGACGCTTTGCCGCCCAGGATCCCGTCGAGCCGATCGGTCAGCGCAACCACGGTTATTCAACCCCGATCAGCAGAGCGTCGCCGCGATGCCCGGTGCGGTAGCTGCTGAACTCGGTGCCCGGGTGACGGCGGTGGACATGCTCGGCAAGAAGGTCGGCAAGCCCCGCCTCCTCCGCGGCCGCCGCGCCGAGAAGCACCGTGACGAGTTCCCCGCCCGGGCCGAGCAGCAGATCGATGAGCCCGATGGCCGCCGCGGCGACGTCGGCGGCCACCACGACCACTTCATCACCGACGATGCCCAGGCCGTCGCCGGGTTCGCAGGGACCGGCCCAGGTGAGCGCCTTCGCAGCGGCCAGGCGCACCGATCCGCACCGGGCCCCGGCGGCCGCCTGCGCCATGGCGTAGCCGTCATCGACGGCGTGGCGGTCCGGATCGTGGACCGCCAGTGCGGCCAACCCCTGCACCATCGACCCGGCCGGCACCGGCACCACGTCAATGCCCCATCCGATCGCCGCGGTGCACCCGGCCACCAGGTCTTCGGCCGAGATGTAGCCGTTGGGCAGCACCAGCACCGACGAGGCGCCGGTATCGACCAGCGCACGCCGAAGTTGTTCGGCGCTGAGACCGTCGGCCGGATCCGACAGGTCGGCGTCCGGGATGACCACCTGAGCGCCTTCGGCGCCGAATAGCTCATCGGCGCCGTGCCCGTCGACCACCGCCAAGACGGCGCGCCGACGGTTCCAGGTGCTCGGCGAGACTCGGCCGCCGTCCAGCGACGCGATGCGGATCCGGCTCACCGCACCGGCGGCCAGACCCGCCTCAACCGCCGCACCGGCGTCGTCGGTATGCACGTGCACCGAGTGCCGGGGAGGCGTCGCCGGGGCCAGCGATACCGAATCGCCCAGGGCCTGAAGATCTATGCGCAGCCGATCGAGCGCATCCGGGTCACGCTCGGCGACCTGAAACATGACCTCGAACTTCGGCGGCGCGGCCGCGGTGCCACTGCGGTCGCCGATCGTGGGTCCGGGTCGGTATTCGCGCCGCACCGGTGGGCGCCCGCCGAGAGCGGTGCTCAACGCGTCGAGCACCACCAGCAGGCCGCGCCCGCCGGCGTCGACCACTCCCGCCTCGGCCAGCACCGCAAGCTGATCGGGCGTGCGGTCCAGGGCCACCGCCGCGGCTTCCCCGGCGGCGGCCACCACGGGCACCGGGCCGGCGCCGCCGGCGGCGCAACGGTCGGCAGCCTCGGCTGCGGCCTGCAGTACCGACACCACGGTGCCGGCCACCACCACACCGCCCATCGCGGAGACCACGAGCACGACCGCATGCCGCAGTGCCGCCCCGAACAGTGCGGAGTCGATCTCGGTCTCGGCGCCCGCGTCGGCCGTGACTGCCGCCAGGGCTCGCAGGATCTGGCCCAGGATCACCCCGGAATTGCCTCGCGCGCCGTCCAGCGCACCCCGGGCCAGTGCGGCGGTGACCGAACCCACGTCGCCGGTGACGGCCACGGCGTCGGCCACGGCGTCAGCCTCGGCGAGCGCGGCCAGCGCGGCCCGCATGGTGAAGAGCATGTTGGTGCCGGTATCGGCGTCGGGCACCGGGAAGACGTTGAGGCGGTTGATTTCGTCAGCGTGTTCGGCCAGGTCATCGACGGCGGTGTGCGCCCAGGTGCGCAGCGCGGGGGCGTCGAGCCGCCCTTGAGGCATCCGCCACCTCCCGATCCCCGGCCCGGGCTGCGTCCCCACCCGTTCGGCAGCAGCTGTTGGTCATCTAACGGGGTCAGCCTATCCAGTCCGGGCGACAGCAGACGTCAGTGCCGACACCGCTGGGGACACCCGTTTTGGCGTTGGATTCACCGCGCCGGTACCCTGTAGAGGTCGTCGAGTCACCCATCTGGTTGTTGGCTCGCGTTTGATTATCGGCTCACGTCAGAGGAGTTCCACATGGCTGCAGTATGTGACGTCTGCGGGAAGGGCCCTGGCTTTGGCAAGTCGGTGTCGCACTCGCATCGCCGGACCAACCGTCGGTGGAATCCCAACATCCAGACCGTCCGTGCCACCGACCGCCCCGGCGGTAACAAGCACCGGGTCAACGTTTGTACGTCCTGCCTCAAGGCCGGCAAGGTAACTCGGGGCTAGAGGGTCACTCGGGGCTAGCGGGGTTACCCGGGGCTAGCGGCTCCGGTTACGCCAGCCGCCAGTCCACCGGTTCGGCGCCTGCGGCGGCCAATAGTTCGTTGGCCCGACTGAACGGACGCGACCCGAAGAATCCGCGATTCGCCGACAGCGGCGACGGGTGGGCCGACGCGATCACCGGGCACCCGGTCAACATCGGGGTCAGCGTCGCGGCGTCGCGCCCCCAAAGGATCGCCACCAGTGGCTGATCGCGGGCGACCAGAGCGCGGATCGCGCACTCGGTAACTTCCTCCCAGCCCTTACCGCGGTGCGACGCCGGGGCACCCGCGCGCACCGTGAGCACCCGGTTGAGCAGCAGGACACCGCGCTGAGCCCACGCGGTCAGGTCACCGCTGGCCGGGGCCGGGTAGCCGAGGTCGGCACCGTACTCGGCGACGATGTTGGCCAGACTGCGCGGCAACGGCCGCACCGCCGGGGCAACCGAGAAACTCAGGCCCATCGCGTGCCCCGGTGTCGGATAGGGATCTTGGCCGACAATGAGCACCTTGACCTGGGCCATCGGGAAGGTGAAGGCGCGCAGCACATCGGGACCGGGCGGCAGGTAACCGCGGCCCGCGTCGATCTCGGCACGCAGGAACTCACCCATCCGTGCCACCTGCCGGCCCACCGGTTCCAGTGCCACTGCCCACTCGGCTTCGACCAGGTCGGTCAGGGGCCGGGCGCTCACCCGGGTCAAACTAGCTCATGGTTGCGTGCACCGGCATCATCGCCCGGGGCTATATTTCCGGCGTGATCTCCTGCCTTACCGAAGCCCTCGCGCGCTGGGTCGCCCCCGTTGTCGTGGTGGCGGCCGCTGCCACGATGATCAGTCCCATCGACCCGCCACCCCTCGACGCCCACCATCCCGGGCAGAGCCCGGCGGTGCGACTGGCCACCGAGTCCAACCCCCTGGCCGGCAGGCCCTTCTACGTCGACCCCATCTCCAGGGCGATGGCGGCCGCGAAGAGCGCCAACCCGCCGAGTCCGGAATTGACCATCATCGCCAACACTCCGCAGGCGTACTGGCTCGACCACGCGTTCCCGACCGCCACCGTCGCCAATACCGTCTCCCGATACGCCGGCGCGGCACAGGCCGCCGGCGCCATGCCGATCCTGGTGCTCTACGCGATCCCCCACCGTGACTGCGGCAGCTTCGCGGCAGGCGGGTTCGCGACCGCTGCGGGCTATCGCGGTTGGATCGACGCCGTCGCCGCCGGTCTGGGCGCACTGCCGGCGGCGATCATCCTCGAACCCGACGCCTTGGCCATGGCCGACTGTCTGTCTCCCGAACAGCGCCAGGAACGCTTCGACGTGCTGAGTTACGCCGTCGACACGCTGACGCAGAACCCGGCCGCTGCGGTGTACGTCGACGGCGGACACTCGCGCTGGGTCAGCGCCGAGGATATGGCAGGCCGGCTCAACGCCGTTGGTGTGGACCGCGCGCGGGGCTTCAGCCTCAACATCACGAACTACTACACCACCGAGGAGGAGATCGGCTACGGCGAGACGATCTCCGCGCTCACCGGCGGAGCCCACTACGTGATCGACACCTCGCGCAATGGGGCCGGACCGCTCCCCGATGCCCCGCTGAGTTGGTGCAATCCGGACGGACGCGCACTGGGCGTCGCGCCGACCACCGCCACCGCAGGCGCGCACGCCGATGCCTACCTGTGGCTCAAACGCGTCGGTGAGTCGGACGGGTCCTGCGATCGCGGGGATCCCCCGGCCGGCCGCTTCATCAATGAGTTCGCGATCGAACTGGTTCGCAACGCGGGCGGATAGGTCAGTCGAAGGATTGCCACCCCGCCGGACCCGACCACGGCGCTCCGTCGATGAGTACCACCCCGGCCCCGGCCCGAACGGTCCCGACCATCCGCCACCCCGGCGGTGGCGAATCCGGAAAACAACCCACCAGCGCGTGATCCTCGCCGCCGGCCAGCACCAGCGCCCATGGGTCGGTCCCGACAGCGTCCGCGGCCGCGGTCACCGCATCGACATCGGTGCGCAGGGCCTCCCGATGGAGATCCATCGTCACCCCGGAAGCCTCGGCAAGGTGGCCCAGGTCGGCCAGCAGGCCGTCGGAGACGTCAGTCATCGCCTGTGCTCCGGCCTCGGCCGCAGCCCGCCCCTGGCCATACGGCGGCCGCGGCACCAGATGCCGGCTGCGAAGGTCGGCGAATGCGTCAATTCCGTTGCTCCACAGCGCATATCCCGCCGCCGACCGGCCCAGGTCACCGGCCACCGCGATCACCGCTCCCGCTCGCGCCCCGCCGCGCAGCACGGCAGGGCGACCACCGAGGTCCCCCAGTGCAGCCACCGATATCACCCACTGATCGCTAGCGACCAGGTCCCCGCCGACGATGCCGGCGCCGAAGAGATCGGCCTCGGCCCACAAGCCGGCACCGAGTTCGGCCACCTGCGCCGCCGACGTGGTCGCGGGCGCGCCGAGGGCCACCACGAATGCCGTGGGGCGCGCACCCATCGCCTCAATGTCGGCGGCGTTCTGGGCAATCGCCTTGCGGCCGACGTCATGGGCGTTCGACCAGTCCAGCCGGAAATGCCGGCCCTCCACGAGCATGTCGGTACTCACCACCACCCGGCCGTCCGGTGCGTCGACCACCGCCGCGTCATCACCCGGTCCGACGCTGACACCGGTGGGCCACGGTCGTCGGGCAATGAGACGTTCGATCACCGCGAACTCCCCCACCTGCTGCAGGGTGGGTTCGGCGCGCTCTGCCACCGCGTCTCCTCTGCCCGAGCCCTTGCGGGGTCCTGCGGTACGTTAAGTGGGCCAGTCTAGGTGGACCGGCGCACGGCAGACGAGGAGACGAGGTGGCGGGCGATCGGCTCGACGGGCCGCCGCGCGCGCTGATGATCGTCGCCGTCGCGATTGCCGTCACCGCTCTGGGTACCGTGCTGACGATCGCCGCCACCCGGGGCACCCCGGCCGCCCCCGTCGTCATCGCGGCCATGCCCGCACCCGGTGCGCAGACCCCGCAATGCCAGGCGCTGATCAACACACTGCCGGACCTCCTCGGCGATCTCCCGCGCGCCGCCACCGCGGAGCCAACCCCGGCCGGCACCGCGGCATGGCGTGCCGACGGCGAACCGGTGATCCTGCGCTGTGGACTGGGCCGGCCGGCCGAGTTCGTCGTCGGCGCACCGATCCAGGTGGTCAACAACGTCGAGTGGTTCCGAATCGACGATCCCGCCATCGCTCGCAGCACCTGGGTCAGTGTGGACCGGCCGGTCTACGTCGCGCTGACCCTGCCGGCCGGTTCGGGGCCGACCGCGATCCAGTCGGTGTCGGATGTGATCGCGCGAACAATGGCGGCGATCCCGATCCGCCCCGGGCCGCCGGCCTGAACGGCATCGGTGTCAGCGCAACCCGGTACCCCGAGCCAGGGCCGTGTCGACCATGGTCCCCAACAGCGTCGGGTAATCGACTCCAGTTGCTCCCCACATGCGCGGAAACATCGAGATGGTGGTGAACCCCGGCATCGTATTGATCTCGTTGACCATCGGTCCGGAGTCGGTGAGAAAGAAATCGACCCTCGCCAGACCCTGGCAATCCAGCGCCGTGAAAGTGCGAATCGCCAAGCTCTGCAACGTCTTTGCGACGTGGTCATCCACCGCAGCGGGCACGTCGAGTTCGGCGGCATCGTCGAGATACTTGGTATCGAAGTCGTAGACGCCGACCCCGGGAACTCTGATCTCACCGATCATGCTCGCCCTCACCGAACCGTCCGGAAACTCAAGCACTCCACACTCAAGTTCTCGGCCATCGATCGCGGCCTCGACGATCACCTTCGGGTCGTGGCGCCGGGCGTCGGCGATTGCGCTGGCCAATTCCGATTCGGCGGACACTCGGCTTACCCCGATCGAGGATCCACCGCGAGCCGGCTTGACGAAAAGCGGAAAACCAAGGCGAGCAACCTCGTTGGCCGTCGGAGCGCTCTGCCCCGGACGCAGCACGACATAGTCACCAATCGGCAGGCCTGCGGCGGCGCACAGCTTCTTGGAGAACTCCTTGTCCATCCCTGCCGCGCTGGCGAAGACACCGGCACCCACGTAGGGAACCCCGGCGAGTTCCAGTAGTCCCTGAATGGTGCCGTCCTCCCCGTAGGGTCCGTGCAACACCGGGAAAACCACGTCCACCGAGTCAAGAATCCCGGGCGCGAGCGCCAACGGCGTCTCTGACTCACCGGTGACCTCAGGCAGCCGACGATCGGTGATCATCAGATCTTCCGGCCGTGCATCAGTGCGCAGCCAGGTGCCGTCGGGGCTGATCCCGACGGCAATCACCTCGAAGCGCTGCGGATCAAGATGGCGCAGGATGCTGCCCGCCGACACACACGAAATAGCGTGTTCGGAACTTTGGCCACCGTAGACGACGGCGACGCGGATCCTGGCTCGGCGAGGACGGTCAGTCACAAACTAGAGAGGCTACAGCGGCATCCTGCGACCAAGGCATGAGAATGCCTTCACCACAACACACCGTCGCACCCGCCGATGCCCGCGCTCACTCCGCTTTGGTGCTGCGACCCAACAGCAGGGCGACCGCATCGGTGACGGACAGGCCTTGGTGGCAGACCTGGAACACCGCCTCGGTCAGCGGCATCTCGACGCCGTAACGGGAGGCCAGCGCAAGGATCGCCGAACAGGAGGTGACGCCTTCAGCGACGTGGCCCTCGGTGGCCCTGATCGCCGCCTCGAGGGTCTGGCCGCTGCCCAGGCGGTGACCGAAACTTCGGTTGCGGGACTGCACCGAGGTGCAGGTCGCCACTAGGTCGCCGACACCGGCCAGCCCGGCCAGGGTGGTGACTTCGGCGCCCAACGCAAGTCCCAACCGGATGATCTCGGCCAGGCCGCGGGTGATGATGGCCGCGGCCGTGTTCTCACCAAGGCCGACTCCGGAAGCCATTCCACAGGCCAGGGCGATGACGTTCTTGCAGGCCCCACCGATTTCCGTACCGGGGACATCGGTGTTGGTGTACGGCCGTAGGTATCCGGTGTCCAGCACTTGCTGCAGGGCCACCGCCCGACCCGAGTCGGTGCATGCCACCACGGTCGCCGCCGGCTGCTCGGCGGCGATCTCCGCGGCGAGGTTGGGCCCGGAGACGACCGCGACCTGAGCCGGATCCACACCGGTGACCGCGGCGATCACCTGACTCATCCGCAGACAGCTTCCCAATTCGATGCCCTTGGCCAGGCTGACCAGGGTGGCTCCGCCGTCGATGTCCGCTCGCCAGTTCTCCAGGTTGGCCCGCATCGACTGCGACGGAACGCCCAAAAAAATTGTGCGAACTCCCGCTAATGCCTCGGCCGGGTCGGCGGTCGCCCGGATTCCGGCGGGCAGAATCACCTCGGGCAGGTAGGCGGCATTGGTGCGGGCGGCATTGATTTCTTCGGCGACCTGCTGCCGGCGGGCCCATAACCGAACCTCGTTCCCGCCGTCGGCCAGCACCTTTGCCACTGCCGTGCCCCAGGCGCCGGCTCCCATCACCGCCACGGTTCCGGACGAACTGCTCACCTCAGACCTCGCCTCCGCACACTCGTCTCCGCACGCTGCGCCTATCGCCCATTAACCCTAATCACGGCGCGCTGGCAGGATGACCGCCATGAACGGCGCGGGCGATGTCGGTGTGATCATCGCCGTCAAACACCTTTCCGCGGCCAAAACCCGGCTAGCGGCCCTGTTCCAGCCGCAGCTGCGCGAACGGGTGGTTCTCGCGATGCTCGTCGACACCATCACCGCCGCCCGCGCTGTCGACGGCGTGGACTGCGTCACCGTTGTGACACCGGACCGGACGGCGGCCAGTGTGGCCCGGGAACTCGGTGCGGCAGTGCTGGCGGATCCCGCCCCGTCCCAGGGTCGCGATCCGCTCAATAATGCAATCCTCGCGGCAGTGCATGCAGTTTCGAACCAGGTATCGAATATCGTTGTGCTGCAGGGGGATTTACCCGCGCTGAGAACCGATGAGCTCACCGAAGCGCTCACCGCGGCGAGATCCAACCGGCGGAGTTTTGTCGCCGACCGACCGCGCACCGGTACCGCGGCGCTGTTCGCGTTCGGCGTGGAACCCGATCCCCACTTCGGGGCGAACTCAGCCGCACGCCATCGCGACTCAGGGGCCGTGGAACTCCTCGGCAGCTGGCCCGGTCTGCGCTGCGATATCGACACACCCGAGGATCTCGCCGAGGCACAACGTCTCGGCATGGGGGCCGCGACCACCGCGGCCGTCGGCCCCAACCCGCGGGCGCCGCTAGCACCTAAGCCGGCGGGAGCCGCTCCATTCTCGCGCCGGAGCCGTAATCGGCGGCGAGGCTCCGCCGGTAGCGGCGATGAGGGATGATGGGGCCATGACCGAGGCCGAGACCCAGTCCCGCGCAGCCGGCGACGACCGAAAGACTCCTGAGGCTCCGCCGGCGGCCACCGCGGCGACCCTCGACAATCCCCTTCCGGAGGATCGCTATCTCAACCGCGAACTGAGTTGGCTGGACTTCAACGCCCGGGTACTTGCCTTAGCCGCCGACACCTCGCTGCCGCTGCTGGAACGCGCCAAGTTCCTGGCGATCTTCGCTTCCAATCTCGACGAGTTTTACATGGTCCGGGTGGCCGGGCTCAAACGGCGCGACGAGATGGGTTTGACGGTCCGCTCCGCCGACGGACTGACGCCTCGCGAACAACTGCGTCGTCTCGAAGAACGCACCCGACAACTCGCCACCCGGCACGCGCAGGTGTTCCTGGAATCGGTTCGGCCGGCACTGGCTCAGCAGGGCATCGAGATCATCGGCTGGGCCGACCTCTCCGACACCGAACGCGCCGACCTGTCGAATTACTTTCAGGAGCAGGTGTTTCCGGTTCTGACCCCACTCGCCGTCGACCCGGCCCACCCGTTCCCGTTCGTGAGCGGTTTGAGCCTGAATCTTGCGGTCACCGTCAAATCTCCCGCCGACGGCGGTGAGCACTTCGCCCGGGTGAAGGTTCCGGATAACGTTGACCGGTTCATCCGTCTGGACTCCTCCGACGGCCACGGCAGGACCGTTCGTTTCCTGCCGACCGAGGAACTCATCGCGGCCTTCCTACCGACCCTGTTTCCCGGCATGGAGATCGTCGAACGCTATGCGTTTCGGATCACTCGCAACGCCGACATGGACGTCGAGGACCGCGACGAGGATCTGCTGCAGGCATTGGAGCGGGAACTGGCTCGTCGCCGGTTCGGGCCGCCGGTGCGCCTGGAGATCGCCGGTGAAATCTCCGATCACATGATGGGACTGCTGCTGCGCGAACTCGACGTCGACCCGGGCGACGTGGTGCAGCTGCCCGGACTGCTGGATCTCTCCGCGTTGTGGCAGATCTACGCCGTCGACAGACCGGCGCTCAAGGACCCGCCCTTCGTCCCCGCCACCAACCCCGCGTTCGGTGAGCGCGAGACACCGAAGAGCATCTTCGCCACCCTGCGGGACGGGGACGTGCTGGTTCATCACCCCTACGAGTCCTTTTCGACCAGCGTGCAGCGTTTCATCGAACAGGCCGCCGCCGACCCGCACGTCCTGGCGATCAAGCAGACCCTCTACCGCACCTCCGGTGACTCGCCGATCGTCAACGCGCTGATCGAGGCAGCGGCCGCGGGCAAGCAGGTGGTGGCACTCGTCGAATTGAAAGCCCGGTTCGACGAGCAGGCCAACATCAAGTGGGCCCGCGCACTAGAAGATGCCGGCGTCCATGTGGTGTACGGCCTGGTGGGACTGAAGACCCATTGCAAGACCTGCCTGGTGGTCCGTCGCGAAGGGTCGACCATCCGGCGCTACTGCCATATCGGGACGGGTAACTACAACCCGAAAACAGCCCGGCTCTACGAGGATGTCGGCCTCTTGACGGCGGCACCGGATATCGGCGCGGATCTGACCGACTTGTTCAACTCGCTCACCGGATACTCGCGCAAGGTGGGCTATCGCAACCTGCTGGTGGCGCCGGAGGGCATCCGGAAGGGAATTCTGGAGCGCGTCGAACGGGAGATCGCCGCCCATCGCCCCGATCGCCCGGGCCGGATCCGGGTGAAGGCCAACGCGATCGTCGACGAGGGCATCATCGACGGCCTCTACCGCGCTTCCCAGGCCGGTGTCCGGGTCGAGGTCGTGGTGCGCGGTATCTGCGCGCTGCGGCCCGGCGTCGACGGTTTCTCGGAGAACATCACCGTGCGCTCCATCCTCGGCCAGTTCCTCGAACACTCCCGGGTCATGCACTTCGAGGCGATCGACGAGTTCTGGATCGGCAGCGCGGACATGATGCACCGCAATCTCGACCGCCGAGTGGAGGTGATGGCCCAGGTCCGGGATCGCCGCCTGACGTCCTACCTCGACGAGGTATTCGAGTCCACCATGCATCCGTCGACCCGGTGCTGGGAGCTGGGATCAGACGGCACCTGGACCGCGTCACCCCGGGACGGCCGCGAGGTCCGCGACCATCAGGTGTGGCTGATGGAAAAGCATCGGCAGTCTTGAGCGCAGCGAAAAGCGGCCCGCCGGTGGTGGCTGCGGGAGCAGTGCTGTGGCAGCCGGATCGGAATTCCGCGGAACCACAGGTCGCAATCGTCCACCGCCCCCGTTACGACGACTGGTCACTGCCGAAAGGCAAGATCGAACCCGGCGAGATCGAACCGGTGGCCGCGGTCCGGGAGATCTTCGAAGAAACCGGCCAGCGCGCGCATCTGGGCCGGCGACTGGGCTCGGTGAGTTATTCGATCCCGGGCGGCACCAAGGTCGTTCACTACTGGGTGGCCCGCGGCCACGGCGGAGAATTCGTGGCCGGCAACGAAGTGGACCGCCTGGTGTGGCTTCCGGTGCCGCAGGCCTGGAAGCAACTGACCTACCCGGCCGACCGAAAAACACTCACCCGCTTCGCCAAGTCGCCAGCTGACACCCACAGCGTTCTGATCGTCCGGCACGGGACCGCGGGCCGCAAGAATCGTTATACCGGCGACGACCGGCACCGGCCACTGGATGCCCACGGCCTTCAACAGGCGCAGGCGCTGGTTCCGCAATTGCTGGCGTTCGGCGTCTCCGACGTCTACGCCGCCGATCGGGTTCGATGCACGCAGACCGTCGAACCACTGGCGCGTGCGCTGGATGTGCCGATCTCATCCGAACCCTGCCTCACCGAGGAGGCCTATGCCGCCGATCCCAAGGCCGCTCGTCGCCGCATCATGCAGATCGCTGCACACGGCGGGACGCCGGCGATCTGCACGCAGGGCAAAGTGATCCCGTACCTCATCGACTGGTGGTGTGCGCGCGACGGTGTCACGCCGGATCGTTCACGAAATCGAAAGGGCAGTACCTGGGTGCTGTCGTTGGCCAACGGACGTCTCGTCGCTGCCGACCATCTCGCCAGCCCACTGGCCGACGTCCCCCGCTCCTGAAAAGCAGAACGCCGCGGACCGAGTGGTCCGCGGCGTTCCGCTGGTACACCTGCTCTGAAAGCAGTCGCCCCGGTAGGGGCGCTAGCTCCCGTGTTTAGCGACGGCCTCGGGCCGGAGCCTTCTTGACGGCCTTGCGGACAACCTTCTTGGCCGCGGTCTTGCGAACCGGTGCCCTCTTGACTGCCTTGCGGGCCGGAGCCTTCTTCACAGCCTTCTTGACGACCCGCTTGACGGCGGCCTTCTTGACGGCCTTCTTCACCACGCGCTTGACGGCGGCCTTCTTGACGGCCTTGCGCACTGCGGGCTTCTTGGCCACCCGCTTGACGGCGGCCTTCTTCACCACACGCTTGACGGCGGCCTTCTTGACGGCCTTCTTCACCACACGCTTGGCGGCGGCCTTCTTCACCACACGCTTGGCGGCGGCCTTCTTCACCACACGCTTCGCAGCAGCCTTCTTGACTACACGCTTGGCGGGGGCCTTCTTCGCAACTTTCTTCACCACAGC
>CAMDFY010000019.1 GCA_945897705.1 Bifidobacterium breve | reverse complement strand
CTGGCTCGCGTCGAACTCCAGCAGAACCTCGATGTGCGCAAGATCTCGGCGTGGGTGGCGATCGCCGCCGTGCCGACCATGATCGCGGGAATTTACGGGATGAACTTCGAGAACATGCCGGAGTTGGCGTGGCAGTGGGGATATCCGGCAGTCCTGCTGCTGATGGCGACGGTGTGCGGAAGCCTGTACTTCACCTTCCGGCGCAACCACTGGCTATAACTGTTCGGGGTCGAGGGCTAGTGCGGCGACGATGCCGGCCGCCGCGGATCGAGCACGTCGACGCGATCATCGGCCCACGCCTGACGAAGGGCCTCGGCACCTTTAAGCCGGACCCAGGCCGCTTCGGTCTGGGTGATCGGCACCGCGGAAAGGAAGCGAACCGGATCGCGCGGCGACTCCAGCGGCAGGTCGGGGATCTCCGACAGACCCAGTAGCACGGCAGTGAACGGCGCATCGTCCCACAGCGGGCCGGACAGGTCGACCAGCGCGCCGGCATCCAACACCACCCCATCGACTGCCGGCGTCGCGGCGAGCACCGCCAGGCTGCGGGCCAGACCGGCCCCCGGAGCGCCGGCCCGCAGGCTCAGCGCGATCTCGGCTCGCGGGCCACGGATCGGATCAGCCACCGCCACCGAACCGTCGGCCATCGGATAGCGCGAGCACCCCAGGGTCACGTAGTGGAAAAGCCCCTGAGATTCGGCACGGGGGTCAGGGCCGAACCGCAGCACCTCGATACGCTCGACTCCGAGGAAGGTGACGTTGGCGGCGTCGGGCTCGGAGTCAATGCCGGTGGACCTGAAATAGCTGCGCAGGTGATCTCGCACCACTGTCGGCACCCCGGTCACTGGGCCAGGGCACCCAGGTTCACTCCGGTGTCGGCGTCGAAGACGTTCAGCCGGGTGGTGTCAAGCGCCAACTCCACCGGTGCGCCGGTTCTGGCGTTTGACTCCGCGGAGACCCTTGCCACGAAACGGTTTTCACCAAAACCGGACCCGCCGCCGCCGTCGGCAGAGAGCTCAGCCAACTGCGCCGAGCGTACGCCGGCGCCACCGGTGCAGAAGTACACGTACTTGTCCGCGCCTAGCGACTCGACCAGGTCGGCGGTGACGCCGACGGTGAGATATCGGTTTCGTTCGTGCGCGTCGATCAGCGTGGCGTCCTCGAAGTGTTCGGGACGCACACCCACGATCAGGTTCGTGATACCGGCATTGTGGGCCAGCATCCTGCGCAGCGTGTCATCGAGCGATACCTGACCGACCGGCAGTCGTAGGCCTGCCTCGGTGAGCGCGGCCGGGAAGAAGTTCATCGCCGGAGAGCCGATGAAGCCGGCGACGAACAAGTTGGCCGGGGTGTTGTACAACTCCTCCGGCGTGCCGATCTGCTGGACCTCGCCGGCCCGCAGCACCACTACCCGGTCGCCGAGGGTCATCGCCTCAGTCTGATCATGGGTGACATACACCGTGGTGGTGCCCAACCGGTTCTGCAACCGGGCGATCTCGCCGCGCATCTGCACACGCAACTTCGCGTCGAGGTTGCTCAAGGGTTCGTCCATCAGAAACACCTTGGGCTTGCGGACGATCGCCCGCCCCATGGCAACTCGCTGGCGCTGCCCGCCGGAGAGTTGAGAGGGCTTGCGATCCAACAGGCCGGTCAGGTCGAGGACATTGGCGGTCTCGGCCACCTTCGCCTCGATCTCGGATTTGCCCATCTTGGCCAGGGTGAGAGGAAAGGCGATGTTCTGTCGCACCGTCATGTGCGGGTAGAGCGCGTAGGACTGGAACACCATGGCGATGTCTCGATCACGCGGCGCCTTCTCGTTGACGCGCTGTCCGCCGATACGCAGTTCGCCGGAACTGATGTCCTCCAGTCCGGCGATCATGTTCAAAGTGGTGGACTTCCCGCATCCGGACGGCCCGACCAGAATCACGAACTCACCATCGGCGATGGTGAGGCTCAGGTCGCGCACTCCGGTGGCGCCGTCGGGGTAGATCTTGCTGACGTGGTCAAGAACGATGTCGGCCATGGAGAACCCCGCTACCCCTTCACCGCGCCGGAGGTCAGTCCGGCGACGATCTTTCGTTGGAAAATCAGAACAAAAATGATGATCGGGATGGTGATGACCATCGCACCCGCGGCGATCGATCCGGTCGGCTCCTCAAACTGCGAACTGCCGCTGAAGTTTGCGATCGCGACCGGCGCGGTAATGGCCGCAGTGGTCGCGGTCAGCGACAGCGCCAACAGCAGGTCGTTCCAGGCGAAGATGAACACCAGGATGGCGGCGGTGACGATGCCCGGCGCGGCCAGTGGCGCGATCACCCTGCGGAACGCTTGAGCCGGCGTGGCGCCGTCCATCTTGGCGGCCTTCTCCAGATCCCGGGGAATCTCCCGGAAGAACGCCGCGAGGATGTAGATCGCCAACGGCAGCGCAAAGGTGATGTAGGGGATGATCAAACCTCCCCAGGTGTCGAAAAGGCCGATTCGCCGCTCGATGTTGAACAGCGGTGTGACGAGGGAGATCTGCGGGAACATTGCGATCAGCAGGGCCGCCCCAACAAGCAATTTCTTGCCGGCGAACTCCAGTCGGGCCACCGCGTAGGCCGCCATGCCGCCGATCGCGACGGCGATGACGGTGGTGATCAGCCCGATGCCGAGGGAATTGACAAGCGCCGAGGTGAACACATCACCTTTGAAGATGCCCTTGTAGTTATCGAAGGTGATCGATGACGGAATCAGCTTTCCGTCCTTGACCGCCTGGGTGGGCTTGAGCGACAGACTCAGGATCCACAACACCGGGAGCAGCGCATAGACGATCACGAGGGTGTTGATGACAGCCCAACTGGCGGCGCGGCGAGGTGTGACTGCCATGTCAGTGCATCTCGCCGTCGGTCCCGGGCGCAGCCGCGCCGAACAATCTGATGAAGACGAACGCGATGACGGCAACGGTAGCGAAAACCAGGACGCTGATCGCCGAACCCAGCCCGAGGTTGAACGCCTTGAACAGGTTGTCGTAGCCCAGGATCGACACCGAGGCGGTGTCGTTGGACCCTGCCGTCAACACGTAGATGTTGTCGAAGATCCGGAACGCGTCAAGCGTGCGGAACAGTAGTGCGACCAGGATGGCGGGCTTCATCAGTGGGATGATCACCCGAGTCAGCCGCGTCCAGGCTCCGGCGCCGTCGACCTCGGCGGCCTTGAGTAGGTCATCGGGCACCAGCGCCAGGCCGGCCAGTAGCAGCAGCGCCATGAACGGTGTGGTCTTCCAGACCTCGGCCCCGATGATCACCGCCAGCGACGGAATCTGCTGAGTCAGCGGGGCGCTGCCATCGGGGAGCAGATTCGCCAGGTAACCCGTGCCGGGTGTCCAGGCGTAGTACCAGCTATAGGAGGCGGCAACGGTGACGATGCCGTACGGGATGAGGATCGCGGTGCGCACCGCGCCCCGGGCGAAGATGGTGCGGTGCATGACCAGCGCCAGCGCGAGGCCAAGCACGAACTCGATCGCCACCGAGATGACGGTGATGGCCAGTGTCACGAAAAAGGCTGTCCACCAGTACTTGTCGGTGAGGATGGTTTGGTAGTTCCCCAGACCGATGAACGCAGTGTCGGCGGGGCTGGCCAGGTTGTAGCGGTGCAGGCTGAGCCAGAACGCGTAGATGATCGGGTAGGCGGTCACCGCCAGCATCAGGACCACTGCTGGGGCGATCAGGCGGTAGGCAAGGCGGCGCTGGTTGCGGCGATCATCGGTACCCGCGGAGGGCGCCGTCACGGGATCAAACCCTTGCCGTCGATGGCCTTCTGCACCTGGGCGGCGAGTTCATCGGCGGTGCGCTCCGGATCGATCGACGTGATCGGCGCCAGGGTGGCTGAGATCCGCGTCGACATTGCCTGGTAGTTCGGGGTCGCCGGGCGCACCGCGGCGGTGGTCAACTGTTCGCGGATGATCGCGTACTGCGGATACTTCTTCTGAAACTCCGGATCGTCGTACAACGATGCGCGCACCGCCGGCAGTCCGCCTTCGATCGAGGTATAACGCTGGTTGCTCTCGCTGCGGATGCAGCGGATCGCCTCGAACGCCTCGGCCGGATGCCGGGTGGTACTTGCCACCGCGAAGTTCAAACCGCCGAGAGTGACCCGCGCACTCTGCCCCGGCATCACACCCGGGTAAGGGGCGAAGGCGAACACCTGTCGACTGGCGTCGAGGGCGATCTGAAACTGCTCGTCGGTGGGCGCGAAGGTGCCCGCCTCGTTGATGGCGCCGGCAAGTTCCGGCTTGTCGGCCAGCGGCAGGAACGGCACGCCGCCCTTGACGGCGTTCTCCAACATGGACGCGAACACAAACGGCCAGTTGACTTCCAGCGCGGCGTTGCCCGCCTCCAATGCCAGTCGTGCGGTGCCCTCGTCAGTCTGGGTGATCGAGGGGTCCGCGCCGGGCGCGGTGGCCACCGCCTTGATGATCTGCAGCGCCTTGATCGTGGCCGCGCGGTGTTCGGGCGTGTCGACGAGGGTGACCGTCTTTCCGTCCTCGGAGAGCACCCGGCCGCCCGCGCTCTCCAGCAGAGTGTTGAACCAGACCACCAGCCCCTCGTACTGCTTGGCCTGCACCGCGATCCAACTGGGTTTGCCTTCGGCGTGCAACCGGGTTGCATCAGCAATCATCTGATCCCAGGTCGGCGGAGGCGGAGCCACCAGATCCGGCCGGTACCACAGCAATTGGGTGTTAGTGGTGATGGGTGCGGCGTACAGACCGCCACGCCATCTGGCCGTCTCGAGCGGACCGGGCAAGGTATCGGCGACGGCGTCCGCTTCGGCCAGACCGGCGGGATCGGCCGATAGCGGCAACGCCCAACCGGCTTCGGCGAACTCTGCGGTCCACACCACATCGAGGGCCATGATGTCCAGCGTGCGGTCGTTACCGGTGATCCGGCGCGCCAGTTGCAGTCGCTGGTCGTCGGCACCCTTGGGAAGGCTGAACTGCTGGATCCGGAATCGTCCGCCGAATTGTTCCGTGCAGCGCTTGGCCACCGCGGTGAACGTCGCGGTCTCACCTGCTGCGGTGTAGAGGCTCACGACGCGGCCGTCATCGGCGGTGCCGCACGCCGACGCGAGCGATGCAGCGGTGATCGCGGTCAGCACGGCCGCAGTCGCGCGCCGCCCGTATGCGCCAACGATCGTCACGACGCCCACCTTTCGCCGTTCATCACCGGTGCCGGACAGGTCACTGTAGCCGGGCGCTGGACCGCGCTTGGCTATAACCTCAAGCGCCCCAGCATGTCCCGGGCCTTTTCGGCGTTCTGCGGATCGCACAGCACGTCGTAACGCCCGGCCACCAGTTGCATAGTGGAGCTGAAATCCCTTGTCCCCTTGGACATCGCATAGGGAATCGACGAGGTGATCAGACCGAAGACGACACCGGCGATGACGCCGACGAGAAGCGATTGAGCCGGGTTTCCGAAGAATCCGAGAACCAGCCCGATGAACACGCCCAGCCACGCTCCACTGAGGATGCCGCCGCCGATGACCTTGCCCCAACTGAGCCGTCCGGTGACGCGCTCCACCTGCATCAGGTCGACGCCAACGATGGTCACCTGCTGCACCGGGAATTGGTTGTCGGACAGGTAGTCGACCGCTCGCTGGGCCTCGGCGTAGGTCGGATACGAACCCACCGGCCAGCCTTTAGGCGGAGTCGGCAAGCCCAGGGGGCCACGACGCGACGGACCGGCGGAACCGCCGGGAACCGCACCGGGATTCGGCGCGGGCTGCAAGGGACTGGTCATGATGTCGCTCTCCTTCGTCGATCAGCGCTGACCTGCAGCGCATACGCTAGGTTTACCGCATGACAGGTCTACCAGCATGACAGCTGGCAGCGGCGAACCCGGGGAAACGCCCCAGAACCAGGGTTGGCCAACGACCCCGGGCGGCTTCGAGTATCCCGAGCAGCCTCCGGCCTTCGGCGGTTATCCACCTCCCCCGCAGGAATCAGGCGGGTTCCCACCGCCGCCAGGTTTGGCGCCCCCGCCCGAATACGGATACCCCTACCCGGTCGGCTACGGGTATCCGACGCAGCAGGCCGGCACCAACTCGCTGGCCATCTACTCGCTGGTGGCCTCGGTGGTGGGCCTGCTGTGCGGACTGGGTTCGATGATCGGGATTGTGCTGGGAGCGATCGCCATCAACCAGATCAAGCGGACCCGCCAGGGCGGTTACGGCCTTGCGGTGGCCGGAATCGTCGTCGGCGTAGCGTCCCTGGTAATCAGCGTCGTCTGGATGACGTACGCCTGGCAGTGACGGCAGCCTGTCAGTGACGGCAGCCTGGCAGTGACGGCAGCCTGGCAGTGACGGCAGCCTGGCAGTGATTGCAGCCTGGCAGTGACAGCGCCCGGGCCTAGGCAGGCGGGACGAATGGTGCGGACTGCCGGGTCATTCCGGCGGCTCGCCCCTTGCTCACGACCACCAGGGCCATCTTGCGGCTGGCCTCGTCGATCATCTGCTCGCCCAGCATTACCGCCCCGCGCATGCCTCCGGCGGTCGAGGTATGCCACTCGTAGGCCTCCAGAACCAGTTCGGCGCGGTCGTACTCGTCCTGACGGGGACTGAAGATCTCGTTGCCGGCCGCGATCTGGTCGGGATGTAGCACCCACTTACCGTCGTAGCCCAGCGCCGCCGATCGGCCGGCCACGCGACGAAACGCCTCGACATCTCGTACTTTCAGATACGGCCCGTCGATCGCCGCGATACCGCGCGCACGTGCGGCGACGAGAATCGTCATCAGCACGTGGTGGTAGGCGTCACCGACGTCATAGCCCTGGGGTTGCTCGCCGACCACCAGGGTGCGCATGTTCAGACTGGCCATCAGGTCGGCGGGCCCGAGCACCAGGGCCTGGACCCGCGGGGCGGCGGCGATCGCGTCGATGTTCCGCAATCCCCTGGCGTCTTCGATCTGCACGTCGATCCCGATGCGACCGACCGGCAGCCCATGGGCGCGTTCCAGTTGGGTGAGCAGCAGATCCAGCGCGTGCACATGATGCGCGTCGGTCACCTTGGGCAACACCACGACCTCGAGGTGTGGTCCGGCGGCCGACACCACCTCGATCACGTCGCGGTGCGTCCACGGCGTCGTCCAGTCGTTGACCCGAACACCGCGCAACTGACCGGCCCAACCCGGCGAGGCCAGCGCGGCACCGACCCGGGCGCGGGCCGCGGCCTTGGCGTCCGGCGCCACCGCGTCCTCGAGATCGAGGAACACCTCGTCAGCGAGCAGGCCTTTGGCCTTCTCGATCATCATGGGGTTGCTGCCCGGAACCGACAGACAGGTTCTGCGGGGCCGATAGCGAAAGTCCACCCGCAGGCTCCTACTCTTTGTAGTCATGGCGCCGATGAACAGGGTATACGCGGCGCGACTGGCAGGGATGGTCGTGCTGGGTCCCGATGGCGAATCCCTGGGTCGGGTTCGCGACGTGGTGATCAGCATCGGTATCGTCCGTGAACAACCCCGTGTGCTGGGTCTCGTCGTCGAGATGACTAGCCGGCGACGCATATTCGTTCCGATGCTGCGGTTGACCGCGATCGAACCGAACGCCGTGACGCTCAACACCACCAATCTCTCGCTACGCCGGTTCGACCAGCACCCCGGTGAGGTGCTGGTGCTGGGTCAGGTGCTCGACACCCGGGTCCGCGTCAACGACCCCGAGCAGGCGCAACTGGACGGTATCGATGTCGTGGTCATCGACCTCGGTATCGAGCAGAGCCGCACCCGGGACTGGCTGGTCACCCGAGTAGCGGTGCGCAGCCTGCGCCGACTGGGACGCCGGTCGACCGTCACGGTGGTCCAGTGGCAGAACGTTCAGGGTCTTACGCCCTCGGGCTTGGAGATGCCGGGTCAGGGAGTGGCGCAACTTCTGCACCAGTTCGAAGGCCGACGCCCGGTGGAGGTGGCCGACGCACTGCGCGATCTTCCCGCCAAACGCCGCACCGAGGTCATCAACGCCTTCGACGACGAGCGGCTCGCCGATGTGCTGCAGGAGTTGCCTGACGACGACCAGACCGCATTGCTGATGGGGTTGGACACTGAGCGCGCCGCGGACGTACTTGAGGCAATGGATCCCGACGACGCCGCAGACCTCCTGGGCGTTCTCAATCCGACCGAGGCGGAGGCACTGCTGCGCCGGATGGATCCGGAGGACTCCGAACCGGTTCGCCGACTGCTGAGCCATTCTCCGTACACGGCCGGCGGCATGATGACCTCCAACCCGGTGGTTCTCGCACCCGACACCACGGTGGCCGAGGCGCTGGCGCGGGTACGCGATCCCGACCTGACCCCGGCGCTGGCGTCGGTGGTCTTCGTGGTGCGCCCGCCGACGGCAACCCCGACCGGCCGCTATCTGGGCCTGGTACATCTTCAGGCGCTGCTGCGGGAGCCGCCGGCGAATCTGGTCAGCGGCATCGTCGACACCGACCTGCCCACGCTGCCGCCAGATGCCCCGCTGGGGTCGGTGACCCGGCATTTCGCCGCCTACAACCTGGTCTGCGGCCCGGTCGTCGACGAGGGAAGTCATCTCCTCGGCGCGGTGACCGTCGATGACGTGCTCGATCACCTGCTGCCCGACGACTGGAGGGATAGCTTCGAAGACGGCGGCCCGACCGCAGAATTGCACGGCGTCGCCGGTCTGGACGCGCTGTGAGCGACTCCCGCCAACGACTCGATACCCCGCGCACGTCGCGGCGGCCGTCGTTGAACCTCGACTCCGACTCGGTCGGGCGGTTCAGCGAGTCGATCGCCCGGTTCCTCGGCACCGGCCGCTACCTGATGTGGCAGACCGTCCTGGTGGTCGTGTGGATCACCTTGAACCTGTTCGCGGTAGGCCTGCGCTGGGATCCCTACCCGTTCATCCTGCTGAACCTGGCGTTCTCAACGCAGGCCGCCTACGCGGCGCCGTTGATCCTGCTGGCCCAGAATCGCCAGGAAAACCGCGACAAGGTCGCCCTCGACGAAGACCGCAGACGCGCCCAGCAGACCAAGGCCGATACCGAGTTCCTGGCCCGGGAACTTGCCGCGTTGCGCTTGGCTATCGGCGAGGTCGCGACCCGCGACTACCTGCGGCGCGAACTCGAGGAGGTGCGCGAACTCCTCGAGGCGTTGCAGCCGCGGACGGCCGGCAAACACCCGAGCTCCGAGCGCCGGGGCAAAAGACCCCAGGGTGACAAGCTGCCATAGCCCGCCACAGGCGTCACAGCCTTAGGTATGGTGACGGGGTTCACATGAGTACTGAATTAGTCTGACGCTGAACTACTGGGATTGGACATGCGGGGATGAAGCATCGGCTCGGGCGGGTGGTGAGTAGCCCGGCGTTCGGCGTTGTGGTGCTCACACCACTCCTGCTGGCCGGCGCGGTGGCGGCCTCTCCAGGCCGGGCAGGCATCCCGATCAGCGGCAGCGACTTCACACCCCTGGCCACGGTGGACGAGGCTCAGCCGGTGGCGCAGGGGGTGGCAGTGGTCGCCCTGGCCAAGCCCCCGGCCGATTTCCGGATCGCCGCAGCGACCGGTTTCGCGCCCCCGCCCCCGGCAGCGGTGATCAACGCCACCGGCGGCATGCGCATCCCGGGCATGGCGCTGTCGGCCTATCGCAAAGCGGAGCAGACCATGGCAACTGCGGCCCCCGGGTGCGGGGTTAGCTGGAATCTGCTCGCGGGCATCGGCCGCATCGAATCGTCACACGCCAACGGCGGCGCCACCGACGCACGCGGGACGGCGGTCCGGCCCATCTACGGCCCGACGCTGGACGGCAGCCTGCCCGGCAACGAGATCATCGTGCAGGGCAACGTCGGCGGGCGGGCCACTTACGCCCGGGCGATGGGTCCCATGCAATTCCTGCCCGGGACCTGGTCGCGATACGCCTCCGACGGCGATGGCGACGGTCGGGCCGACCCACAGAACCTGTTCGACGCCACCCTCTCGGCCGCGCGCTACCTGTGCAGCGGTGGCCTGAATCTGCGCAACCAGGCCCAGGTGCTGACCGCGATCCTGCGCTACAACAACTCGATGCCGTATGCCCAGAACGTGCTGGGCTGGGCGGCCGCGTACGCCACCGGTGTTGCACCGGTCGATCTTCCGGCGATCAGCGGTCCGATTCCCGCCCTCGGTGCTGTGCATCTGGAGAACCCCGCACTCCTGGCGAGCGATCCGCTGGCGCAGTTGCCGCTGTTCAATCTCGGCAATAACGAACTGCCGGGTCAGGTGATTATGCCCGGGCCGGCGGCGGAGGCCGCCAACAGCGTGCTGCCCGAACATGGTTGCCAAGTGATCTGCATGGCGTCTCAACTGCCGCCCGCGGCCCCGGCGCTGGACCTGCCGCCGTGGATGATGCCGCCGACGCCCATGCCATGGCTGGCCCCGCCGCCCGCTCCCCTGGGCGCCACTGAGCCCGGCCCCCAGAGCCTGCCCGGCTTGCCCGGCATGCCGCCACCCCCGGCGGCACCACTGCCCGGCATGCCGCCGGCCCCGGCGGCACCACTGCCCGGCATGCCTCCGCCCCCCGAGGCACCACTGCCCGGCATGCCTCCGCCCCCGGCGGCACCGTGGCTTCCCCCGGCACCCGGCGCCCCGGCACCCGGCGCCCCGGCACCCGGCGCCCCGGCACCCGGCGCCGTCGCGATACCGGAAGAACAACCGGCCACCGGCGCGCTGCCCGGGCCGGTCAGCTGACCCTCGCGTCGCACTCCCGCGCACCGAGACCCATCGTGCGCATCTAGACTCAGCCGACGATGACCGAAAACAACAACGAGCGCGAGCAGGCGGTGCGCGCCGCCCTGGCCGGCGTCATCGATCCCGAACTGCGGCGGCCGATCACTGAACTCAACATGGTCAAGAGCGTCACGGTCGCTGAGGACGGCGCGGTGGTCGTCGAGATCTACCTGACCACCGGGGCGTGTCCCAAGAAGACCGAGATCACCGACATGGTCAGCGCGGCCGTCGCCGACGTTCCGGGTACCGGGTCGATCACGGTGAACCTGGACGTGATGAGCGACGAGCAGCGCACCGAACTGCGCAAGCAGTTGCGCGGCGAGCAGGGGCTTTCGGCTGAGCCGGTGATCCCATTCGCCCAACCCGGATCCCTGACCCGGGTTTACGCCGTCGCTTCCGGTAAGGGCGGAGTCGGAAAGTCCAGCGTCACTGTCAATCTCGCGGCCGCTATGGCCTCGCGCGGCCTGTCCGTAGGTCTGCTGGATGCCGATATCTACGGCCATTCGGTGCCGCGGATGATGGGAACCAGCGATCGGCCAACCCAGGTCGAGTCGATGATCCTTCCCCCGATAGCGCACGACGTGAGGGTCATCTCGATCGCGCAGTTCACCCAGGGCAACGCTCCGGTCGCGTGGCGCGGACCGATGCTGCACCGGGCGTTGCAGCAGTTCCTCGCCGACGTGTACTGGGGGGATCTGGACGTACTCCTGCTCGATCTGCCACCGGGCACCGGTGACGTGGCGATCTCGGTGGCACAACTACTCCCGAGTGCGGAGATTCTTGTTGTCACCACGCCTCAGGCTGCGGCCGCGGAGGTCGCCGAGCGCGCCGGTGCTATCGCGCTGCAGACCCGGCAGCGCATTGTGGGCGTGGTGGAGAACATGGCCGGTCTGGTGATGCCCGACGGCACCACGTGGGACATCTTCGGCGAGGGCGGGGGGCGGCAGGTGGCCGAGCGGCTGACCCGCGCAGTCGGGGCGGACGTCCCACTACTCGGCCAGGTTCCGCTAGATCCCGCTCTGGTGACTGCCGGGGACCGCGGCGTGCCACTGGTGCTGTCGGCACCGGAATCAGCCGCCGGCGCGGAGCTGCTCGCGATCGCCGACAAGCTGATGGCCCGGCGGCGCGGTCTGGCCGGAATGTCTCTGGGCCTGGATCCAGCCGCGCGCTAGGCGCACACGCGACGCGGGGCGCCGGATTCACGGGGCGCCGCATTCACGGGGCGCCGCATTCACGGGGCGTCGGATTCGCGGGGCGCCACATTCACGTCGCGTCGGCGTCGAATGGTGCCGGGCCGCCCGGCGAGGTGGGGGGCGCCGCGGTCGGCGGCATGGTGGCGCTGTGCGACTTCACCGGCGGGCCGTCGAAGTCGCCGGTGATCCACGAATCGTCGCCGTCGAGGAGGTGCTTGGTCAGTGCGGCGCGTGGGGTCATGCCGCGTAGTTTCTGCAACTCGCCCAGTGGTTCTCGAAGATCCTCGAACTCGGGACCGAGTTCCTGGCGCAACGCGGTGGTCGCGCCGCTGAGGTAGTCGCGCGCTTGGCGCAGCGATCCGGAGGCCCAGCGGATCGCGCCCGGAAGCCGCTCCGGCCCCAGCACCACCAAGCCGACGACCACCAGCAGGATCATCTCGCCCCACCCGATGTTGGCGAACATCGCGTCAGTTGTCCGGGGCCGGATTCACCGTCAAGATGACCTTGCGGCCGTCGCGCATGACCTCGATCGGAGCGTCCTTGCCCAGCGCGAGTTGCCGGACTGCGACGACGAATTCGTCGGCGTCGGCGACCATCCGGTCGCCGACCTTGATCACGACGTCGTTCTCCTTCACGCCGGCCTTGTCGGCGGGCCCGCCGGACTTCACGTTGGCAACCTGTGCGCCAGAGGCGAGGTCGTTACTCACCGACCGGGCCGACAGGCCCAAAGTCGGATGGGCGATCTTGCCGTCTTTGATGAGCGTCTCGACGGTGGCTTTCACCTCATTGACCGGGATCGCGAAACCGAGACCACTTGCACTGTCGGACAACGACTTCCCCGCGGTATTGATGCCGATCACCAGAGAATTCATGTCAATCAGAGGGCCGCCGCTGTTGCCGTGATTGATGGAGGCGTCGGTCTGCACCGCGTCGATGACGGTATCGGTGTCAGAGCCTTCGCCGGACAGCGGTACCGGCCGGTTCAGCGCGCTGATAATGCCGGAGGTGACGGTGCTGCGCAGACCCAGCGGTGCACCCGCGGCGATCACTTCCTCGCCCACCCGCAGCTTGTCGGAGTCGCCAAACTTGGCGACCGTGAGGTTGTCGACGTTGTCGACCTTGAGAACGGCGAGGTCGGTCTTGGGGTCGCGGCCGACGAGGTTGGCCGGAACTTCCTTGCCATCGTTGAACACCACCGTGAGCTTGAACTTGCTCGGACTGGCTGCGGCTTCGGAGATGACATGGTTGTTGGTGACGATGTAACCGCGCTCATCGACGACCACGCCGGAACCCTGAGCGCCGGACTCATCGCTCTTGGCCTCGATGGTGACTACTGAATCGGCGACCGACGCGGCCACCTGGGCGAATCGGCCGGGCGGCACCTCACCGGCGTCGGTGGTGGACAGCGTGACCTTCGAGGTGGTGAACGCCTCGACGACCTCGGCGGTCTTGCGACCAACCCAGCCGCCGGCGATACCGATCAACATCGCTGTGATACCCAGCACCGCCAGGGCGGTGTAGGACACCCGGCCGCCGAACAACACGTCGCGGACGCCGAGTTTTCCGACCGCCGCCGCGGGCGCGATGTACGTCGGCTTGGCCACCGCGGGGGTGCCCAGTGCAGCCGCTGCGGCCGGATCACGCCAGGGATCGGCAGGGACGTCCTCGACGGCGGGCCCGGCGTTGAGCGCACCGGCGTCGGCCGGGTGCCGCTGCAGTGACTCGGCAGCCTGATTAGGGCGCCCGAAGGCCTCCTCGAGAATCGGATCCGGCTGCTTTTCCGTCGGCGCGAACTCGTCGCGGAATCTGGACGGACGCAGCTTCTCGGCGACGAACGAGCCGTCGACGCCGCGCGGGCGCCCGAACGTCCGCGTCGCCGCGGGATCCACCGGGGGCCGCGATACCGGCCGCGGCGCCAGTCGGTGTCCGCCAGGAGTGTCCCTATCAGGACTCACATCAACCTCTATCCAACGTTCGGGGTAAGACGGTCTTCACCCTACCGGCGCTTGCGACGGCCCCGGCCGGTGTCGTCGATCAGTTGGTCGGTCAGGCTCGGCGGCGGCGGCAGCGTCTCATCATGGGTGGACTGCGGGATCTGGGAGAGCAGGTTCATCAGGGAGTTCGGCATGCTGATCGGTCGGGAGTCACGCAGTGCGGCGCGGGCCTGTCCCTGGGCGTCGACCTCGGCGGCACATTGCGGACACAGCGTCAGGTGGTGGCCGGCCCGCAGATGGGCCTTCATCCGGAGTTCGCCGTCCACGTAGGCGGCGATGGCCTCGGTGGAGAGATGCTCAGTGGAATTGAACTGACGCGGGGCACCGACCGGGGCGTCACTTTGGGAGGCGAAGTGCGGGGGCAGCCAGGACAGGGCCCGGCGGAACACATCTCCCGGATCGACCATCGCCGGCACTCCCTTCCACTCAACTCGACATCAGTTAACTCAAATGTAGCGCGATCAGCGTCAACGCCGTGACACGTCGATGCCCCCTAGGGTGTCACGGCGCACCCGGGGACCTTCAGGCCGAATCGACGGCGGCTGCCCGATCTCCGGAGCTTGCCGCCAGGTGATCGCGCAGGGCCTGGCGACCACGGTGGATGCGACTGCGCACGGTGCCCAGCTTGACGCCGAGAGTGGCACCGATCTCCTCGTAGGACAGCCCTTCGATGTCGCACAACACCACCGCGGCGCGAAACTCAGCCGGCAGCGAGTCCAGCGCCGCCTGGAGATCGGGACCCAACCGCGCATCGTGGTAGATCTGCTCGGGCGTGGGTCCGTTGGACGGCACCCGGTCGTAGTCCTCCGGCAGCGCGTCCATGCGGATGCGGCCGCGGCGGCGGGCCATGTCGAGGAACAGGTTCGTGGTGATGCGGTGGAGCCAGCCCTCGAAGGTGCCGGGCTGGTAGTTCTGCAATGACCGGAACACCCGAATGAAGGTCTCCTGAGTGAGATCCTCGGCGTCGTGCTGGTTGCCGGAGAGCCGGTACGCCAGCCGGTAGACCCGGTCGGCGTGCTGACGCACCAGTTCATCCCACGACGGCATCGCCGCCCGGTCACCGGTGGCGTCGAACACCGCGGTGCCCTGCAGTTCCTCAGACGGACCGGCCAGCTTCGGCTCGGCGCCCTGGGCGACGGGGGTCGTCGCAGCCGGGACAGTCAGTGTGGCGGTCGTCGGATCCTCCTGGTCAGCAGGGGCCAGCAGCTCGGCGCAGCTGGGTATCTCAACCGTCACAACAGCACGGCTCTGCGGGGTATTCCCGATCCGGCTCCCTCTGCGCGCCATGTCCCCCACCTTTCCCGGCTGCGGTGTGCAACCCATGTGAGCAAACTAAATGTTGCCTGATAAATCAGCCCTTAACTGGCCGAACGTCAGGAATTGGTCATTTGGCAGCAAGCATGGGCGTTTTCTCGATCAGGGCCGGTGGGGGTGCTGGAGCCAGTCCTGGCGCGTCGGCCGACACAGCGGCGGACTTGATCTACGCTGCTGAGAATGTCCATCATCGACGATCCGGGCAGCGGAACGCGGCCAAGCCGGGCTGAGCGGATCCTGGCTCACGCTGAGGGCTCGATCTCCGAGGACGCCATCGTCTCTGCGGCCCGCGAGCGTGCGGTCGATGCGGGGGCCGGAGCGGTAACCCCCGCAGTCGGGGCGTTGCTGGGCCTGCTGGCCAGGCTCAGCGGAGGCAAGGCGGTCGTCGAGGTCGGAACCGGGACGGGCGTGAGCGGGCTGTGGTTGCTCTCGGGGATGCGTGACGACGGCGTACTCACCACGATCGACGTCGAACCGGAGCATCAGCGCCTCGCCAAACAAGCCTTTAACGAGACCGGGATCGGTCCCAGCCGCACCCGGCTGATCGCCGGCCGAGCCCAGGAAGTGCTCACCCGCCTTGCCGACGAGTCCTACGACCTGGTGTTCATCGATGCCGAACCGGCCGGGCAGCCGCACTTCGTCGTCGAAGGTGTGCGGCTGTTGCGGCCCGGCGGCGTGATCGTGGTGCACCACGCCGCCCTCGACGGCCGGGCGGGCGACCCGAGTGCGAACGACCCGGAGGTGACCGCGGTGCGTGAAGCGGCCCGCCTGATCGCCGAGGACGAACGGCTTACCCCGGTGCTTGTGCCGTTGGGAGACGGCGTCCTCGTCGCGGTGCGCGACTGAGCGGCGAAGGGAAACCCGGATGGAACTGATGACCGGCTTCGGCCTGGCGACCGCCGCCGGGCTCAACGCCTACATCCCCATGCTGATGATGGGGCTGCTCTCGAAGTTCACCAGCCTGATCACCCTGCCATCGGGCTGGACCTGGCTGGAGAACAGCTGGGTGATGGCGGTCATTGCGGTTCTGCTCGCGGTGGAGATCGTCGCCGACAAGATCCCCGCCCTGGACACGGTCAACGACACGGTGCAGACCTTCGTCCGGCCCACGGCCGGGGGCATCGTGTTCGGATCCGGTACCGCGGCCCAGACGGCCGCGGTGAGCGACCCGGCCGAGTTCGCCCGGACCGGCCAGTGGGTACCGGTGGTGATCGGCGTCGTCACCGCACTGGTGGTACACCTGACCAAGACGGCGGTGCGGCCGGCCGCCAATGTCGCGACGGCGGGCGTCGCGGCGCCGGTGTTGAGCACCATCGAGGACTTCACCAGTGTCAGCCTGGTTTTCATCGCGATCCTGATTCCGGCGCTAGTCGCGATCGTGCTGATCGCTCTCGCGGCGGCGGCGGTGTGGCTGCTCCGTCGGCGTCGGCGTCGGGATCTGGCTCCACGACCGGTTTAGATCCAGACGCCCTTGCCCACAGCGACCACGCCACCGGCGCTGATCGCAAAGCGCTCCCGATCCAGTTCCGGATCCACCCCGATCTGCTCACCGGGTCCGACGACGACGTTCTTGTCCAATATCGCGTGCCGGACCACCGCCCCGCGGCCCACCCGGACCCCGGGCATCAGCACGCTGCCGTCCACGACCGCGCCGTCTTCGACGACCACGTTGCTCGACAGCACCGAGGAGTGCACGGATGCCGCCGAGATGATGCTGCCCGCGCCGACGACCGACTCCTGGGCCGAACCGCCGTTGACGAACTTGGCCGGCGCCAGGTTTTCCGACTCCCCCCGGATCGGCCAGCGCTTGTTGTACAGGTTGAAAACCGGGTGAACCGAGACAAGGTCCATATGCGCGTCATAAAACGCATCGAGGGTCCCGACGTCGCGCCAGTACCCGTGGTCGCGTTCGGTGGAACCAGGCACTTCATTGTCGTTGAAGTCGTACACCGCCGCGCCGCCCTCAGACACCAGTCGCGGAATGATGTTTCCGCCCATGTCATGGTCAGACTGGTCATCCTCGGCGTCGGCACGGATCGCGTCGATCAGCACCTTGGTGGTGAAGACATAGTTGCCCATCGAGACGAAGGTCTTCTCGGGATCGTCCGCAATACCCGGCGGGTCGGCCGGTTTCTCGACGAAACTGCGAATGCGGCCGGACGGGTCGGCGTCGATGCATCCGAAGGCGCTCGCCTCGGCGCGCGGTACCCGGATGCCGGCCACCGTCGCACCGGCCTCGCTGTCGATGTGGAACTGCACCATCTGCTCGGGATCCATCCGGTAGACGTGATCAGCACCGAACACGACGATGTAGTCGGGATCCTCGTCGTAGATCAGGTTCAGCGACTGATAGATCGCATCCGCCGAACCCGTGTACCAGCGGGGGCCGAGTCGCTGCTGCGCAGGAACCGGGGTGATGTACTCCCCCGCCAGTCCGCTCAACCGCCAGTTCTGCGAGATGTGCCGGTCCAGTGAATGCGACTTGTACTGGGTCAGAACGCAAATGCGCAGATACCGCGCATTGACCAGATTCGACAGCACGAAGTCGATCAGCCGATAGGCCCCGCCGAAGGGAACTGCGGGTTTGGCCCGGTCCGCGGTGAGCGGATAGAGCCGTTTGCCCTCGCCTCCGGCCATGACGATGCCGAGTACGTGTGGCAACTCCCTCATGGCAGTAAACCTAGTCACCGGGGCTGCCGACTGCTGAGCAATGCGGGTTTCGCCATTGCCGGTACCGAGGACCGGTTCCTGCGGCAGGTTCCAATCACGGGGCAGGTGGGGCTACCGTCTGCGGTATGCGTGTGGCGATGATGACCCGCGAGTACCCGCCGGAGGTCTACGGCGGCGCGGGGGTGCACGTGACCGAGTTGGTAGCCCAGTTACGCCACCTGTGCGACGTCGACGTGCACTGCATGGGTTCGGTCCGCGCCGAGGCGTTCGCCCATCAGCCCGACCCCGCGCTCAAGAACGCCAACCCCGCACTGTCGACGCTGTCGACCGATCTTCGGATGGCCGATGCCGCCGCCGGTGCCGACGTGGTGCATTCGCACACCTGGTACACCGGCATGGCTGGGCACCTCGCGGCACTGCTGCATGGCATGCCGCACGTCCTCACGGCGCATTCGCTGGAACCGCTGCGGCCCTGGAAAGCCGAACAACTCGGGGGCGGCTACCAGGTCTCACTGTGGGTCGAGCGCACCGCGGTGCAGGCCGCCGATGCGGTGATCGCCGTGAGTTCAGGCATGCGAGACGACGTACTGACGGCGTACCCGGCGCTGAACCCGGGCCGGGTGCACGTCGTCAAGAACGGCGTCGACACCAGTGTCTGGTATCCCGGCCCGGCCGAGTCCGGCGAGTCGATCATCGACGAACTCGGGGTGGACAGGTCGCGGCCGATGGTGGCTTTCGTCGGGCGGATCACCCGCCAGAAAGGGGTGCCGCACCTCATCGCCGCGGCCCACCGCTTCGCGCCGGAGACACAATTGGTGCTGTGTGCCGGGTCTCCCGATACTCCGGAAATCGCCGCCGAGGTGACCGCTGCGGTCTCTGACCTGGCCGACAGGCGCAGTGGCGTGTTCTGGATTCGCGATATCCTACCGGCACATCGGATCCGCGAAATTCTTTCAGCGGCAACGGTTTTCGTTTGCCCATCGGTATACGAGCCGTTAGGTATCGTTAACCTCGAGGCGATGGCCTGCGAAACAGCGGTGGTCGCTTCCGACGTGGGCGGCATCCCGGAGGTCGTCACCGACGGCATCACCGGCACGTTGGTGCACTACGACGCGGCGGACCCGAAGGCCTTCGACGCCGACCTGGCAGCGGCGATCAACGCTCTCATCTCCGATAGCGCCAGGGCCGCGCGGTACGGCGCGGCCGGGCGGCAGCGTTGTATCGACGAGTTCTCCTGGGCGCGTATCGCCGCGCAGACCCTCGAGGTGTACCGCGGGGTAACGGCCTAGCCGGTCGGTTCCCGTTTGAGCCCCACCAGTCGGTGACTCAACTGGTGACGCCCTTGAGTTCGTCGCCCAGAGCGGAGGCCTCATCGGGGGTCAGTTCGACGACGAGTCGACCGCCACCCTCCAGCGGTACCCGCATCACGATGCCGCGCCCCTCTTTGGTCGCTTCCAACGGACCGTCGCCGGTCCTGGGCTTCATGGCCGCCATCGAGTGCTCCCTCCAGATCGCGCAGACCCGCCGCCATGACCGAATCGGATGCCGGGCTGGCTGGTTCACGTTGCCCTCATTCTTCCCTATCTGGGCCCAGAGGTGAAAAAGACCCGGTGAACGGTGGTCCAGAAGGCACCCAGCAGGTCCGAAGATGGTCATCGACCATCCCGGTGGCCTGCATCAATGCATAGGCGGTGGTGGGTCCGACGAACCGGAAACCGAGTCCTCTGAGGTGGCGGGCCAGGGCGGCGGAGTCCGCCGTCGACGCCGGCACGTCGGACGGTCCGGCCGGGCGGGGGCGCCACGGTGGGGCGTGGGACCACAGCAGGTCGGAGAGGTCGACCTCGAGCGTTGCCGCCGTCCGGGCATTGGCGATGGTGGCCTCGATCTTGGCCCGGTTGCGCACGATGCCGGTGTCGGCCATTAAGCGGTCGACGTCCCGTTCGGAGTAGCCGGCGATGGTCTCGATGTCGAAATGGGCGAATGCCCGCCGGAAGTTCTCCCGCTTGCGCAGGATGATCCACCAGGACAGCCCGCTCTGAAAGGCCTCCAGAGTCATCCGTTCGAACAGGGCGACGCGGCCGCGCAGCGGCCTACCCCATTCGCGGTCGTGATAGTCCTGCAGCAGCGGCGGTCCGCCGGCCGCCCAGTCGCACCGCAAGCGAGCGTCGCCGCCGGCCGGAGGTATCAATTCCGGTTCGGATCAACCGGCCCGGCTACGCCACTTCGGGCGGCATCGAGTTCGGCCCGCAAGTGGTCGATCTCGGCACCGAGGCGCTCAAGCACCCAGTCCACCTCGCTGGTCTTGTAACCGCGAAGCACCTGTGCGAACTTGACGGCCTCGACATCGGCGCCGGTGACCTCGAAGGCCGGCAGCACGGTCGCGGTCGTGCCCCGGGGCAGTGGCGGCAACTGCTCGCCGCGGCCGAACACCACACTGGCAATACCGAAAAGGACGACGGCGACCAGAATCAGGACCACCAGATACAACAGGATCAGCGTCACACCCCGAGATCCTTCCTCACCGGGTTCATCGGTGCGTCTGGCGCACGGTGTTCATCGGCGCGTCTGGCGCACGGTGTTCATCGGGGGTCGGTCGGCCAGCGACACCGTCGAGGCCTTCGTGCGGTACCCCTGCAGTCCCCCCTGTGCTCCCTGTCCTGGACCGTCGGGCAGGAACTGGGTCAGCCCGACACCGGAGTCGTCGATACCGCAGCGGGTCAGCAGGGTGGCGATGATTTGCCGACTCATCGGGCCCAGCTCGCTGAGCGGCCGGTTGCGGTGCGTGCGCACACCGAGGTTCACCTGTGCGATCGCATCCAGACCGAAACGGTCGTAGGTGTCGATCAGGATTCCGATCTCGACGCCGTAGCCCGGCGCGAACGGCACCGCGGTCAGCAGTTCCCGGGTCCCGGCATATTCACCGCCCAGCGGCTGCAGCACGTAGCCGAGTTCCGGTCGCAGCGCCGCCAGCAGCGGGCGGGCAACCAGTTCAGTGACCCGGCCGCCGCCGTTGGCATCTTCGCCATCACCGACTTTCAACGGCCGCCGGTAGAAACCCCGGACCAGGTGGATGCCGTCCTCGGTGAGCAGTGGGCCCACCAGACGCGGCACGAACATCGGATCGGGGTCGATCAGATCGGAGTCGATGAAGACGATGATGTCGCCCGTGGTGGCCGCTAGCGAGCGCCACAGCGCCTCGCCCTTGCCCGGCTGCGGCGCGATCTCGGGCAGGGCCTCCTCCCGGTGGACGACCCGGGCCCCGGCGGCTCGCGCACGCGCCTCGGTGTCGTCGGTGGAGCCGGAGTCCAGCACGATCAATTCGTCGACGAGTCCGCCCAACGTCGACGTTTCACCCAGCATCGGCGTGATGGTGTTGATGACCGCAGCGACGGTCTCGGCCTCGTTGAGCGCGGGCAGCACCACCGAGATGGTCCGGCCGGCCTTGGCCGCCACGAGTTCGGCCATCGTCCACGCGGGACGGTGCCAGCTGTGACCGGCCAACCAGATAGCACCGGGATCGTCGGCGCCGGCGTTCATGCCAGCCCCCGCACCGTGCGCGTCGGCGGCCGATCCCCGGCGATCGAGGCGACCATCTCCAGCACCCGACGAGTGGGTCCGACCTCGTGCACCCGGAACATCCGGGCTCCGTCGGCGGCGGCCAGTGCGGTCGCGGCCAGGGTGCCCTCAAGTCGTTCGGTGAGCTCCACGCCGAGAGTCTCCCCGATGAAGTCCTTGTTGCTCAGCGCCATCAGGACCGGCCATCCGGTCTCGACGAGATCCCTGACATGACGCAGCAGTGTGAGGCCGTGGTGGGTGTTCTTACCGAAATCATGGGTGGGGTCGATGAGCACGCGATCACGTGATACCCCCACTGCCACAGCATGTTCGGCGGCAGCGGTGACTTCGGCAATGACATCGTCGAGGACGCCGGTCACCGCTGTTCCGTAGGTGACGCGGAAAGGCCGGGTGCGCGGCACCGCGCCGCCGGTGTGTGAGCAGACGATGCCGGCACCGAACTCCGCAGCGACCTCGGGCAGTGCCGGATCGTGCCCGGCCCAGGTGTCGTTGATGATGTCGGCTCCGGCCGCGCACGCCAGTGTGGCGACCGAGGCGCGCCAGGTGTCCACGCTGATGCACTGCTCGGGATACTCAGCGCGGACCCACTCGATGAAGGGCACCACGCGGGCGATCTCCTCGGCTGCGTCGACGAGGATCCCCGGTCCGGCCTTAACCCCGCCGATGTCGATGACGTCGGCCCCCTCGGCGACGACCCGGTGTACCGCGGCCATCGCGGCCTCGTCGGTGAACGTCGCGCCCCGATCGTAGAAGGAGTCCGGGGTGCGGTTGACGATCGCCATGATCAAGGCGCGATCGCCGGCCACCGGTCGTCCGCAGAACGTCGCGTCCACCAGGCCAAGGCTAGTTGGGGCTACGGCCGGCGGCGACGTCGGCCGGGTAGGACGGATAGAACGGCAGATAACCCTCCTCGCGGCCGACCAGCACGTACAGCGGATCGGACACGTCGGCGCCGTAAGCCTGGTTGCGCAACTCGACCTTGCGGCTTTTAAACGTCGACGTGGTCTCCAGCGAGGCGACGATGCGGACGAACAACGGCACCGCGTACACCGGCAGGGTCGCGTAGAGGGTTTCAGCCAGGCGGCGGCCGTCGAAGCTCGCGCCGTCGCGCAGTTTGATCGCCGCCATCCCGGCCCGTCCACCGGTGTCAGGCACTTCCACGCCGAATACCGTGCACTCCTCGACGGCGCGATCGGCGACCAGCGCCGCCTCGACCTCGGTGGTGGCCACGTTCTCGCCCTTCCAGCGGAAGGTGTCGCCGAGGCGGTCGGTGAATGCCGCATGCCCGAGTCCCTGGGGGCTCATCAGGTCGCCGGTGTTGAACCAGACGTCGCCATCCTTGAAGGCGTTGCGCACCAACTTGCGCTCACTGGCCGCCTTGTCGGTGTAGCCGTCGAACGGCGAGAACCGGTTGACCGGGCTCAGCAGCAGACCCGGCCGCCCGGGCGGAACCCGGCGCACCCGCCCGTCGGAACCGCGCACCGGCTCGCCCGTCTCCGGGTCGTACTCGACGTAGGCCAGCGGCATCGGATTGACCCCGGTCGATCCCGGGACGTTGAAGACGTTGATGAAGCCGGTGTTTCCCTCGCTGGCGGCGTAGAACTCCGCCACCCGGCCAATACCGAACCGGTGGGTGAACTCCTGCCAGATCTCCGGGCGGAGCCCGTTGCCGACGATTACCCGGATCTTGTGCGCGCGATCGTCAGCCCGAGGCGGTTGGTTCAGCAGATAGCGACACACTTCACCGATGTAGACGAATGCGGTGGCGTCCAGTTGTCGCACCTCGTCAAAGAAGCGCGATGCCGAGAACCCCCTACCCAGCGCGAGCGTGGCACCCGCGTCGATCACCGAGGACAGTGCGACGGTCAGCGCGTTGTTGTGATACATCGGCAGCGGGCAGTAGAGCGTGTCACTGCCGCGCAGTCGCAACCCCAGTCCGCCGAAGGCCGCCAGCGCGCGCAGCCACCGCAGGTGAGTCATCACGCTGGCCTTCGGATGACCGGTGGTGCCCGAGGTGAAGATGTAGAACGCCGGATCCTTGGCCTGCACCTGCGAGGCTGAATCGGGGTTTGCCGCCGACTTGCCCTCGGCGGCGGCGGCGAAGTCTTCGGCGGAGATCACCTCGACGCCGGACAGTGGGGCGCCACTGGCTCTGATCGGATCGATCAGATCGGCCTCGGCGACGACGACGGTGGCGCCGAGCAGTCCGATGCTGTGGGCCAGCACCTCCTCGCGCTGATGATGATTGAGCATGCCGGCCACCGCGCCGCATTTGACCGCCGCGAGCATCGTCAGCACCACATCGGGGGAATTGCGCTCCATGATGCCGACAACGTCCCCGTGGCCCACACCGCGCTCAGCGAGCACCGCCGCGTATCGGTTGGCGGTCTCGTTGGCTTCG
>CAMDFY010000018.1 GCA_945897705.1 Bifidobacterium breve | reverse complement strand
GCGGCTGAAGCTGGCGTGCGTCACTTCGTCTCCCACAGCCACGATGCAACAGGGCGCCTGGCGACCGCGCAAGCAAATCCTCCCGGGCGGCCGTTTTCCCACATGAAGCCGCATCGACGGTGGCAGACTCCCAGGACAGTTTCTATTCCGATCCGCAAGTGCTATTCCGATCCTTGAAGGAGCACCGTGGCCGACTTCGTCGCTTCTATCGACCAGGGCACCACCAGCACCCGGTGCATGATCTTCGACCACAACGGCTTGGAGGTCGGCCGCCACCAACTCGAGCACGAACAGATCCTGCCGCGCGCGGGCTGGGTCGAGCACAATCCGACCGAGATCTGGGGCCGCACCCAGACCGTCGTGACCTCAGCCCTGAACAACACCAACCTCAAGGCCGCCGACATCGCCGCGCTGGGCATTACCAATCAGCGCGAGACCACCATCGTCTGGAACCGCAAGACCGGGCAGCCCTACTACAACGCGATCGTCTGGCAGGACACCCGCACCGACCAGATTGCCGCCGCGCTGGATCGTGACGGCCGCGGTGATGTCATCCGACGCAAGGCCGGTCTGCCGCCGGCCACGTACTTCTCCGCCGGGAAACTGCAGTGGATCCTGGAGAACGTCGACGGTGTGCGGGCCGACGCCGAACGCGGCGATGCGTTGTTCGGCACACCGGACGTATGGGTGCTGTGGAACCTCACCGGCGGTCCCGCCGGTGGCGTGCACGTCACCGATCCCACCAACGCCAGCCGCACCATGCTGATGGATCTCGAAACCCTGGATTGGGACGATGAACTGTTGTCGTTTTTCGGGGTCCCGCGGCGGATGCTGCCACAGATCAGGCCATCGTCGTCGCCGCATCCGTACTCAGTGACCAGAGCGGACGGGCCGATGGGTGGCGAAGTGGCGCTGACCGGAATTCTCGGTGACCAGCAGGCCGCGATGGTCGGTCAGGTCTGCCTGAAGCCGGGTGAGGCCAAGAACACCTACGGAACCGGCAACTTCCTGCTGCTCAATACCGGAGAGAAGATCGTCCGCAGTAAGAACGGCCTGCTGACTACGGTGTGCTACCAGTTCGGAGAGGCGAAACCTGTTTACGCCCTTGAGGGTTCGATCGCGGTGACCGGGTCGGCGGTGCAGTGGCTGCGTGATCAACTCGGCATCATCAGCGGCGCCGCCGACAGTGAGACACTCGCCGCCCAGGTTGCCGACAACGGCGGGATCTACTTCGTCCCCGCCTTCTCCGGTTTGTTCGCGCCGTATTGGCGCTCCGACGCCCGCGGGGCGATCGTCGGACTCTCGAGGTTCAACTCCAACGCCCACATCGCGCGAGCGACGCTGGAGGCCATCTGCTACCAGAGCCGCGATGTCGTCGATGCGATGGCCGCAGATTCCGGCGTGCCACTGACGGTGCTCAAGGTCGATGGTGGGGTCACGCTCAACGAATTGTGCATGCAGATCCAGGCGGACGTACTCGGCGTGGATGTTGTGCGCCCGAAGGTTCCCGAAACCACCGCGCTGGGTGCGGCCTACGCAGCCGGTTTGGCGGTCGGCTATTGGTCGGATCCGGAAGATCTGCGGGCCAACTGGCAGGAGGGTCGCCGGTGGTCGCCGTCCTGGACCTACGAGCAGCGCGAGGCGGGCTACGCCGGGTGGCGTAAGGCGGTGCAGCGGACCCTGGACTGGGTGGAGGTCTAGACAGCGCAATAGCGCCCTCGCCGTACGGCGGTAAGGGTGGCAGAGTGGTGGTCATGACCGATACCGCCGCGGACTCCGCCAACCTGCCCGACACCGGCCAGTTCTATCAGCGCGGGAACTACGCGCCGGTACCCGACGAGCTCACCGAATACGACTTGCCCGTCAAGGGCGCTATCCCCGCTGAACTCGACGGCTGGTACCTGCGCAACGGCCCCAACCCCCGCCAGCCCACCGGACATTGGTTCCTCGGCGACGGCATGATCCACGGCGTGCGCATCGAAGGCGGCGCCGCCAAGTGGTACCGCAACCGCTGGGTGCGCACCGACAGCTTCGACACCCCCTTCGGGGTCTACAACGGCGACGGCAGCCGCAACCTGCGATCGGCGGTAGCCAACACCCACATCGTCAACCACGCGGGCAAGACACTTGCCCTCGTCGAGTCCTCACTGCCCTATCAGGTCACCAAGGATTTAGAGACGGTCGGCTGCTACGACTTCGGCGGAAAACTCAACGATGCGATGACTGCCCACCCCAAAATTTGTCCGACCACTGGAGAGCTGCACTTCTTCGGCTACGGCAACCTCTTCAGCCCGCACGTCAGCTACCACCGGGTGGACGCCGACGGTGAGCTGACCGTCAACCGGCCCGTCGATGTCGAGGCTCTTACGATGATGCACGACTTCGCGATGACCGCCGATCACGTCATTTTCCTGGATCTACCGATCGTGTTCAACATCGACATCGCGGTCAGCGGAAGCGGCGACATGCCGTTTCGCTGGGAGGACGAGTACGGCGCCCGGTTGGGGGTGCTCCGCCGCGACGACCCGTTCGGCGAGGTGCGTTGGTTCAACATCGATCCGTGCTACATCTTTCACGTTGCCAACGCCTATGACGACGGCGACACCATTGTGCTGCAAGCGGTCCGCTACGCGGAACTGTGGCGCAAGGACGGCGGATTCGGGGACAGTGCCGTGCTCTGGAATTGGAGGATCGATCTTCGAACCGGCACGGTCACCGAACACCAACTCGACGACCGCGCAGTCGAGTTCCCGCGGATTGATGACCGACTGGCCGGCCTGCCGGCGCGCTACGCGGTGTCGGTGGGTGATGCCAGCCTGGTGCGTTACGACCTACGGACCGGAGATGCCGTCGAGCACCGATTCGGTACGCCGGACGCCCCGGGCGGACCCGGCGAGGCCGTCTTCGTTCCGTCGCCGTCGGGTGCGCCGGATGAGAGCAACGGTTGGTACATGGCCTACGTTTACGACCCGGTCGACAACACCAGCGAACTGGTGATCCTGGATGCCTCCGACTTCGCCGGCGATCCGGTTGCTCGCATTCAGTTGCCGCGCCGGGTTCCCTACGGCTTCCACGGAAACTGGATCAGCAACTGAGGAAACTCAGCGCGCGACGGTCGGCCACAGGGTGTCGGTGAACGACACCGCACCCGGGCCGGCACTCGCTCCGGCGCGTAACGCGACGTCGAAAGCCTCGGAACGGATCCGGGCGTCGACGTAAAGCAGCACGACGACTCCGGCCGCGAACGGTGCGGTGATGATCTGGCCGAGCGCCTGGCCCAGGACTGCCGAAACCATGCCAAGAACGGTGGGCTCGGTCGTACCCAGGGACAGCACCTGTCCGGCCAGGCTGAACGGAACTGAGATCAATCCGGCGACGACGGCGGCGATCAGCCCGGCCAGTACGCGAATACCCAGGACGCGCCAGAACCGATGGCGCACCAGGGTGAAGGATCGCTCGAGCGCGGCCAGGATCGGCTTCTGTTCCAGAACGATCGCCACCGGTGCGAACGCGAGCACCGTGAACAGGTAGGCCAGCGCCGCGATCAGAAGTAGCACCAGGGGAATTCCGATGAGGGCGGCGACGGCGCCGTTGGCGGCCCGCGCAACTCCGACGATCACCAGCACTGTGCCGCCGATCAGCGCCACCACGGCCGCCAACTGCAGTGCGCTCATTCCGATCAGTGCCGGCAGCCGGCCGCGGACGCGCCGCCAGGCTTCGCCGACGGTGACGGTGGATCCGAACACTGCGCGGGCCACCACGACGGTGAGCATCCCGGAGAGCAGGATCGTCCCGAACGCGGTCGCAGCCGCCGAGATCAGCGTTTCGAGTACCAGCCCCGTGTTGTCGTCGTTCGAAGGCCCGAGGAACTGCAGCAGCCGCGCCAGCGCCGCGGTGACCGCGACGACGGCGGCGGTCAAGCCGAGGGTGGCCTTCGGGTTGGCCCTGATGTATCCGACGGCGCCACGGAAGATGTCGCCCATCGTCAATCCGCGCGTTGCTGAATTGCTGAAGAGCGGGATCGCCCCGGGCTTCCAGCCCCAGCCGGGCGGCCCCCAGCCGGGCGGGGGGTAACCGGGCGGGGGATAGCCGAGCGGACCGTAGCCGGGCGGGGGGTAGCCGCCGTGCCCGGGTGGGCCAGCGGCGTAGTTGCTCACCGGGTCATCCTGTCGAGGATCCGGTGAGATCTCAAACCTGGGATAACCCACCTGCGGTTGAATGAATGCATCGACGTGGGGAGGGCGCAAACGTGACCTACATCCCGGTGAAAGGCCAGCCCTTCACGGTGTCCATGGGTCTGAGGACGATGAACCCCGAGGAGTGGATTGAGATCGATGAGCACTACGACGCGGAATTGGTCCAGAAGCGCGACCTGCTCGACAACCGGAGAGCCGAGGTGTTCGCGGCGCTTCCGCGGGGACTCGACGCATCGCAGGAAGTGCTGACGAAGCTGGTCGAGCATCTGCCGGCACGGTTTCCGGACAGGTTTCCCGAAGCGATTCCGATTGACGGATCACGTCACCCACTGGAAGTGGCGAGCCGCCTAGTCCAGGAAGACTTGGCGGTGATGAGTCCGCAGGACGGCCAGTGGATTCTCACGGCGGCATCGATTTGCTTTCCGAGTCGCTGGGACTTGTCGGCGAAGATCGGCGCGGACATGCACGGCATCCATCGGCCGGTTCCGCACTACGAGGAGCGAATCGGCGCCGCCACCGATGCCATGTTCGACAAGTTGACGCCGGACCGGCCCCTCTGGCGGGTCAACTGGACCGTCTTGGACAGCCCCGAACTGTTCCAGCCGTCAGCCACCGGAAGGAAGGCGCGCGCGCAGACCAACACTGGTGAGATCTTCGGTGACTCGATGTATTTCCGGACCGAGCGTCAGACCCTCTGGAAGCTCCCGGATTCCGGCGCGATTCTCTTCACGATCCGCACCTACTGTCAGTCGTTGAGCAGTGTGGATCAGCGCTATCCCGAATTTCGCCAACACCTGGGTCAGACACTGGTGACCGCAAGTCAGGAAACCCGCCACTACAAGGGATGGGAACCGTTGTGGGAGGACCTGATGGCGTGGACCGGCCAATCCAGGGGCTAGTCGAGCCCCGGGGCGGCTCGCCGTTGTGTTCAGTCGAGCCCCGGGGCGACTTGCCAGGTCGGTTACCGGTCGTCGCGTAGGGTTTGGGACCATGTCGGAACTGAAAGGACGACTCAGGTCGGACCTCACCGGGGCGATGAAGAGCCAGGATAAACTGCGCACCGCGACGCTGCGGATGCTGCTGGCGGCGGTCCAGACCGAGGAGGTCTCCGGCAAGCAGGCCCGTGAGCTGACCGACGAGGACGTTCTCAAGGTGCTGGCCCGGGAGGCCAAGAAGCGCAGTGAGGCTGCGGAGATTTACACCCAGAACGGTCGCGGAGAACTTGCCGCTGCGGAGCACGCCGAGGGCCGGATCATTGATGAGTACCTTCCCACTCCGCTGAGCGACGCCGAGGTGGCCGACGTGGTCGACACGGCCATCGCCCAGGTTGCCGAGCAGATCGGTGAGCGGCCCTCGGTCCGGCACATGGGTCTGGTGATGAAGGCGGCGACCGCGATCGCCGCGGGTAAGGCCGACGGATCCAGGCTCTCGTCGGCGGTCAAAGACCGTCTCTAGGCACAAGGAGCACTCCCATGAGCGCAACGACCACCCACCGCCCGGTACAGGTACTGGTTGCTCTGACCTACCTGGCGATGATCACGATGAACTTTCTGGCCAACTCACTGCCGCTCAACGGCAGGCGAACCGGCGACATCTCTGATGCCTATCCGAGCCTGTTCACTCCTGCCGGTCTGACATTTTCCATCTGGGGCGTGATCTACCTGCTGCTCGGTGCCTACGTCCTCTACCAATTTGGACTGTTTCGCGACTCCCCGGACACCGCAGTCGACACCGCATTGCTGAATCGGGTCGGTGTGCTCTTCGCGGTCTCCTCGCTGGCCAACACCGCATGGGTGTTCGCCTGGCACTACGACAACATTCCACTGTCGGCCGTACTGATCGTCGTGATCCTGGTGTGCCTTGCGCTGATCGTCGTCACTCTGCGGGCAGCGAATCTGACCGGGCGGCGACGGTGGTTCGTCGGCGTGCCGTTCAGTGTGTACTTCGGCTGGACGACCGTGGCCGTGGTCGCGAACATCACCGTTCTGCTGGTGAGTCGGAAGTGGGACGGCTTCGGCTTCGCCGATTCCACCTGGGCGGTGATCATGGTGTTGGTTGCGATGATGATCGGCACTGCGACCATGCTGCGAAATCGCGACGTCGCCTACGGGCTGGTGCTGATCTGGGCGTTCATCGGAATCCTCATTCGGCAGACCTCGGCCGACGGTTTCGCCGGGCGCTACCCGGGAATCATCGGTGCGGTGATCGCGTCGCTGGTGATCTATGTCGTGGCCGAGGTGGCGATCCTGCGCCGCGGACGCATATCAGCGGAGGCGCTTGAAACAACAACGCCCTGACCGCAAATTGCGTGATCAGGCTGTTGATTCTGCGGTCGGGGTGGCGGGATTCGAACCCACGACCTCTTCGTCCCGAACGAAGCACGCTACCAAGCTGCGCCACACCCCGCGTGAAGCCTCGTCAGCGTATCGCACGGGTGTTGCGTTAGGCCAAAGCGCCCGTCAGGGCGCGCTGACCGACGTCAGAGCGGTCCAGGAGCAGTCCCGTTCGAAGCGCCTCAGCGATTCGGCGTGTTCGCCAGGTTGCAGATCATGAGCCACCAACCACGCGTCATCGAAGTAAGTGTCGGCGTAGCGATCGCCGCTGTCGCAAATCAATGTGACCACCGATCCGCGGGTTCCGTTGGCCACCATTTCGGCCAGCAGGCCAAAAGCTCCCCACACGTTCGTTCCGGTCGACGGTCCGACCCGGCGCCCGAGTACCTGGGACACATGATGGGCCACAGCCACCGATGCGCTGTCCCGAACCCGCACCATCCGGTCGATGACGCTGGGCAGGAACGACGGCTCGACCCGGGGCCGGCCGATGCCTTCGATGCGGGAGGAGGCTTCGCTGACGAGATCGAACCGTCCTTCGGCGTAGGCGGGGAAGAACACCGAATGCTCCGGGTCGACCACACAGAGTTCGGTGCGAAATTGTCGATAGCGGATGAATCGGCCGATCGTGGCACTGGTGCCGCCGGTGCCTGCACCAACCACGATCCAGGACGGGACGGGATGGCGTTCCGCCTCCATCTGCCGATAGATCGACTCGGCGATGTTGTTGTTCCCCCGCCAGTCGGTGGCGCGTTCGGAATTGCTGAACTGGTCCAGAAAATGCCCACCAGTCTCGTCGGCAATGCGTTGCGCTTCGGCGTAGACGTCGCTTGAGTTCTGCACGAAATGACAACGCCCAGAAACCTTTTCGATCAGTGCGATCTTGGATCGGCTCGTCGACTCGGGTACTACCGCCACGAAGGGCAGACCCAGGAGTGCCGCGAAATAAGCTTCAGATACCGCCGTCGAACCTGACGAGGCTTCGACCACGGTGGTGTGTTCGCCGATCCAGCCGTTGCATAGCCCGTAGAGGAACAGCGACCTGGCGAGACGATGTTTGAGGCTCCCAGTGATGTGGGTTGATTCGTCTTTGAGGTAGAGGGCCACATCGGCTCTATCACTCCACGTCGACGGCAGGGGATAGCGCAGCAGGTGGGTATCGGCGCTGCGTCGGGAGTCGGCTTCGATCCGGCGGATTGCCTCGTCTGTCCATCCGCGGGCGCCGCTTCGAGATGCTGCGGTCGTCATCGCGGGCGTGTTCTAGTGGACTAACGCGGCCGGCGTGGAGTGCACCACGGAGCGGGCCCGGTCGTCCGCCCCGTTCGGTGCCGCCACCAGCGTCAGCAGGCTCGCCTCGGGCCGACAGCAGAATCGGAAGGGTGCGAACGGGGATGTACCAATCCCCGCCGACACATGCAGTGCGGACTTGGCGCCCCACTGCGATGCGCCTTTGGCCCGCGAGCGATCGAGGTCGCAGTTGGTCACAACGGCACCGGAGAATGGCAGACACAATTGCCCGCCGTGGGTGTGTCCGGCCAGGATGAGGCGGTAGCCGTCGGCCGCGAAACGATCCAGTACCCGGGTGTAGGGCGCATGGGTGAGGGCCAAGGTGAGGTTTGCGGCGGGATTGGCCGGCCCGGCGATGGTCTCATAGCGATCGCGGTCGAGGTGGGGATCATCAACGCCGGCGGCGGCGATGGTCACCCCGGCCACCTCTAACTCGCGGCGGTTGTGTGTCAGGTCACCCCAGCCCCGCTCATTGAACGCCGCGCGCAGGTCCTGCCACGGCAATGCCTTGCCGTGCACCCGATGGTCTGAGTCGGTGAGGTACTTCGCCGGGTTCTTCAATCTCGGCGCGAAGTAGTCGTTGCTGCCGAAGACGAAAAAGCCGGGCACTGACAGAAGATCGCCGAGAGCCTGTACCACCGCCGGCACCGCCTTGGGGTGGGACAGGTTGTCACCGGTGTTGACCACCAGGTCGGGTTCCCACCGAGCCAACTCCCGAAGCCACGCCTGCTTCCGTCGCTGTGACGGCCGCATGTGGATGTCACTGAGGTGCAGCACCCGAAGTGGGGTCGATCCCGGCGTCAGGACCGGCATCGTCACCTCCCGCACAACAAATGCGTTGCGTTCGACGATCGTCGCGTAGCCGACTGCGAGCGCCGCCGTTCCGGCTGCTGCTGCGGCAGACGTTCTCATCAGGGGTGCAGCCATGTACGCAGAGTACTCAACCGCCCCCGACCCGCCTACCGGTGAAATCCATCCGGGTGTCCAACCGCCGTTACGGCGGCGGCGGTGGCGGGGGCGGTGGCGGGGGCGGTGGTGGCGGCGGGACCAGTACCGGAATCGTGATCGGCGGCAGACCCGGGATCTCCACGATGGTCGAACCCACTTCCGGAAGACCCGGGATGGGCGGCGGTGGTGGAGGGCCGGGCGGGGGCGAGGGCGGCGGTGGGGGCGGGGGTGCGACGCCGTTGCTGATCAACAGTGTGACGATGATGCCCGGAATCGTCTGCCCGCTGGGTGTTGTGCCGATCACGGTGCCGGCCGAGGCTGTGCTGTTCAGCGAATTAACTTGATCTGCGACCTGGAACCCGCTGGCTCGCAACTCTTCTCGTGCGCTGTCCTGGCTCATTCCGTTGACGTTCGGCACCCGTGAAGAGGGGGCACCGTCGACGTAACGAGGATCGGTCGGCGGCAGGCTCACCTCGCCGAAGTCCTCGGCGATCGGAGTCATCGCCGCGAACCAGGTCTCGGCGGGCTCCTTCCCGCCGAAGAGATCGCCGTCGTAGCACCGTCGCAGCGGGTAGGAACACAGCTCGGTCGGTGTGGGGGAGTCGTCGTAGATGTAGTTCACTGCCGCGTACCGGTTGGTGTATCCCATGAAACCCGACGACCGGTGTGCCTCGGTGGTGCCGGTCTTACCGGCCATCGGCAGTGACCAGCCGGCTGAGCTTGCCGCCGGAGTAGCGGTTCCGTTGGTGATATCCCTGCCGAGCGCGTTGGAAAGGGTGTTGGCCAGTCCTTCGGGCACTACTTGTTCACAGGACTCGGAGTTGACGGCGACCTCCGCACCACGCCGGTCGTAGATCTTGTCGATCGGGCTTGCCGGACACCACATGCCCCCGGAGGCCAGGGTTGCCGCGACATTTGCCAATTCCAACGGGTTGACCTCAAAGGGGCCGAGGGTGAACGACCCGATGTTCTGCCGCTTGATGAAGTCGGCCAGGCTTTCGTTGCTGTCCGGCTCGTAACTGCGGGCGGTGCCCGGCTCCGCGTAGGACCGAAGGCCGAGGCGCACCGCCATGTCCACGGTGCGTGTGACGCCGACTTGCGAGATGAGCTTGGCGAACGCGGTATTGGGAGACTTGGCAAGTGCCTCGGTGACACTCATGCTCAGGTACCGCGGGTCGCGGTAGTTCTCCACGCACCAGGTCTGACTGGGACAACCTTTGGCGCCACCTTCGCCCAGGCCCTTGGCGTTGAAACGTCCGGGCACGTCGAGAGTGGAGTTGATGCCCAGGCCGAGGTCCAGCGCGGCCGCCGTGGTGAAAATTTTGAAGATGGAGCCGGCGCCATCGCCGACAAGCGAGAACGGTTGGGGCTGAACGGTTTCCCCGGTATCGGTATCGAGCCCGTAGGTCCGGTTGCTCGCCATCGCGACCAGTGGATGGCTCGTCTTTCCGGGCAGTATCACGTTCATCACACTGGCGATACCGTCCAGATCCGGCGCCGCGATTGAGTCCACCGCCTTCTTGACCTCTGCTTGCACGTCGGGGTCCAAGGTGGTCTTGATCAGGTATCCGCCCCTGGCGATCTGTTCCTTGCTCAGTCCCGCTCGGGCGAGGAACTCCTGAACGTAATCGCAGAAGAAGGCGCGATCTCCGGCTGCGATGCACCCGCGTGGCAACTCGTTGGGTCGCGCAAGGACGCCCAGGGGCTGTTGTTTGGCGGCACGTAATTGGTCGGCCTTGCCGGGCAGGTTTTCGATCATGGTGTCGAGAACCAGGTTGCGCCGTACCAGGGCGCCGTCCGGGTTGGTGTAGGGGTTCAGGGTGCTGGTCGATTGCACAATCCCAGCCAGAAGCGCGGACTGCTGCCAATTCAGGTCGGTCGCGTCGATACCGAAATATGTCTGTGCCGCATCCTGAATTCCGAAAGCTCCATTGCCGAAGGACACCAGGTTGAGATAGCGGGTCAGGATTTCCGGTTTGGTCAGCGTCTTGTCCAGCGTCAGCGCCATGCGGATTTCCCGCAGCTTCCGTGCCGGTGTCGCCGCCACCGCCGCTCGCTTCTCGGCGTCAGTCTGGGCCAGCACCAGAAGCTGATAGTTCTTGACGTACTGCTGCTCGATGGTGGACCCGCCGCGGGTGGTGAGATCGCCCGCGGCGTAACCGGCCAGTCCGGTCAGGGTGCCCTTCCAGTCCACGCCGTTGTGCTCGGCGAACCGCTTGTCCTCAATGGAGACAATCGCCAACTTCATGGTGTCGGCGATCTGCTCGCTGGTCACCTCGAAGCGACGTTGGGAATACAGCCACGCGATGGTGTTGCCCTTGGAGTCGACCATCGTCGATACCGCGGGAATGTCACCCTCGAGCAGTTGAGACGATCCGTTGGCGACAATGTCGGAGGCGCGGTTGGACATCAGGCCCACTCCGCCGACGACGGGAAACATCAGCGCCGCCACGATGACGCTGGCCAGCAGGCAGCACCAGGCCAGTTTGATGATCGAGGAACTGGCCGGCGGGCGTTCCGACATGGCGTTCAGCGTACCGAGGCCGGTCCGGGGCCTGCGGTGCCCCGCGCGGGTGCGAAATATAACGCGATGCTCCCAGAATCTCGGGCTAAAACCGCAGTTCATGGCCGGACTGGACGCCCGTGCCAAAAAAGCTGTGATCTGACTGTTGCGCAAACGATACCTGACCACCTAACTTAAGCAGGCAGTGCGATACAGGTAACAGTGCCGTCGCAATGTGGCGTAGATCGCACCGCGGCTACATCGGAGGGAACCGCCGCCTCACCGGGCGGCTTGGATGAAGGGAAACGCCCGTGTCGGGGACTCGGCCCGCCGTCGGAATGACAGGCGCAGCATCGATGCACGGTTCACTCCCATTGGCAGCCGGGGAAGCCAGGATCGCCTGGGTTTCCCAAGGGTTGTGTCGGACCACCGACCCTGACCAGTTGTTCGTCCGCGGTGCCGCCCAACGGAAGGCCGCCGTGATCTGCCGGCACTGTCCGGTGATCGCCGAGTGCGGCGCGGATGCCCTGGATAACCGGGTGGAATTCGGCGTCTGGGGCGGGATGACCGAGCGCCAGCGACGCGCTCTGCTCAAGCAGCACCCGGAGGTGTCCTCCTGGTCGGAGTTCTTCGCCACCCAACGCAAGCACCGCAGCGTCAGCTGAAGGCAAAAACTCCAGCGTCAGCCGACGGCAAAAATTCCAGCGTCAGCGCATCCCGGCGGAGTCAGATCTCCCCGGTGATCTGATCGGCGATCGCCTGCAGCGCGGTCCGATCTGAGACGTCAAAGGGCAATGAGGGCACGCCGACGACCGGCACCTGCGGGTTGGCGCCGGTGAAGCGCGACAGCAACCGAATCTCGCGCTTGGCCGTCTGGCCCCGGTCGGCATGGATCTGCAGCACCGCGGCAGCCAACTTGTCACCCTTGCGGTCCGGTGCAGCCTCCAGCGCAGCCGCACCGTCGATAGCGCGTTCCACCGGAAGCGTGCACAGCATCGGATGGGTCCGGTTGAGGATCAACCCGGCCAACGGCATGCCCTCCTCGGAGAGTCGGTCGACGAAGAAGGCCGCCTCGCGCAACGCGTCGGGTTCGGCAGCCGACACCACGACGAATTGGGTTCCTCGGCGCTTGAGCAACTCGTAAGTTCGGTCGGCCTTCTCCCGGAATCCACCGAACGTCGAGTCAAGCGACTGCACGAACATCGATGCGTCGGAGAGCATCTGGGAGCCCAGGACGGTTGACAGTGCTTTCACAGCCAGGCCCATCACGCCGGTCACCAGCCGTCCGATGCCACGGCCGGGTCCTAAAAGTAGACGCCACAGCCGGCCGTCCATGAAGCTGCCCAATCGCTTCGGGGCATCGAGAAAGTCAAGTGCGTTGCGCGACGGCGGAGTGTCGACCACGACAAGGTCCCACCGGTCTTGGCCGAGTAACTGGCCCAGCTTTTCCATGGCCATGTATTCCTGCGTTCCGGCCAGCGAGGTGGTCACGGTCTGGTAGAACTGGTTTTCCAAAATCGCCTGCGCCCGTTCAGGTCCCGCGTGCTCGATGACCATTTCGTCGAAGGTGCGACTCATATCCAGCATCATCGCGTGCAACTCTCCGGTGACTTCCGGTCCGAGTGGAACCTGCTGCGGAGAATTGTTCAGGTCTTTGACGCCGAGTGCTTGAGCGAGCCGTTTCGCCGGATCTATGGTCAGGACCACGACGGTGCGGCCGTACTCCGCAGCCCTTAGCGCCATAGCGGCCGCGGTGGTCGTCTTCCCAACTCCGCCTGCTCCGCAGCACACCACCACGCGGTTGGACCTATCGGACAGGATCGATTTCATGTCCAGCACCGGGGGCGTCGCGCTCATCGGACGCCTTGCTGGGCAAGTGTTTCAGCGAGTTCGTAGAGGCTGCCGAGATCCACACCATCGGCGATGGTGGGCAACTCCAGCCGCGGAACCCGCAGCTTCTCAAGTTCCTGGGCGCTCTCCGAGCGCGCGCTGATCCGACTGGCATGCTCGATCGTTTCGGTGAGCAAGCCCGCGAAGTCCGCGTCGTTGAGTTTGATGCCCGCTCTGGACAGGGCGGTGCGCACCGTTGCCGCATCGACCTCACCCTTGGCGGCTTTGGCCAGATCGCCGGCCGGAAGGAACGGCGCGATGTTGCGGTTGACGATCACCGTGCCGATGGGCAATTGGAGCTTCTCGAGTTCCTCGATCGCCTCGATCGTTTCCTGGATCGGCAGCGCCTCCAACAGGGTGACCAGGTGGATTGCGGTCTGTTCGGAGTGCAGCAACTGCACCACACTTTCTGCCTGGGAGTGCACGGGGCCACCGGTTGCCAGATCCGCAACCGCCTTGGTCACGTCGAGGAAACGGGCGATCCGTCCGGTCGGCGGGGAGTCGACGACGATGGCGTCGTAGGCGGGGCGCTTCTTGCGGTCCACCCGGATCGCCGCCTCCTTGATCTTGCCGGTCAGGAGTACATCACGCAGACCAGGGGCGATCGTGGTGGCGAATTCGACTGCTCCGATCCGGCGCATGGCGCGTCCGGCGATGCCCAGGTTGTAGAACATTTCGAGGTATTCCAGGAAGGCCGCCTCGATTTCGATGGCCAATGCGTTGACGTGACCGCCACCCTCGGCGGTCGCGACCTTGACCTCTTCGTAGGGCAACGGCGGAACGTCGAATAGCTGCGCAATCCCTTGGCGCCCTTCGACTTCCACTAAGAGCACTCGTCGGCCACCGGCTGCCAGGGTCAACGCCAATGCGGCTGCGACCGTGGTCTTCCCGGTTCCGCCCTTGCCGGTGACGAAGTGCAGACGGGCATCGGTCAATCGGGCGGGCCAACCGGTTGCGTTGCGGTCACCCGGTGTGGTCGCCATGGGCACATGCTATCGAAGCCTCCAGGACCGGCGGGGAGCGATAGGCTCGGGCCATGAGCCAAGTAACCACCTGGGAGTACGCGACCATCCCCCTGCTGACCCACGCGACCAAGCAGATCCTTGATCAGTGGGGTGCCGACGGATGGGAATTGGTGGCCGTGCTTAACGGCCCGACTGGCGAGCAGCATGTCGCCTATCTCAAGAGACCCAAGTGACGGCCTCGGAACGGCTGGCCGAACTCGGCATCATCCTTCCGGCGGTGGCCAAGCCGCTGGCCGCCTACGTCCCGGCGGTGCGTACCGGCACTCTGGTGTACACCTCCGGCCAGCTGCCGTTGCAGGCCGGCGACCTGACCCACATCGGTAAGGTCGGCGCCGAGGTGACACCTGAGCAGGCCAAGGTCGCTGCTCGCACGTGCGCGCTCAACGCGCTCGCCGCCGTCGATGCGCTGGTCGGAATCGACGCGGTGATCCGGATCGTGAAGGTGGTTGGGTTCGTCGCGTCCGCGCCCGGCTTCAGCGGTCAGCCCGGGGTCGTCAACGGCGCCTCAGAAGTGCTCGGGGAGCTATTCGGCGACGCAGGAGCCCACGCCCGCTCGGCGGTCGGGGTATCGGAGTTGCCCTTGGACGCGCCGGTGGAGGTCGAACTCATCGTCGAGGTGAGGTGACCTCTCCGGCCTACGGCGTCCTGCGGCGCGTCACCCAGACGGCGTCGGTGCTGCTGTGCGACAACCCCGGCCCGCTGACGTTGGAGGGCACCAACACCTGGGTGCTGCGCGGTCCGGGCAGTGACGAAGTGGTCGTGGTGGACCCGGGACCGGATCACGACGACCACATCGAGCGACTGGTGGCGCTGGGCCGCATCCGGTTGGTGCTCATCAGCCACCGCCATGGCGACCACACCGACGGCATCGACAAGCTCGTCGACGGCACGGGCGCCAGCGTGCGGTCGGTCGGTAGCGGGTTCCTGCGCGGCATGGGTGCGCACCTGATCGACGGCGAGGTGATTCATGCCGCCGGGCTGCGGATCACCGTGCTGGCCACCCCGGGTCACACCGCCGATTCAGTGAGTTTCGTTCTCGATGACGCCGTGCTGACCGCGGACACCATTCTGGGCCGGGGGACGACCGTGATCGATGACGAGGACGGCAGCCTTGGGGACTATCTCGCATCGCTGCGACGGCTCGAGACGATGGGGCGGCGTGCCGTGCTGCCCGGGCACGGACCCGAACTCGATGATTTGAGCGCGGTGGCGGCGATGTATCTGACCCACCGCGCGCAGCGCCTCGAACAGGTTCGTCAGGCCCTCCGGGCGCTGGGCGAGGATGCCACGCCGCGGCAGGTGGTCGAGCACGTCTACACCGACGTCGGGGAAGACCTGTGGGAACCGGCGGAGTCCTCGGTTCGCGCCCAGCTGGCCTATCTGAGATCGAGTTAGTTCACCGCGCGCGGCGGGCCAGCCGTTCGGAATCGCAGATCAGAACGCTCTTGCCCTCCAGCTTGATCCAGCCCCGGTGGGCGAAGTCGGCGAGGGCTTTGTTGACCGTCTCCCTTGACGCGCCGACCAGCTGGGCGATCTCCTCCTGGGTCAGGTCGTGGGTGACCCGCATCGCGCCACCCTCCTGCGTGCCGAAGCGCTGGGCGAGCTGCAGCAGTTGTTTGGCCACCCGGCCCGGAACGTCGGTGAAGATCAGGTCGGCCAGATTGTTGTTGGTCCGGCGCAGTCGGCGGGCGAGCACCCGAAGGAGTTGCTCGGCGATCTCGGGTCGGTCGGAGATCCACGCCTTGAGCGCGTCGCGGTCCATGGCCACCGCACGTACCTCGGTGATGGTGGTCGCACTGGAGGTACGTGGCCCCGGGTCGAAGATCGACAGCTCGCCGAACATGTCCGACGGTCCCATGATCGTCAGCAGGTTTTCCCGCCCGTCGGAGGAGCGCCGGCCGATTTTCACCTTTCCGGAGAGAATGATGTAGAGCCGGTCGCCGGGCTCGCCCTCGGAGAACACCGTATGGCCCCGGGGGAAGTCCGCCGGCTGAAGCTGCTTGGTCAGCGCCGCCGCGGCGCCGGGATCGACCCCCTGGAAGATGCCGGCCCTCGCCAGAATCTCGTCCACGTCGCCTTCCTTAGCTGATCGGTGTTACCAAGCGCGCAGGCCAGCACTGTCGGCTGCGTGCTCAGAGTTGGCCTTGCGGCGAAATGCCAACGCTACACACGATTGGCGTATCCGGTCGGCTGAAACTGCCGATTCGGCTCCGGGTTCGGGCACAGCCGCGTCGGCAGGCCGGGTTCCTCGGCCAGCAGCCCCAGGCCAGGTCCGAAGCCCGGATTGCGGACCGGGGGTTCCGGTGCGCTGAACGACGCGGACTCACCGATAACGCTTTCGAGCCGCTGCAACCCGTAGGTGGAGAGCATCAACAGTCCCGGGAAACACGTCGCCACCAACCAGGACATAGCCGGGAAGTTAACCGGGGTGAGGTCTCATCGGGATCACGAATTGCCACCGGTCTGTCGGCGGTCGGCGCGACGACGTCAGTACCCTGACCATCGTGGGTGAAGGCGGGATATCCGTGACGAGAGCGACGAAGTGGGATCACGAAACCCGACTCGGCCTGATCCGACGCGCTCGCCGGATGAATCGGTCGCTGGCTGAAGCGTTTCCGGACGTGTACTGCGAACTGGACTTCACCAACCCGCTTGAATTGACGGTCGCGACGATTCTGTCGGCCCAGTGCACCGACAAACGCGTCAACGTCACGACACCGGCGCTGTTTGCGCGCTTCCCTGGCGCGGAAGATTATGCGGGAGCGAATCGCGCTGAACTTGAAGAGCTCATCAGGCCCACCGGTTTCTACCGCAATAAGGCCAACTCGCTGATCCGGTTGGGGGCCGAGCTTGTCGAGCGATTCGACGGTGAGGTGCCCGCGACCCTGGATCAATTGGTCACCCTGCCCGGCGTCGGACGCAAAACCGCCAATGTGATTCTCGGCAACGCTTTCGGTATCCCCGGCATTACCGTCGATACCCACTTCGGCCGGTTGGTCCGGCGTTGGCGATGGACCGAACAAACCGATCCGGTCAAGGTGGAACACGCGGTTGGTGAGCTCGTTGAGCGCCGCGACTGGACGTTGCTCAGTCACCGGGTGATCTTCCACGGTCGTCGGGTCTGCCACGCGCGCAAACCGGCGTGCGGGGTCTGCGTGCTGGCCCGGGACTGTCCCTCCTACGGGGCCGGGCCCACCGACCCGCTGCTGGCCGCCCCCCTGGTGAAGGGCCCCGAGGCCGAACATCTGCTGGCGCTGGCCGGCCTCCCAGCCCGGTGGGCCCAGTCCAGTGAACCCAGTCCAGTGAGCCCGGTCCAGTGAGCCCGGTCCAGTGAGCACCTCTACTCGATGGACGGTGGCGGTGCTCGCGGTGATCGGGGCACTGGTGGTGGCGTTCGGCCTGGCGCTGGTCGACGACCCGGGGCAGTCGGACTCAGGCACTGCGGCGCCGACCGAAAGGATCCGGCGGGACGCCGACACCCCGGCGGCACTGGCGGGTCCGCGCCTGCGTGCGGACCTCCCGCCCTGCCCAGCCGAGGGCGGTGGCGCGGGCCCGGAGGAACTCCGCGGCATCATCGTCGAGTGTGCCGCCGACGGATCCCGCCTCGAGGTGGCCCGTGCGCTGGCCGGTCGCACGGTGGTGCTCAACCTATGGTCCTACTGGTGTGCACCGTGTGCGCAGGAACTTCCCGCGCTGGCGTCCTACCAGGACCGGGCAGGTGACGCGGTGACTGTGGTGACAGTGCACCAGGATGAGAATGAAACAGCGGCGCTGCTGCGGTTGGCCGAACTCGGTGTCCGGCTGCCCACGCTGCAGGACGGCAGGCGCAGCATTGCGGCGGCGCTGGGGGTGCCGAACGTTATGCCTGCAACCGTGGTGCTGCGTCCGGACGGTAGCGTTGCCGAAATTCTGCCGCGACCATTCACCAGCGCCGACGAGATCGCCGCAGCAGTGGATGCTGCACTGCGGTGAGAATGCGCGGCGGGACCTACCGGAGGGGAGTGGCCAGGTGAGCGCACCGGGCGGGTCGCCGTCGTGGGGCCCCGCCCCGGTCAGCCCGACTGCGGGTCCGCCCTGGCTGGCGCCCCTGGTCGACAACGTCGACCGGGTACCGGACGCGTATCGTCGGCGGGTGTCGCCGGAACTGCTGACCGCGCTCACCGGCGCGCAAACGCAGGCCCGGAAGCTTCGATCGGATCGGGACGCTGCGGTGCTTGTGCTGTTCTCCGGCCCGCACACCGGGCATCCGCCCGCAGTGGTGCCCGCCGATGCTGACCTTCTGCTCACCGTGCGTGCCAGTACCCTGCGCCACCATGCAGGACAAGCTGCTTTTCCCGGTGGCGCCGCCGACCCGGAGGACGCGCACCCGGTCGCGACGGCGTTGCGCGAGGCGCGGGAGGAGACCGGCGTCGACCCAGAGCGGCTTCATCCGCTTGCCACCCTTGAACGGATGTTCATCCCGCCGTCGGGCTTTCATGTCGTTCCGGTGCTCGCCTACTCACCGGATCCGGGCCCCGTCGCGGTGGTCGACTCGTCGGAAACCGCGACCGTCGCCCGGGTTCCCCTGCGCGCCTTGATCAATCCCCGGAATCGGCTGATGGTGTGCCGCACCGCCGGCGAGAAGCGCTACGCAGGCCCGGCCTTCCTGCTCAACGAGATGCTGGTCTGGGGATTCACCGGTCACGTAATCTCAGCGATGCTTGATGTGGCCGGATGGGCACAACCATGGAACACCGACGACGTTGTGGAGTTGGACGACGCGATGGCACGCGTCGGCGCAGACAGTAAGGAACCGCTGTGACGAGTTCGCAATGGCTGGACATCGCGGTGGTTGCGGTAGCTCTCATCGCCGCGATTTCCGGGTGGCGGTCCGGGGCCCTCGGTTCGTTGATGTCCTTCGTGGGCGTGATCCTGGGCGCGATCGCCGGGGTGATGCTGGCACCGCACGTCATCAGCCACGTCGACTCGCCGCGCGGGAAACTCTTCGCCGCACTCTTTCTGATCCTCGCCCTGGTGGTGATCGGCGAGGTCGCCGGTGTCGTGCTCGGCCGTGCTGTACGCGGATCGATTCGAAGCTCTCCGGTGCGGTTTGTCGATTCACTGATCGGTGTGGGTCTGCAACTGGTGGTCGTTGTGGTTGCGGCCTGGTTGCTGGGCAGTCCGCTCACCTCGTCCGGGCAGGCGGGTCTCGCCTCGGCGGTTCGGGGTTCGACGGTGATTTCCGAGGTCGACAAGTACGTGCCCGAGTGGCTTCGGACCGTGCCCAAGCGGATGTCGGCCCTGCTGAGTACCTCCGGGTTGCCCGCCGCCTTGGAACCGATCGGCCCGACACCGGCCCAAAACGTCGATGTGCCCGACGCCTCGCTCGCCGAAAGTCTGGTGGTGGCGCGTGCCCGGCCCAGCGTGGTGAAGATTCGAGGCGTCGCCACCGCCTGCCAGAAAGTGCTCGAGGGCACTGGTTTCGTGATCGCACCGAACCGGGTGATGTCCAACGCCCACGTGGTCGCAGGCGCGGACAGCGTCACCATCGAGGCCGAGGGCAAGAAGTACGATGCGACGGTCATCTCCTACGATCCCGATGCCGACATCTCGATTCTCGATGTTCCCAATCTGCCGTTGGAGCCGTTGGTGTTCGCTGACCAACCCGCAAAGACCGGAACGGATGCGGTGGTGCTCGGATATCCCGGCGGTGGTGACTTTGTTGCCACACCGGCGAGGGTCCGAGAGATCATCGAACTCAGCGGGCCCGATATCTACAAGAGCACAACGGTAAATCGCGAGGTCTACACGATCAGAGGGGTTGTGCGTCAAGGTAATTCGGGCGGCCCGATGATCAACCGGGCCGGGCAGGTTATCGGCGTGGTATTTGGCGCGGCGGTCGACGATAACGACACCGGCTTCGTGATGACCACCAACGAGGTGTCGCGTCAGATCGCCAAGATTGGGAACACCGCGAAGGTCCCGACCGGGAAATGCGTCAGCGGCTGAGTAACGACTGTTGTGAGTCGAGGAAGCGCTGGAGCTCCTCGTTGACCCGTCCCGGCGCCTCCTCGTGGGCATAGTGGCCGGCGCCGGGGACCTCCACGAATCGACCGCGCGGCGCATAGCGACGGCTGCGTTCCACGGCATCGGCCAGAACGTAAGGGTCGCCATGACCGCGCAGATGCAGCAGTGGGATATCGAGTCGACGGTTCATCAGCTTCATAAACCGCCGGCCCTCGCCACGTAACTGACTGCGCACCGCCCACCGCTGATACTCCAGCGCCGAATGCGCTGCCGACGGAATTTGAATGGCCTGGCGCAGGTATGACATGGCTTCCGAAAAGTCTTCGCCAGCGGCCCATTCCGCGGAGGCACGGCTGCGGACGAGATCCTCCAGAGCTTGGGCGTTATGGCGGGTAAGGGCGTATTCGGGCCAGAGTGGGAGCTGATAGCTCAGCAGGCTCGGCAGCAACGCGCGGCCCTGATCGGGGCGGCCCACCGCGGTGCGCAACGCGGCCGGATGCGGTGAACTGATCAAGGCGATCCCGGTCACTACCCGGGAATGCAGGACGGCGGTCGCCCAGCACACCAGGCCGCCGTCGGCATGGCCGATCAGGGTGGCCGACGTGTGACCCAGCGCGCCGACCAAGCCGGCGGTGTCCCCGGCCAGGGTCCAGCCGTCATAGCCCCGTGGGGGCTTGTCGCTGCCGCCGTAGCCGCGAAGGTCGACCGCCACTACCCGGGCGCCGGTAAGTCCGCGTAACTGATGGCGCCATGACCACCAGAACGAGCCGAAACCGTGCAGCAGGATTACCAGAGGCCGGGTGGTCGGCGGTGCATCGTCACCGGGATCGTTCTGAGCTTCGACGCATTGGAAGCGAATTCCGTTGGCGTGCACGTCGTGATGGCGCCATGGCCCCGCGATCCGGGTGACCGACGGATCGGGCCGGGCCATCACCAACCTGACGCGTCGGTGGGTGGCGGTGGTGTCGTGGTGGAGGCCGTCGCGGGCGTTGTCGAAGACCTGAAGTTCGACGACCTGAAGTTCGATGGCGACAGCGCCGAGGACGTTTCTTTGACCGATTCGATGGTTTGCCGTGGGCCGCGGATGCGACGAACTTTCAGGAAGCCGAGGAGGGCGAACACCGCCGTGACGACGAGCATGAGAATGAAAACGATGAGGAAGGCCGCCCACCGCCACACCCAGGTGTCGAGGAGTTCGGCGAGGAAGAAGAACATGAAGAAGGTCGAATACAGCAGAACCACCAGGGCCAGAATGAAAAAGACGCTGCCGGTCAGTCCCTTCTTCACATCTCGGGTGATTTCAGCCTTGGCCAGCTCGACCTCGGCGCGCACCAGGTTGGATACCTGGGTGGTGGCGTCCCTAACAAGTTCGCCGATTGAGGCATCGGCGGACGCCGGATGGGCGTCCGCCAGAGGAATCGAGGTCACGGTGTTGGGCACCGGGTTGTGGTAATCCCGATTGCTCACGGTTGTCCTCCAGGGTCGGCGCGGTCTGGATTCATGTTGCCATGCCCGACATCTGCCCGGGAACTGGTCGCGTTGTTACGCAAGTTACGCATGTGATCAAGCTAAACTCAGGCTTTCGGATGGTCCGGGCACGGATAGACGGAGGTCGCGGTGATCACCCGCAGGCGAACGCGGCATTGGGCAGGGGCGGTCGCCCTCGTTCTCGCAGTGGCGTCGGCCGCTCCACCGGCGCAGGCCGCCCCCGACGACAAGGTCGTGATCGGCGGCGGTGCCGGCATCGTCATCGACGGCGACACCTACTGCACCCTGACGTCGATCGGCAACGACAACACCGGTGCGCTCGTCGGCTTCACCTCCGCGCACTGCGGCGGCCCGGGCGCGCAGGTAGCCGCCGAGGCCGCCCCCGATGCCGGCGTGCTCGGCACGATGGTCGCCGGCAATGACGGCTTGGACTATGCGGTGATCCGCTTCAATCCGGCCCGGGTGGCGCCGGTGTCGAACTGGAACGGATTCGCTATCAACGGTATCGGACCTGACCCCGCCTTCGGGCAGGTCGCCTGCAAGCTGGGCCGGACGACCGGCTATTCGTGCGGCGTCACCTGGGGACCGGGGGAGGAACCCGGAACCATGGTCAACCAGGTCTGTGGACGTCCCGGCGACTCCGGTGCCCCGGTGACGGTGAACAACAGACTCGTCGGCATGATTCACGGCGCTTTCAGCGACTCGATTCCCACCTGCATCATTAAGTACATCCCGCTGCATACTCCGGCGGTGACGATGTCGATCAACTCGATCCTGGCTGACTTGACCGCCAAGGGCCGTCCCGGTGCCGGTTTCGTCCCCACCGCCGAGCCCGCTCCCGGCCCGGCCTGATCCGCGCCCTTTTCAGTTCTCGGCTTTACTCGAACGAATGGCCTCGAACACGGTCGGATCGACCAGGGTCGAGGTGTCGCCGAGTTCGCGGCCCTCAGCGACGTCGCGCAGCAACCTCCGCATGATCTTCCCGCTGCGGGTCTTCGGTAGTTCCGGGACGACGTGGATCTCCCGCGGCTTGGCGATCGGCGAGATCTCCTGCGCGACCTGAGCGCGCAATTCCTCGACCATCTCCTGCGGCGACATCTCGGCATGGTTCGCTTTGAGGATGACGAAGGCGCAGATCGCCTGGCCGGTCTGGGCATCGGTGGCGCCGACCACCGCAGCCTCCGCGACACCGGCATGGCCCACCAGAGCCGACTCCACCTCGGCGGTGGAGATCCGATGGCCCGACACGTTCATCACGTCATCGATGCGGCCCAGTACCCAGACCTCGCCGTCACTGCCGTACCGCGCGCCGTCACCGGCGAAGTACCAACCTTGCTCGGCAAATCGCGACCAGTAGGTCTCGACGAACCGCTCCGGGTCACCCCAGATACCGCGCAGCATCGACGGCCACGGCCGATCCAGCACGAGGTATCCGGTGACCTGCTCGCCATGTTCGGGCGCCCACTGCAGTTCATTGCCGTCGTCGTCGACGATCTTGGCTGAGATTCCCGGCAGGGGCCGCATCGCCGATCCCGGCTTACATGTGGTCACACCCGGTAGCGGCGAGATCATCACCGCGCCGGTCTCGGTTTGCCACCACGTGTCCACGATGGGTGTCCTATCAGCGCCGAACACCAGCCGGTACCACCGCCACGCCTCGGGGTTGATCGGCTCGCCGACGGAGCCCAACAAGCGGAGGCTTGACAGATCGTGGGCGAAAGGAATCTCGCGACCCCACTTCATGAATGTGCGAACCAGGGTGGGTGCTGTGTAATAGATTGTGACACCGTACTTTTCGATGATCTGGAAGTGCCGGTGTTCGTCGGGTGACGCCGGGGTTCCCTCGTAAACCACCTGGGTTGCGCCGTTGGACAACGGGCCGTAGACGATGTAACTGTGGCCGGTCACCCAACCGATATCGGCCGTGCACCAATACACGTCGGTCTCGGGTTTGATGTCGAAGACGTAGTTGTGGGTGTAGGACACCTGCGTCAGATAGCCACCGGAGGTGTGCATGATGCCCTTGGGCTTACCGGTGGTGCCCGATGTGTAGAGCAGGAAAAGTGGGTGCTCGGAGTCGAACGCCTCCGGGGTGTGCTCGGCTGAGGCGTTCTCGACCGTCTCGTCCCACCACAGGTCACGGCCCTGGGTCCAGGGGATCTCGATACCGGTGCGCCGCACCACCAGGACGTTGCGCACACACCCCTGTCCGGCGACGGCGTCGTCGACAGCGTCCTTGAGTGACACCGCGGTGCCGCGCCGGTACTGACCGTCGGTGGTGATCACCATCTTGGCTTGGGCGTCGTCGATCCTGGCTCGCAATGCCGTGGCCGAGAACCCGGCGAAGACAACGGAATGCATGACGCCCAGGCGTGCGCACGCCAGCATCGCCACGATCGCCTCGGGCACCATCGGCATGTAGATGGCTACCCGGTCCCCGGCGACCACGCCGAGGTCGGTAAGCGTGTTGGCGGCCCTGCAGACCTCGTCTTTGAGTTGGGCGTAGGTGATCGTGCGCGTGTCACCGACTGGCTCACCCTCCCAGTGGATGGCGATGCGCTCACCGTGGCCGGCTTCGACGTGCCGGTCCACGCAGTTGTAGGCGACGTTGAGTTTTCCACCGACGAACCACTCGGCGACCGGGGCGCCGGACCAGTCCAGAACCTCGGTGAAGGGGGTGTCCCAGGACAACCGGTTCGCCTGGGCGGCCCAGAACGCTAGTCGGTCTTCCTGTGCCTCGCGGTAGAGATCTGCCGTGGCATT
>CAMDFY010000017.1 GCA_945897705.1 Bifidobacterium breve | reverse complement strand
ATCACCCCGCCACCGGAGGTGATCGCGTACAACTCGCTGTCTTCGTCAACCACGACAGCGCCAACAAGACTGCCACGGCGGGTGTCGTACTGGATGGTCAGGATGCCTTTGCCACCTCGGCCCTGGGCGGAGTACTCCTCGATCGCGGTGCGCTTGGCATACCCGCCGGCCGTTGCCACCAGCAGAAATGTGCCTTCCCGCACCACGTTGAGGGACAGCAGTTCATCGTCGGCGTTGAATCGCATGCCCTGCACGCCCGAGGTGGCCCGGCCCATCGGACGCAGCGCGTCGTCGGTGGCCGAAAAGCGAATCGACTGACCCTTGGCACTCACCAGCAACAAGTCGTCGTCGGCCGAGCACAGGATCGCGCCGACCAGTTCGTCACCGTCGCGCAGGTTGACCGCCACGATGCCGCCACTGCGATTGGAATCGAAATCGCTGAGCCGCGACTTCTTCACCAACCCGTTGCGGGTGGCCAACACCAGATACGGCGCGTCCTCATAACTCTTGATCTGAATGACCTGGGCGATGCGCTCCTCGGGTTGGAACGCGAGCAGATTGGCAACGTGCTGCCCACGCGCAGCGCGCAGCGCCTCCGGCAGTTCATAGGCCTTCGCGCGATACACCCGGCCCTGGGTGGTGAAGAACAGGATCCAGTCGTGGGTGGAGCAGACGAAGAAGTGCCGCACGATGTCGTCCTGCTTAAGGGCCGCGCCCTGCACGCCTTTACCACCTCGTTTCTGACTTCGGTAGAGGTCGGTCTTGGTGCGTTTGGCGTAACCGGTCTCGGTGATCGTGACGACGATGTCCTCGCGGGCGATCAAATCTTCATCGGCGACGTCACCCTCGGCGGCGATGATCCGGGTGCGCCGGTCATCTCCGTACTTCTCCACGATCTCGGCGAGTTCGTCGTGCACGATAGAGCGCTGACGTTCCGGCTTGGCCAGGATGTCCTCGAGATCGGCGATCTCGGCTTCGATCTTGGCCAGGTCCTCGACGATCCGCTGGCGCTCCAGCGCCGCCAGCCGGCGCAATTGCATGTCGAGGATCGCCTGCGCCTGGATCTCATCGATATCAAGCAGCTCGATCAATCCGGTACGGGCAATATCAACGGTCTGCGAAGCCCGGATCAGCGCGATGACTTCATCGAGTGCATCGAGTGCCTTGACCAGACCGCGCAGGATATGAGCGCGCTCATTGGCCTTGCGCAGCCGGTAGGTGGTGCGGCGGCCGATGACGTCGAGTTGATGGTTGACGTAGTAGCGGATCAGCTGATCGAGCCGCAGGGTCCGCGGAACTCCGTCGACGATAGCCAGCATGTTGGCGCCGAAGCTGGTCTGCAACTGGGTGTGCTTATAGAGGTTGTTCAACACCACCTTGGCGACTGCGTCACGCTTGATCTCCACAACGATCCGCAAGCCCACCCGGTCGCTGGACTGGTCCTCGATGTTGGAGATTCCGCTCATCTTGCCGTCGCGGACCTGGTCGGCGATCGAGGTGATGAAGTTGTCGTGATTCACCTGGTACGGAAGTTCGGTGATGACAATGGAGGTGCGGTTGCGGGAGTCCTCTTCGATCGCCACCACGCCGCGCATCCGGATCGAACCTCGCCCGGTGGTGTAGGCGTCGTTGATTCCCTGGCTGCCGACGATCAACCCCGAGGTGGGAAAGTCCGGGCCTTTGATCCGCTGGATCATCGCCGCGAGGGTGGTCTCTTCGTCGGCCTCGAAATTCTCCAGGCACCAGTACACGGCCTCGGCGAGCTCGCGCAGGTTGTGCGGCGGCATGTTGGTGGCCATGCCGACCGCTATGCCGCCGGATCCGTTGGCCAAAAGGTTCGGGAACCGGCTGGGCAGGACCGTCGGTTCCTGCACGCGGCCGTCATAGTTGGGGATGAAATCGACTGTCTCCTCGTCGATTTCGCGCAACATCTCCATAGCCAGCGGAGTGAGCCGGGCCTCGGTGTTATGGCTGATAAAGCCGTTGGTAATAAAGGAGTGGTCGTCAGTCTCTACTCGGAGGCTATAGACCGGCTGGACGCCGGCATCGGCGACAGATGCGACCCGAGCAAAGTAGAACCTGCCGTCGGTGAGCTCCGCAGCGATCGCTCGGACATCAGGGTCTGCGATCCGGCGGAGTATCTCCGCCCCACCGCGACGCCACCGCGCCAGCCGATCAACGTTGTGCTTGAGCAACCATTCCTTGTCTTTCCAACTGCCGCCACCGTGATTGCGGATGAACGTCGCCAGACCAGGAACATAATCGCGGTCCAGTCCCGCCGGGGAATCCGGAAGGCTACCCAGGATCTCGATCAGCTTGTTTTGTTTGGCGCCGCCGAATCCGACTTCGGTCGCAAACAACTCCGCCTGGGCCCGGCTCGTCATGGCAATCTTGTACTCGCCGGTCGCGTGCTCGTACCGGTGCGATAGAACGCCGAATTCCAGCAACATCTGCTGGACGTCAGTCGCTAATCGGGCACTACGGGTCGAGTACGAAATCTGGACGGTATTGCGGGGCAGTGCCGAGCATGAACCATCACCCTCGAAGAGAGCCTGAAGGAACGCGCGCTTGACCGGCGTCGGCGAGTTCCACAACCGGTCGGGAATGAACTTATCGGCCGATCGGACACCGGACAGCTCAGCTAGCGGGCTGGCCGAAAGCGCGCTGAGGTTGTGGATGTCAAGTTCAAGGAGGACCGATCCCGATGCGATCGTTCTTTCAGAGATATAGCGGGCTCCACCAATTACCGCGTCGTAGGCCGCCACTACGTTGTCGAAATAGTCGCGGTCGAGGTTATTGAAGCCTGCGCGCTTGTCACTGACAAAACCCTCACTGATGAAAGCCCCCAGAAGCAGGCCGGTGAGCGTGTCGTACCAGTCGGCGCAGCCGAGTTCCGCCGGCTTGGTCCGCTGGAGAACGACGTGATCACCAACGCGGATTTCTTCGATGAGCTTCCAGAGCAGTGTCGGCACGCCTGCTAGGTCGACTAAACAGAGCAGCGGATGGTTGGCAGTCCCCGTGACAGCGAAGCCCTCAGCTGTCGTGACGGTAAACGTCTGGTGCTCGCCGGAGTGGAAAAGCCGATCCGCCGAGACTGGGTTGCCATGGCGGTCCAGAACCTTCAAATCCACGACGGCGTCACTGTTGGGGCCGGCGGCGGCTATATCGCCAATGCGCGCGGTCTGGCCGAGTGGTAGGCGAACCAGTGCATCAGCGGTGACGCAGTACCTCATCGCGGCCGGCGGGTCGTTACCCGGCGAGCCGAAGTTGCCCTGCCCGTCGACCAGCGGATAGCGCAGTGACCACGGCTGGGCCATGCGCACGAGGGTGTCGTAGATCGAGGAGTCGCCATGCGGGTGATAGTTGCCCATCGTCTCGGCCACCGACCGCGCCGATTTAGCCGGGCTGCGGTCGGGGCGGAAACCAGAGTCGTACATCGCATAGAGCACCCGGCGGTGCACGGGCTTGAGACCGTCGCGCACCTCCGGGAGGGCGCGGCCCACGATCACGCTCATCGCGTAGTCGATGTAGCTGCGCTGCATCTCCTGCTGAATGTCGACCAGTTCCACTCGGTCGGCAGGCGTTCCGTCGGGCGGCAACGTGGTGTCAGTCATCGAATCCTCTTGGTGGCGTTCGGCTTCGGCAGGAGATTAAACGTCAAGGAAGCGCACGTCTCGTGCGTTCCGGGTGATGAAGCTGCGACGGGCTTCGACGTCCTCGCCCATCAGAATGGAGAACAGCTCGTCGGCGGCCGCGGCATCGTCCAGTGTGATCTGCAACAGCACGCGCACGGCCGGGTCCATTGTGGTCTCCCACAACTCCTTGGCATCCATCTCGCCGAGGCCCTTGTAGCGCTGAATGCCGTCATCTTTGTTGATCTTCCGGCCGGCCTTCGCACCAATTTCCAGCAACGCGTCGCGCTCCCGGTCGGAGTAGGCGAACTCCGGTTCGCTGCGCTGCCACTTGAGCTTGTACAGCGGCGGCTGCGCGAGGAACACATGGCCGTGCTCGATCAGCGGTCGCATGAAACGGAACAGCAGCGTCAGCAAGAGGGTAGTGATGTGCTGGCCGTCGATATCGGCGTCGGCCATCAGAACGATCTTGTGGTAACGAAGTTTGGACAGGTCGAACTCGTCGTGGATCCCGGTGCCCAGCGCGGTGATGATGGCCTGGACTTCGGTGTTCTTGAGCACTCGATCGATACGGGACTTCTCGACGTTGATGATCTTTCCGCGCAGCGGCAGAATGGCCTGGAACATCGAGTCGCGGCCACTCTTGGCCGAGCCGCCGGCTGAATCGCCCTCCACCACATACAGTTCGGACTTCGCGGGATCAGTCGATCGGCAGTCCGCCAACTTTCCCGGCAGACCGCCCAGATCGGTGGCGCTCTTGCGGCGAACCAGTTCGCGTGCCTTGCGGGCGGCGATACGGGCCTGTGCCGAGGACACGGCTTTGTTCACAACGGTCTTGGCATCGGTCGGATTCGACTCGAGCCAGTGGTGCAACTGCTCGTTGCAGATTCGCTGTACGAACGATTTGACCTCGGTGTTGCCCAACTTTGTCTTGGTCTGGCCCTCGAACTGAGGTTGGGACACCTTGACCGAGATCACTGCCGCGAGGCCCTCGCGGATATCGTCGCCGGTGAGATTGGCGTCCTTCTCCTTCAGTAACTTCTTGTCCTTGGCGTACTTGTTGACCACGCTGGTCAGCGCAGCCCTGAACCCCTCCTCGTGGGTGCCGCCCTCATGGGTGTTGATGGTGTTGGCGAAGGTGTGGACGGACTCGTTGTAGCCGGCGTTCCACTGCATGGCCACCTCGACCTCGTGGCCCTCGCCCTTGCCGGAGAAGTCCACCACGCTGGTGTGAATCGGCTGCTTGGTCCGATTGATGTGCTTGACGAAGTCGACAAGCCCGCCGGGGTAGTGGAAGGTCCGGTGCTTGACCTTGGGCTTGGCGGCCGCCCGTTCAGCCGCCTTCTCCTCCGCAGATTTCGGCGCCTCGGCAGTGTCGCTGACCACCTCGTCCACAACGTCCTCGGCCGTGACGCGCTCATCGGCAAGAGTGATGGTCAGACCCTTATTCAGGAACGCCATCTCCTGCAGGCGCCGGGCTACCGTTTCGAAGTCGTAGTCGGTGGTCTCGAAGATCCCCGGATCGGCCCAAAAGCGGATGGTGGAACCGGTCTTTTTGGTGGCCTCGCCCTGCTTGAGGGTGCCCGGCACGGAATAGTCGTAGCTTTGGAACCATTCGTAGCCATCGCGACGGATATCGGCTTCCAGTCGGGTCGACAGCGCATTGACGACCGAAACGCCGACGCCGTGCAGGCCGCCGGAAACCTGGTAGGCCCCCTCCTCGAACTTGCCGCCGGCGTGCAAAACCGTCATCACGACGTCCACGGTCGGCTGGCCGGAACTGTGCATCGCCACGGGGATGCCCCGGCCATCGTCGGTAACCTCAACGCCGCCGTCAGCCAACATCCGAACGTCGACCTGGGTGGCGTAGCCCGCCATTGCCTCATCGACCGCGTTATCGACCACCTCCCACACCAGATGGTGCAGGCCACGTTCCCCGGTGGACCCGATGTACATGCCGGGCCGCTTACGGACCGCCTCCAACCCCTCGAGCACCTTGATGGAGTCGGCACCGTAGGCGTCGGGGGACTTCTTCTTCGTGGCAGGCACGGGCGCGCGCATCTCCTTGATTTGCCGACGGGCGGCGAACGTGGCCGCCCAGGATGGTTCCCTCAGTCTACCGTCAAGGACGGACAGGACCGATTCTGTAACGGCGTTTCTACACACCTAATTGCGCCGTGCACGGAATATCGCGGCCGAAGATGCCTCCGGACGCTTGCCGAGCGGAACCGCGGCGTTCTGGTGGCGCTGGGGCTGTTGTGGTAAGGGGGCTCAGCCGTACGTGTCGCGCGGGCCCCGCCCGGAGATATGCCGGGGGCCTTTTCGCCACGACGGGGCGGTGGGGCCGCTGATCTTGAGGACGGTGACCACCCCGTCACCGACGGCATTGGCGATTTTGGCCAGCAGTTGCGTCTGCACCAGGCGGAGTTGGGTCGCCCAGGCGGTGGACTCCGCGGCAACGCTGAGCACGCCGTCACGGAGAGCGACCGGCTGCGCGTGCTCGGCGATCTGCTCCCCGACCACGCTGTCCCACCGGGCGAAAACCATGCCCTCGGCGACCTTCGACGACCAGCCGTTGGCGCTTGAGAGCTCTCGCACAGCAGGACCGACCGGCTGTGGATCGCGGGAATCCGGGCCCGGGCCCGACCAGCGCCGGCGTTCGCCCGGTGCCGTAGACCGGCGCTGCCTCTCGGGGGAGCTGCGGCCGCGGCCAACCTCTTTTCCCAAGCCGCGCGCGGACGCGCGGGCCTCTTCGAGGGCGCGTCGCACCAGGTCCATCCCCGGTATGGCGGCAAGGTGTTGCGGCGGCGCTGGGAGGTCGGCGGCGCCGCCATCATCAGCGCTGTCGATGTCGGAGGGAGGAGTTGGATCGGCCGGCGGCGTCATGGCAGCACCGCCGACGCCCGACCGTTGTCGTCATCGCGCAGAGTGATCCCGATCCGGGTGGCATCCCAGTCCGCGGGGATGTCCTCGGCCACGGCGGCGGTGACCAGTACCTGTTCGGCACCCGCCGCCGCAGCGGCCAGTGCGCGGCGCCGTGAGTTGTCCAATTCGGCGAACACGTCATCCAGTATGAGCACCGGTTCGCCGCCTTCGGTCCGCAGCAGTTCGTAGGCCGCCAGTCGTAGTGCCAGTGCCATCGACCAGGATTCGCCGTGGCTGGCAAATCCCTTAGCCGGTTGGTCACCGAGGTTCAGTTCCAAGTCGTCACGGTGCGGGCCGACCAGGCACACACCCCGCTCCAGTTCGGCATCACGGCGGCGCGCCAACGCCGCCTCCAGTGCCTGCCGGCACTCGGCCACCCCGGCCGCACCCGGGTGCTCCAATGCACCGCTGCTGGGCCGGTAGGTGATACCGGCCGGGCGCGACGTGGGTGCCAACACCTGATAGGCCTTTTCCACTTCGGGTGCGAGGAGGTTTACCAACTCGAGTCGAGCCACCATCAATTCCGCGCCGTGCGCGGCAAGGTGGCCGTCCCATACCTCAAGGGTGTTCAGCAGTGTTGGGTCGGCGCGAGACCTCCCTCCGGTTGCCGATTTCAACAGGGCCGTGCGTTGCCTGAGAACTTTGTCGTAGTCGGCGCGTACCGCGGCAATTCGCGGACGGCGAACCGTCGCCAGTTCGTCAAGATAACGACGCCTCTCACTGGGGTCACCCCGCACCAGGGCCAGGTCCTCCGGAGCGAACAGGACTGCGCGGACGGCGCCCAGTACTTCGCGCGCACTGCGTGCCGGCGCGCGATTCAACCGGGCTTTGTTCGCCCGCCCCGCAACGATTTCAAGATCCACCGCCAATTCGCGGCCGTCATTGACCACAATCGTCGAGATGATTGCGCGCTCTGTCCCGGCCCGAACCAGAGGCGCATCATTGGCGACCCGGTGTGACCCGAGTGTGGCGCAATACCACAGCGCCTCAATGAGATTCGTTTTACCGAAACCGTTGGGACCCACAAACACCGTCCGGCCCGGACTCAGTTCAAGGTCGACTTCAGACCACGACCGGAAGTCGCGTAGCCCGAGATGACGAACAAACATCCAATTCAGCCCGACAGCGGAATTCGTTGCACCGCGTGACCGCCGAATTGGTTGCGCAATGCTGAAACAGCTTTCATGGTGGGCGACTGCTCCTGTCGCGAGGCGAATCGGGCGAACAGGGACGCCGCGATCACCGGTGTCGGTACGCGGTGATTAATGGCCTCTTCGACCGTCCAACGACCCTCACCGGAATCTTCGGTGTAGTCGGAAATATCGCTGAAACTGGGGTCTTCGGCGAGTGCCTTCGCCAGTAGTTGTTGCAGCCACGACCGCACGACGGTGCCGTTCGTCCACGCCTGAATGACTGCCTGGGTGTCGGTGATGAGTGGCTCGGCAGCGAGCAATTCATAGCCTTCGGCGTAAGCCATCATCAATCCGTACTCGATGCCGTTGTGCACCATCTTGGCGTAATGCCCGGCGCCGACCGGACCGGCATGCACAAAGCCGTCGCCGACCGGACCGGGGGGCCGCAAGGTATCGAATACGGGCATCATTCGGGTGATGTCGGCGTCACTGCCGCCGACCATCAGGCCATAGCCCTCCGTCAGTCCCCAGATGCCGCCGGAAACACCCGCGTCGACAAAGCCGATGCCTTTTTTCGCCAGTAAGTCAGCGTGCGGTCCATCTTCGGTGAAGCGGGAGTTGCCCCCGTCGACCACCAGATCACCGGCACTGAGGACCTCCGACAAAGACACGATCGTCTCATTGGTGATCGGCCCAGACGGAACCATCACCCAGACCACCCGGGGGCTTTGCAGCTTGTCAGCCAATGCCGCCAACGTGGGCACGTCGGAGACTTCCGGACGTGGGTCGAACCCGACCACATCGTGTCCACCCTCGCGGAGCCTTTCCCGCATGTTGAAACCCATTTTTCCCAGACCAACCAAACCCAGTTGCATGCGCGTTTCCTTCTCGTGGTTTTCGGTCAGCCCGGCAGGCGGACCGGCATCAGCAGATAGACGTACTCGGTGTCAGCGGCTGGGAAGGGTCCTGGGCCGGCGAAGTCCATGGGAGCGTCGCCGACCGGGCGCAGCACCGCGGGTTTGCTTGACGTGGTGAATCCAAACAGTGCGCGCTCGCAATGCAACGAACCAAGGCCGTCGGTGAGGTAGGTCGGGTTGAACGCAATGGTCAACGGTTCACCGGCGAATTCCACCGGTAATTGCTCTTCGGCAAGACCGACCCCATCCGCGCCGGCAAAGAGCCGTAGTGAATCGGGCCCGAACTCCATCCGAATCTGGGAGCCGCGCTCAGCCACCAGTGCCACTCGTTTGATCGACTCGGTGAGTTCAGCGATCGCAACCGTTGCCATTGCCGTGTGCTCAGAAGGCAATAGCTGCCGGAACTTCGGGAACTCGTTTTCCAAGAGACTGGTCGTACTTCTCCTACCGCCACTGCGCATGCCGAGCAACCGCGCTTCATCGACGGCGGCGCCGGTGCCGAGAGCTAGGTGCACCTCCGACCCAGAGGCCACCGACTTGGCGGCCTCCGCCAGCATCTTGGCCGGAACCAGCACAGCGGCCTCGATATCCGGGGAGGTGGTGGCCCACGTCAGCTCACGTACCGCGAGCCGGAAACGATCGGTGGCCGCCAGCACGACCTTGGTTCCGGAAATCTCGACCCGGATCCCGGTAAGCATCGAAATCTGATCATCGCGACCAGCGGCCACCGCCACCTGGCCGACCGCCTCGGTGAAAAGGTCTGCCGGAAGGACGCCGGTCTCGTCCGGCAAGGTGGGCAACGTCGGGTAATCCTCCACGGGCATGGTGGGCAACGAGAATTTCGCGCTACCGCAGTTCAACAACATCCGGGAACCATCGACGCTCACCTCGACGGGCTTGGCCGGCAGTGATCTGGTGATCTCCGACAACAACCGCCCTGAAACCAAAACTGCTCCCACTGAAGCGATTTCGGCGGGGACATGGACTTCTGCCGACACGTCGGAGTCAAAACCGGTGATGGTCAGGCCCGCATCGGAGCCGGTAATCAGGACGCCGGCGAGGATCGGCCGGGACGGTTGCTTCGTCGGCAGAATTCGCGCCACCCATGCGACTGCCTCGGCGAAGTCGTCGCGTGCGAGGCGAAATCTCAAGTCGGAGTCAACCATCGTGGTTGCCACGTCCATCGTGTCCTTTCGTCATCCCGTTAACGGTGATCCGGGAGCGCCCATCAGATGAACCGTAGAGCGTCAGGGCCGTTCGCGAAAGCGAATCGGTTGGTGGCCGGCGGGCGTTCTTGGCTGGGGCGGAGCCGGATATCACGACCTTCCCCAGGGCCGTTCTTCTGAAGGGAGTTATTCATAGAGAAAACAGCAGTAGTAGTAGGGCCTGTGGAAGCTGTTGGCGAGCGCACCGATCCCCTGTTCGACCCCGGTACGGGGGTGTGGATCAGATGTCGATAACCCAACAGCGAGAGTGGTCGTGCTGTGCATTGCTGTGGGTGGTGTTGGGCGGTCCAGCCAGATGCCGGTTCGGCTCCCGAGGTTGTCCACAGGTTGCCCACAGGCTCCCGACGGTGCTGCTGATACGGAAGTGACGAAAGTTTTTAGCGCTTCGCGCGCTGGCGGATTTTGTTGGTGAGTTCTTTAACGTGGTCGAAAATCTCGCGCTTGTGCGCCATTTCGCCGAGGATTTTGCGCTGTGCGTACATGACCGTGGTGTGGTCGCGACCGAAGGCCTGTCCGATTTTCGGCAACGACAGGTCCGTGAGTTCGCGGCACAGATACATGGCGATCTGCCGAGATTGTGCCAGCGTTCGCGTTTTGCCGGGTCCGCGCAATTCCTCGACGGTGGTGTCGAAGTACTCAGCGGTGGCGGCCATGATCATGGATGCGCTGATTTGGATGGTGCCGGCATCGGCGACGAGGTCCCGCAGAACGATCTCCGCCAATGCGGCGGTGATCGGGGTTTTGTTTAACGACGCAAACGCGGTCACCCGGATCAACGCACCCTCGAGTTCACGGATGTTGCGTTCAATACTGCTGGCAATCAGTTCAAGCACGTCGTCCGGGACGTCGAGGCGCTCCATCTGCGCCTTCTTCCGCAAGATGGCGATGCGGGTTTCCAGTTCCGGCGGCTGGACATCGGTGATCAGGCCCCATTCGAACCGGGTCCGCAACCTGTCCTCGAGGGTAGCCAACTGTTTGGGCGGTCGGTCAGAGGAGATGACGATCTGCTTATTGGCATTGTGCAGGGTGTTGAAGGTATGGAAGAACTCCTCTTGAATACCCTCTTTGCCCTCGATGAACTGGATGTCATCGACGAGAAGAACGTCAATCTCGCGGTAGCTGCGTTTAAACGCGACCCTTCGGTCATCACGCAGTGAGTTGATGAAGTCGTTGGTGAACTCCTCGGTCGATACGTATTTCACCCGCATGCCGGGAAACAGTCGCTGGGCATAGTTGCCGGCGGCGTGCAGCAGGTGGGTTTTGCCCAGCCCCGATTCTCCCCAGATGAACAGGGGGTTGTACGCCCGCGCAGGAGCCTCAGAGATGGCCAGCGCGGCCGCATGGGCAAACCGGTTCGACGAGCCGATGATGAAAGTGTCGAAGGTGTAGCGGCGATTGAGACTGGTCTCGGCGGCTGCGTCCGCCGCATTGCCGCCTGGTCGCTCAGTGAAGTAACCCGGCCAGCTCTCATGAGCGCTGGCCATGGCCTCGTGATCGTCATCGACCTCGTCTGCCTCTGTCGCGCCGTCGATGCGGGCGTCCTCGCCGTAACCGTCAGGGCCTGGTTCGATCCGCACGCCGAGTTCGATCCGTTGCCCAAGCCGCCGACTGAGGGCGTCGATGATGGGTGCGCGTAGGTGCCGCTCGATCTCGTTCTGGACGAAGGGACTCGGAACAGACAGGAGGGCGAATCCCTCGGCGATGGTGAGCGGCTGAACGAGCTTGAGCCAGGCACGTTGCTGGGGGGTGAGCGGGGGATCAAGTACGGACACCGGGTGGTCGGCGGCCATCTCATCGCTGGGCCCCGCGTCGCCGTTCAGTTCCGATACCACCGAGCGCCAGACCGCGGTGAAGTCGGGGGAGGGGTCCTCAGCCACCGGCGGTTCCCCCTGACTTCATCGTCGTATGCCGAGCACCCACGCCCACCGAAACTGTCCACATGGTTATCCACAGGTGTGCACAGGATGGGGGCCTTGTCGCCGCAGCCTATTAGCGTTAGTTGTCCGGTGGCAGGGAATTCATCGAATGGTTGCTCGGGATTGCCCTGCCCTGCGAGAAGCTAACAGGTTTCGCGACCGGTGCCAACAGCGAGGGCCACCTAAGCGCGGTGCCACTGGAGCGCCTGATCCACCCGTGGTTTGACCTGCGGAAGTGATCTCAGTACCCTCAAGGAGCCGCCAGTGATCGGTGGTACGGCAGCGACCGGTTAGTCGGGTGCGCGCCGGTACGAGCAATACTTGGTCAAAAGCGGTTGCGCCCCGGATGGTGCCATGAAGCACCGGGTAGAACAGCTATTCGTGATGAGGAGAAAAGGCCGTGGCCAAGGGCAAACGGACGTTCCAGCCGAACAATCGCCGACGGGCCAGGGTCCATGGTTTCCGGCTGCGGATGCGAACCCGCGCGGGCCGGGCAATTGTGACTGCGCGGCGCCGCAAAGGCCGCGGCTCGCTGACTGCCTGAATTCAAGGCGACGCGGAGTGCTCCCGGCCCGGAACCGGATGACGCGGTCTACGGAGTTCGACCTCGCTGTTCGACACGGCGTGCGGGCACCGCAGCGGTCCCTTGTCGTGCATGCCCGCCGATCCGACGATGCGTTGCTGACCGGCTCGCCCCAGGTCGGTCTCATTGTCGCCAAATCTGTTGGGGGCTCAGTAGATCGGCATCGGGTGGCGCGCCGGCTTCGGCACGCCGCTAGCGGGCTCCTCGCCGAGTTGGATCCGGCCGACCGGGTTGTCATCCGCGCTCTGCCCGCCAGCCGCACCACCCCCTTTTCTGCTCTTGAGCAACAGTTATCGGCCGGAGTTCGACGAACTCAGCAGCTGCTGGACGGACACCGATGACTGGCCCGATCCCCCGTCGAGTAGCCGCTTCCCACGCTGCGGTGCGGATGGCGGTCACCGTCATCGACATGTACCGCCGCATGGTGTCGCCGCTGCGCCCTCCCACCTGCCGTTTCATGCCGACATGCAGCCAATACGCGGTGGACGCCCTCACCGAGTACGGCTTGCTGCGCGGCGCCTGGCTGGCACTGCGCCGACTGGGTCGATGCGGGCCGTGGTGTGCCGGCGGCTGGGATCCGATACCCGAGCGCGAGTTCGATGAAGGCTCACAATCCGAGGTCAGGAGCATGAATGTTTAACTGGTTCAGCCTCGATTACATCTACTACCCGGTGTCGGGGATCATGTGGTTGTGGTACAAGCTGTTCGCGGCCATCCTGGGGCCGGAGAACTTTTTCGCCTGGGCGCTGACGGTGATGTTCCTGGTGTTCACCCTGCGGGCGCTGCTCTACAAGCCGTTCGTTCGCCAAATTCGGACCACCCGCCAGATGCAGGAACTGCAGCCACAGATCAAAGCGCTGCAGAAGAAGTACGGCAAAGACCGCCAACGGATGGCGCTGGAGATGCAGAAGCTTCAACGCGAGCACGGGTTCAATCCCATCCTCGGCTGCCTCCCGATGCTCGCGCAGGTCCCGGTTTTCCTCGGTCTCTATCACGTTCTGATGTCGTTCAACCGCACCCAGACCGGCTTCGGCAGATTGGGGTTGTCGGTCGAGGAGAACCGCTCGCTGGGCAACTACTTCTTCAACGCCGAGGACGTCGGCCACTTTTTGGATGCCAACCTCTTCGGAGCACCCATCGGCGCGGCGATCACCCAGCAGCATGGCCTCGCGGCCTACACGGTCTTCAGTAGGCCGGCGGTTGCCGCGGTCGCAGTACCGCTGATGATCCTCGCCGGGATCGCGACGTACTTCAACAGTCGCGCCTCTATCGCGCGGCAGAGTCCGGAAGCTGCGGCTAATCCGCAGACCGCAATGATGAACAAGCTCGCCCTATACGTGTTTCCCCTCGGCGTCGTCGTGGGCGGACCATTCCTGCCGATCGCGATCATCATCTACTGGGTGTCGAACAACATCTGGACCTTCGGCCAGCAGCATCTCGTATTCGGGAAGATCGAGAAAGAAGAAGAGGCTCAGAAGCAGGAAGGGTTGGTCCGGCGCTCAGCCAATGCGCCGGCTCCGGGGGCCAAGCCACAGAAAGGTCGCAAGGGCGTTCCCGCTGAGGTTCCGGAGGCGCCCGGCGACGATCAGATCGGCGAATTCACCAAGGCCACAGGGGATTCCGATCCGACGACCAGCACCTCGGCGAAATCCACGAGAGCCAACGGCGCCGCCAAGTCGGGGACCAACGGCGTCCAGCGCCCGGGTGGAACGCCTCGCCCCGGTGCGCGGCCGAAAAAACGCAAACGTCAACGCTGACCCGGATTATCTTCCGGCGGAAGAAGGAGTGTGTGTATGACCGAGACTGATACCCATGACGTAGGGGACGTGGCAACCCAGGATGCCGGGGACTCTGCGATCAGCGACGCGGCGGATGTTCCGGCGTCGTCAAGGACCGGCGACCGCGAGGATCGATTAGTCGCCGAGGGCGAGATCGCCGGCGATTACCTGGAGGAGTTCCTCGACCTCTTGGATTTCGACGGGGACATCGACCTCGACGTCGAGGGTGACCGCGCGATGGTGAGCATCGACGGCGGTGAGGACCTGACGAAGTTGGTCGGCCGCCGGGGCGAGGTGTTGGACGCCCTGCAGGAACTGACGCGCCTGGCGGTTCATCAGAAGACAGGGGAGCGCAGCAGGCTGATGCTCGACGTCGCGGGCTGGCGCCGCCGCCGCCGTGAGGAACTCACCGCGATGGGCGACAAAGTGGCGCGGCGGGTGCTCGCGAGCGGCCAACGGGAGGAGCTCGCACCCATGACACCCTTCGAGCGCAAGATCGTCCACGACGCGATCGCGGCGGTCCCCGGCACCCGCAGCGAGAGCGAGGGGGTCGAACCTTCTCGCCGCGTGGTCGTGCTGAAGACCGGGGATGCCGATGCCACCGGACCGGCGGCGACCGACTGAAGTTACAGTGCTGTAGTTCGGTCGTGCCGAGGGGATGTTTCACGTGAAACATCCCGGTGCCCCGCCACCGCCGCCGGTCGCAGCGGAACTCTTCGGAACGCGCCTTCATCTGGCGCGGGAGTACGCCGACCTACTGGTGGGGCCGGGTGTTGAACGCGGCCTTCTCGGGCCCCGCGAGATCGAACGGATCTGGGAGCGCCACATCCTCAACAGCGTCGTGGTCAGCGAACTCGTCGGGCCGGCCGCGTCGGCGGTGGATATCGGCAGTGGCGCGGGCCTGCCGGGTTTACCGTTAGCGATTGCGCGTCCCGACCTGGCCGTCACACTGGTGGAACCCCTGCTGCGCCGCGCGGACTTCCTCGCGGAGGCGGTCCAGGCGTTAGGGCTACCGGTTCACGTGGTTCGGGGCCGCGCAGAGGAGACGGCGGTTCGATCCCAGTGTGCCGGCGCCGACTTCGTGGTGTCCCGCGCGGTTGCGGACCTCGAGAAGCTCACCCGGTGGGGTCTGCCACTGCTACGGCCGGGTGGTCGGATGCTGGCCATTAAGGGGGAGCGCGCGGCGGCGGAGGTCGCCGAATATCGTCGGCAGATGGCCGCGTTAGGCGCGACCGCGGTCGAGGTGGTGAGATGTGGAGTGGGCCGGTTGGATGCGCCAACCACGGTGGTGGCGGCGACCCGCGGGGAGCGTCCGCCGCCAGCCGGGAAACGGTCGGCGCGCCAGCCGGAGAGGAGAGGCCAGTGAGCGATGTTTCACGTGAAACACCGGGCGGCGACGACCCCGGTGGTCAACCGTGGACGGTAGGCGTCGACGACGACACACCGATCGGAGCGGCGGCCGAGCGGGCGATGCAGGTGCTCCACACCGCGACCGGCCAGTTGCCGAGGCCCACCCGGCGGAGGGTTTTCACCGTTGCCAACCAGAAGGGTGGCGTTGGGAAGACGACGACGGCGGTTAACCTCGCAGCCGCCCTCGCGGTTCAGGGGTTGAAGACGCTCGTCATCGACCTAGATCCTCAGGGCAACGCCAGTACCGCCCTGGGGATCGCAGATCGGCACTCCGGAACGCCGTCGTCGTACGAGGTGCTACTGGGCGAGATTCCACTTCATGCGGCACTACGGCAGAGCCCGCACAGCGAAAGGCTCTTTTGTGTGCCGGCCACGATCGACCTGGCCGGAGCGGAGATTGAACTTGTCAGCATGGTTGCCCGGGAGAACCGCCTGCGGACTGCACTTCGGGATCTCGAGGGGACGGACTTTGACTATGTGTTCATCGACTGCCCGCCCTCGCTCGGGCTGCTGACCCTCAACGCACTGGTCGCCACTTCGGAGGTGCTCATCCCCATTCAGTGCGAGTATTACGCGCTGGAGGGGGTTTCCCAGCTGATGAAGAACATCGAGATGGTCAAGGCGCACCTCAATCCAGGACTGGAAGTGAGCACCGTGGTCCTGACCATGCACGACGGCCGTACTAAACTCGCCGACCAGGTCGCCGGCGAGGTCCGACGATACTTTGGCGATAAGGTTTTGCGCAGCGTCATCCCACGCAGCGTCAAGGTGTCCGAAGCGCCCGGATACAGCATGACGATCATCGATTACGACCCGGGTTCGCGGGGCGCCATGAGTTATCTCGACGCCAGCCGCGAGCTGGCGTTCCGGCCGTCCCCAGGGCCGATTAACAGGGAGGCACAGCCATGACAAAGCCATCACGCCGCAAGGGGGGCCTCGGTCGCGGATTGGCGTCGCTGATTCCCACCGGCCCTGCCGAGGGCGGTCCTCGATTGGGTGAGGCTGCCGCAGATGTCGTGATCGGTGGCACGGCGGGCGAGGTCGTGGTCGCCGGGGGGGACTATTACCGGGAGATCGACCCGGCGGCCATCGTCCCCAACCCACGCCAGCCACGTCAGGTGTTCGACGAGGAGGCGCTTGCCGAGCTTGTGCATTCGATCCGCGAGTTCGGCCTGATGCAGCCGATCGTGGTGCGAGAGGTCGCCTCTGGTTCCGACGGCACGCGCTACCAACTCGTGATGGGGGAGCGGCGCTGGCGGGCCTCCCAGCAGGCCGGCCTGACGGCGATCCCGGCGATCATCCGGGAGACCACCGACGACAACCTGCTCCGGGACGCCCTGTTGGAGAACATCCATCGGGCGCAGTTGAATCCCCTTGAGGAGGCGGCCGCCTACCAGCAGCTACTCGAGGAGTTTGACGTCACCCAGGATGAACTGGCTACCCGCATCGGCCGGTCACGTCCAGTGATCAGCAACATGATCCGGTTGTTGCGGTTGCCGATCGCCGTGCAACGGCGAGTCGCCGCCGGCGTCCTCTCGGCCGGGCATGCTCGGGCGCTCCTGTCGCTGGAGGCCGGCGCTGAGGCGCAGGAGGAGTTGGCTGCTCGGATCGTGGCGGAGGGACTGTCGGTGCGGGCCACCGAGGAGGCCGTGACATTGGCGAACCGCGACGGCACCACGCCGCCGCCGCCATCGCGGCGAAAGCCGATCCAGATGCCGGGCCTACAGGACATCGCCGATCGGATCTCCCGCAGTTACGACACCCGGGTGATGGTCAGCCTCGGCAAGCGCAAGGGCAAGATCGTTGTCGAATTTGGATCGGTCGAGGACTTACAGCGCATCGTGGCACTGATGGATCCGCAGAGCGCGAAATAGGCCAGGCTCCCGCCGAACCTCATTACGTCACAGTGACGTAAGTCGGTCACGTCCTCCAAGGGCGCCGCGAGGTCCGGCGCGGCGGATATCGGCCGGGGAGTGGCGCGTTCTCTTATCCTTGAGAGGCCGCCATGCGCTTTGCACCGCGGGAAAGCCGGGGAGGCTAGTGTCCGTTCTGATCAGGCCCCTGCGGCTCGACGGGTTCGAGCAACTGCCCAAACATGCGCGACGGTGCGTCTTCTGGGAGGTCGACCCGCGGACTCTGGCCGGCGAGCACCTACCGGACCCCGAGTTCGAGAAGGAAGCGTGGCTGTCGATGGTCATGCTGGAGTGGGGTTCGTGCGGTCAGATTGCCACGAACGCCCCCCAGGATGACCCGCGGGACGCCGAGGAGCCATGCCTGGGCTATGTCCTCTACGCGCCACCACGGGCGGTACCACGGGCTCAGCAGTTCCCCACCGGTCCGGTGAGCGCCGACGCCGTGCTGCTGACCTCCATGGGCGTGGAACCCGGTCAACCCGAGGGGTTACCAGCGATGCTGATCGGGCACGTTGTCAGCGAACTGGTACGACGGGGGGTGCGGGCGCTGGAGGCCTTCGGCCGCACCGAGGCGGCCGCCGAACTGCGCGATCCCGATCGGGTGGATCCACGCCTGCAACCCGCGATCGCGGCCCTCGGTGATTGTTCTTTCGACCAGTGCATGGTCGACGCAGCCCTGCTGCTGGATACGGGATTCACCGTGGTCGCCCCGCACCGTTACTTCCCACGCCTGCGTCTGGAACTGGACCGGGGCCTGGGTTGGAAGGCCGAGGTGGAGGCTGCGTTGGAGCGCCTCTTGGAAGGTGCTGAGCTACAACAACCCGTCGGCAGCGGCTAGACGGCGGGCCGACCCTGGTCCACCGATTGCTCGTGAGCCAGTAATTCGGCGAAGGTCAACGTTCCGGTCGGACGGTCGTTCTTGCCGAGAAGGTAAAGACGCTTGACCGCCGCGAGAACGGCCTCAGCGATGGCGTCGCGACACTCCCGGGTCGTAAGCATGCTGAGATCGTGGGGACTGGTGATGTAACCGACGTCGATCTGCACTGTTGGCATACGGGTGAGTCGAAGCAGATCCCACGTTCGGCCATGCGTGCGGCAATCTCGTAATCTGGTGCGCGCCACCACTTCTCGCTGTACAAAGTCCGCGAGATTGCGCCCGATGGTCGACACGGAACCGTGTGGACTACCGAAGTAGAAACAGGACACGCCACTTGCCGACGGGCTGGGCTGACTTTCGAAGCGAAGGCTGATCATGAGATCAGCCCCCAGCGTGTTGGCGGTAGCGGCACGTTCGGCATCGGCCGGATTACGGTTCGCCGGACGAGACAGGAATGTCTCCATGCCGATCGCGGTCATCCGGCCCTCAAGCCTGCTGGCCAGATCCCACAGGATGTCCGCTTCGCTGATCGGGCCCTCAGGACCGTGCACGATCACACCGCGGTCATCCCCACCGCGGCCGGGATCGATGATGATCCTCTTGCCCGATAGCCTCGGGCCGGAAACCCGAACGTGCTCTTCCTCGCGGATGGCATGGAGTGAACCGCCGGTGACGCGGGATCCCAGAAAGTAAAGGGAGCGCAGCGTTTCCGGCCCGCAGATACCGTCCGCTGCCAGCCCGCACTCGCGCTGGTAGGACATCAGCGCGTTGTGCGTCTGCAACCCGAAGTAGCCATCTACCAACGCGGTGTAGAAGCCGAGGTCCTGCAGCCGTGACTGAAGGGTGGCGACGTCGTCACCGTACATCGGTGCGCCGAACTGGTGGGCAAGCGTACGGGCGCCGAGGCGGTAGGACGCCTCCCGCAACGCTCGGTGGGTGGCGTCTCCGACGAGGCCATCGACCAAGAGCCCGCGGCGCTGTTGGAAGGCCCGCACCGCGTGGTCGAGTTCGGCGTCGAAGTTGTCGAGCGCCACGTGCCGCCCGGTCGTTAGGTTGTCGTCGGGGTATTCCAGTAACCCGAGAGCGGCCAGCGCAGCCCGAATCTCGACAACCGCGCTACCGCGGTCCCCCAGACGCACCACACCGCTTGGAGCGCCGCCCGATCGTGAGGCGGCACCGTCGGCACCGTCGCTGGGAGTCCGCATGGTGGGTATTGTCGCAGATGGAGCGGGTCTTCAGGAAACCCCTCGGGCGTCACGCGGGTAACGAATGCGTCTCTGCCGGTGCGATCCGCGCGGTCCGCGACCGTGCTAGAGGACGTCGCCGATCTCGCGCAGCAACGCCGCCTTGCCTTTGGCGCCCACCACCCGTTTCACCGGCTTTCCGTCCTTGAATAAAATCAGTGTCGGAATCGAGACCACCTGGTAATCGCGAGCCGTCGCCGGGTTGGCATCGACGTCGAGCTTGGCCACGATCAGCTGCCCGGACTTCTCCGCGGCGATCTCCTCGAGGACCGGCGCCACCATCCGGCATGGGCCGCACCAGGTGGCCCAGAAGTCCACCAAAACCGGTGTGGCGCTGGACAGCACGGCCTCGGCGAAGGTGCCATCGGTGACGTTCACCGCCGCGGCGCTCATGCGGGCGCCATCTCGCTGTGCTCGTGCGCCTCGACGAGCCACCGCTCAGCGTCGATGGCCGCGGCGCAACCGCTGCCGGCCGCGGTGATCGCCTGCCGGTAGGTGCGGTCCACCAGGTCGCCTGCGGCGAACACCCCGGGCAGCGAGGTGGCGGTGCTGTGTTCGGCAACGTGAACGTAGCCGTCGGGATCGACCGCGACGGCATCGCGGACCAACGCCGAGCGCGGATCATGGCCAATCGCGATGAACACGCCGGTGACCGCGAGCGTGGACTCAGTTCCGCTGACCGCATCGCGCACTCGCAGGCCCGTCACGGTGGTATCGCCCTCCACGGCGAGCACCGCGGTGTTGGTCAGGAATGTGATCTTGTCGTTGGCCCGGGCGCGCTCCAGCATGATTCGGGACGCCCGGAACTCGTCGCGGCGGTGCACAAGGGTGACACTGCGCGCGAATCGGGTCAGGAAGGTGGCCTCCTCCATGGCGGAATCACCACCACCGACCACGGCGATGTCCTGATCCTTGAAGAAGAATCCATCACAGGTGGCACAGGAACTCACGCCACGGCCAAGGAGTTCTTGCTCTCCAGGGACACCGAGGTAGCGCGAAGCCGCACCCATGGCCAGGATCACCGCCCGAGCGCGGTGGGTCTCTCCGTCTGCAGTGACTACCTCCTTGACCGGTCCGGCCAGGGACACCGATTCGACGTCTTCCATCCGTAGATCGGCGCCGAATCGCAGGGCCTGTTCGCGCATCTCGTCCATGAGTTCGGGTCCGGTGATGCCGGAACGGAATCCGGGGTAGTTTTCCACCTCGGTGGTGGTCATCAGCGCCCCGCCGAAGGACGTGCCTTCGAAGACCAGGGGTTTGAGTTGAGCCCGCGCCGTGTAGAGGGCGGCGGTGTATCCGGCCGGCCCGGATCCGATGACGATGACGTCATGCAGGGTGGTGTTATCGGTCATTGCAGCCTTTCTGACTGACAAACGGTCCCTAACGCAAACCATGCGCTGTCTGCTGTTCCCAGGATAGGCCGCGACTACGGCCGCTGCGCCGGGACGGTCGCGGAAACGGTGATGAGCCGGGCACTGGTGGGCGTGCTGGTTGCCGGCCCACCGGACTGCAGGATCGAAGTTCCGGCGGCGAGAGCGATGAGAAGGCCGGCCACGGCGACACCGCCGAGCAGCAGCCGACCGGTTCCGGCAGTCGGCCGCGCCGCGTGAGCGGGTCGACGCGGCGGCCGCCCGGTCACCCGGTGCGCGGTCGGCGGGGACACCATCGCACTCGTGTGCCGCTCTGGCGGGGACACCATCGCACTAGTGTGCCGCTCAGGTCTGGGTCGAGGGGGACAGACAGCCCAACAACGTCGCCAACCGCGCCCGGGCCCGGGCGCACCGGCTCTTGACCGTTCCCTCAGCGATGTTGAGCAGTTTGGCGGCATCGGCCACGGAGTAGCCGTGCATGTCGACGGCAAGGACGGCGGCGCGCTGATCTGCAGGCAGGCGCATCAGTGCCTGGCGCACGATGATCGACGTCTCGATGTTTGCCGTTCGGTCGGACACCGAGCGGTGGTCCTCGGTCAGCTCCTCGGCGGGAGAACCGTTGCGGCGCAAACGATCCAGGCAGGCGTTCACGACAATCCGGTGCAGCCAGCTGCCGACTGCCGCGTCGCGACGAAACGATCCGGCCGCGCGGTGCGCGGAGAGCAGTGCCTCCTGCAGGGCGTCGTCGGCATCCTCGGCGGTCTCGGTACGCCGCCGCGCAAGCCGACGTAACTGCATGCCATGACGCCGAATCAGTTCCTCGAACGCGCGGCGGTCACCGGCGACGTGGGCGGCAAGCAGATCGGCGTCGTTGCGACCGTCGGGGTTTAAGCAGGGCACGGCCGGACATTAGCCAGTGTTGCGATACGGGGCACTTCACCCGCCGACGGTGCTCGGTGGACTGGTTCTAGGAAGCGGCGCGCACCGTGATTTCGGAGACGTCGGTGCGGCTCTCCCCAGCCGTCTGACCCATGGTCGAGATCCATACCAACAGGTGCGAGGTGGGCCCCGCGCTGGGCACCGAAATGGTGTTGGTGCCCGGTTTGAGGGCGGTGGGTCCGGTCAGCAGGATGGTGTCCTGAAGATCCGCCGGACTCGCCGTGGGTGAGCTACGGATCTGGACCTGGGTACCTGTGCTGGACACCGCGACGGTGACGCTGCCGACCACCGTGGGTTCGGGCAGTTCGAGCATAAGCCCGACTCCGTTTTTGAAATTCGGGAACGGAACGGTGTCGGTATAGGTATCCGTCGGCCAGGCGGTTGATTGGTCGCCGTCAATTGCCAGCCCGGCCAGGCTCGGGGCGTCAGCCCCGCCATCGGGTGAGAAAACTTCGGCCGCAACAGGTTTGACTATCGCGCCGGTCGCGCTGATGCTTGGCGCGGTGGTCGTGTTCAAGCCAAGCTGATCGCTCTTCAGTCCATCACCGGTGTCACCGAAGATTCGGCCGAGCAGCGAGGCCATCACGGCGAGTGCGACCAGCAGCACCGCGGCGCCCACCCCGAGACCGACGAGCAATTTGCGGCGCTGTTTCGCGGCGGCATCCTGGCCGCCCGGAATCCCGCGCGGCGGCCGGGGTGCGGCATCGCCGACCGGCTCCATCAGGTCGGTCCGGTCGGCTGCGGCGGTCGCCTGCTGCAGCAGATGCAGCAGAGTGGCGGCGGTGCTGATGCCGCCGCCGGGCTGGATCGCTCGGCTGGCCGCCGCGGAGATCTGGAACGGGATTGCGGCGTTGACTGTGGACGGATCAACCGGCTCACCGGTCGCAGCGGTGGCGGCGGGCCGCAGTCCGCTTGAAGTTCCGTGCTCGGGCAGCGGCCAGCGGTCCACGAGCAGTGCATACAACGCGGCTCCGATGCCCCGGACGTCGCCGGCGGGGGTGGCCCCGGCCAGCGTTGCCGGGAAGGCGAGCGCCACGTCGCCGTCGATGCTCACCCGTACCCGGCCGGGGTGGTCCACCGACAGTGCCACACCGGCTCGGTGTGCCTCGTCGGCCGCCGCGGCCAAGGACTGGATCGCCCGGGCGGCGCCCAACGGCGACGGTGAGGTATCGGATACCTCCCTGAGCGAGCCGCCCCGGATCCACTCCGACACCACCAGCCCACTGCCGGTGGCGAGTTCACTGCCGTCGGATACCCCACTGCTGGCAGAGATTTTCGTGACGTCGAGGACTCGGGCCAGGCCCGGCCGCTGGATCCGGCTCAAGGTCAGTGTGCGAGCCAGGATCTCGTCGATCCGTGCATCCGGCATCCTGCGGTCGGGGTCGATCAACGTGAGCGCGACCTGCCGGTCCAGGGGAACGTCGAGGGCCTGCCAAAACTGCAGATCGGGAGGCCCGCCGTGGAACACCAGCAGCCGGTATCGCCCGTCGGCGACGGTGGCACCCGGACTAAGGCTGGACGGGGATCCGGGGCTCGACGGGGATCCGGGGTTCGACGGGGGCTGCGCGGCGGTCTGCGCATGCTTCCCTGATTCCGCCGGTGGCCGTGGGTCCGCGGCCACATCCGGCTGGAATTCGTCGGCCGGCGTGCGCGGAATCCGGGTGGTCGGCTCGTCGGGGCGACCCGGCGGCGCACCTGAGGGGCGTTCGCTCAGTTCCGGCACCTTTCCTGGCGCGAATGCGTGGTCGATCTCAGGGTACGTGACGGGAGTAGCCCTGTGGGGCAGGTGAGAGTTCTGAGGCGGTGACGAGTCGTCGGCCGGCGGGCGTCGGCGAAGCACTCGCCGGACCGCTCCGACTGCGGCGAGGGCGTCCGGAACCCGGGCGCTGAGCATGACCGCCGCCAGGATCGGCAGCATGATCGAGGCGACGATCCCGAGCCGGATCATGGATCCGCCACCGCCGCGGGCGGTCAGCGCCGACAGCCCCAGCAGTCGGTCGGCTCCGGTGGCGACGAATGCGGCCAGCAGTGCGGCCCCCGCGGTGGCCCCGACGGTGCGGATGACCGTGGGATCCAACAGTCGGCCGTTTGGTGGGCGCAGCGACCGCCGCAGTAACAGGTGGCCGAGTACGGCGCCCGCGAGAAATCCGAGTCCGTTGGCCGCACCGAGATAGCCGGCCACAAGTTCGGGGTCGTCGGTCAGGTGCGGGGCCGCCAGGGAGGCCACGATCTTCACGATCGTTATCGCGATGATGATCAGGATCGGCGTCCAGGGTTCGTCTCTGGCGTAGAACACCCGAAGTTGCAGCAGCACCAGCGCGTAGGGGATCAGCGTGAAGGCGGACAGCGCGATCGCGATGCCGAGATAGTTGGCGTCGACCTCTCCGAATTTGCCGTAGGCGAAGAGGGCGCTGCCGATCGCGGGTCCGCTGATGGTCATGAACGCCACCACCGGAAGCAGTGTCACCATGGTCAGCCGGGTGGCCAGCGAGAGGTCGGCGATCACGGCCGGGACGTCGTCGGCAGCAGCGTTGCGGCTCAGTCGCGGCATGACGACCGTCAGAATGGTCACCCCGATGATGCCGAAGGGTAGTTGCAACACCAACCAGGCGTAGTTGTAGATCGCCGGCCCGGACGCGGC
>CAMDFY010000016.1 GCA_945897705.1 Bifidobacterium breve | reverse complement strand
GTCACGGCGAACACCACCGCGCCCGTCGGTTCACGCGCCGCACCCAGCAGGCTGGCCAGCGTGTAGAAGATGGTGGCCAGGCCGCCGCCGGTCAGCAGCGAGCGAGCCCAGCGGTACCCGGAACGCATCAGGACCAGCACGGTCGCCACGACAGCGCCCACGGCCAGGATCAACACGATACCGAGGATGCCCAGATACTTCGAGCCGACGGCCTTGGCGGCGTCCGCGGCGGTGGCGGTGGTGACGACGTCGACGATCTGTCCGACCAGCAGCAGCGACAGCGCCGCCATCCACAGCCAGAAACCGGTGTCGACGTCGGCGGGCCGACTCGGAGCACCGGCCGGCGGGAGCGCGCTCACGCCAGCCACCCTGCCGCGTCGGCGGCGAAGTAGCTCAGCACGATGTCGGCGCCGGCCCGGCGGATGCTGATCAATGACTCCAGCGCGGCGGCACGATGATCGATCCAGCCGTGTGCGGCCGCGGCGGCGATCATCGAGTACTCACCGGAGACCTGATACGCCGCCACCGGTACCGGAGAGATCTCCGCAGCGGCGCGCACGATGTCGAGATAGGCCATCGCGGGCTTGACCATGATGATGTCGGCGCCCTCGGCGACGTCGAGGCTGATCTCTCGCATCGCCTCACGGGCGTTACCGGTGTCCTGCTGGTAGGTCCGCCGGTCACCGGTCAGTCCCGAGGCAACCGCTTCCCGGAAGGGCCCATAGAACGCCGAGGCGAACTTCGCCGCATAGGCCAGGATCGCCACGTCCGCATAACCGGCCGCGTCAAGCCCGGCACGGATTGCAGCCACCTGACCGTCCATCATGCCGCTGGGACCGACGACGTGCGCACCCGCGTTCGCCTGGGCGACAGCGAGTTTGACGTACTGGGCATTGGTGGCGTCGTTGTCGACCCGGCCCGATTCATCGACGATTCCGCAGTGGCCGTGGTCGGTGAACTCATCGAGGCAGGTGTCGGCCATGACGACCGTGGCGTCGCCGAGGTCCGCGGCCAAGTCGGCAAGCGCACGATTGAGAACCCCGTCGGGACGCAGGCCACACGAGCCGGCGGCATCTTTGTCCTCCTCGCGCGGCACACCGAAGATCATCAGTCCGCCGACGCCGGCTGCGACGGCATCAGCGGCAGCGGAACGCAGTGATGCCCGGGTGTGTTGAACAACACCGGGCATGGCGGAAATCGGTCGAGGCTCGTCGATACCGTCAGCGACAAACATCGGCAGCACCAAATGCCTTGGTTCCAAGGATGTTTGGGCTACCAAACGGCGCATGGCCGCAGTGGACCGCAGCCGGCGCGGACGTTCGGCGGGAAACGACATGGCGGCAGCCGTTGCCCTACCGGCGCCGACTCTTCTTGCGCGGCGGGGGCAGCGCGCCCTCTGCGCGCAACCGCGCGGCATGCTCGGCCAGCGCGTCGACCAATGGGCCGACGGCAGCGGTTTCCGGTTGAACGTCGACGCGCAAACCAAATTCCGCGGCGGTCTCGGCAGTCTTGGGGCCGATGCACGCGACGATGGTGCGGGAGTGCGGCTTGCCGGCGATTCCGACAAGGTTGCGCACCGTCGAGGAGGAGGTGAAGCAGACCGCGTCGAATCCACCGGTCTTGATCATCTCCCGGGTCTCGGCCGGCGGCGGCGCTGCGCGCACCGTGCGGTAGGCCGTGACGTCTTCGATCTCCCAGCCGCGCTCGCGCAGTCCCTCCGAGAGGGTTTCGGTGGCGATGTCGGCGCGCGGCAGCAGCACCCGGTTGACCGGATCGAAAACGCTGTCGTAGTCCGGGAAATCGTCGAGCAGGCCCAGCGAGGACTGCTCGCCGGAGGGCACCAACTCGGGGCTGATGCCGAAGGCCCGAACCCGTTCGGCCGTCGCTTCACCGACGCAGGCGATCTTCACACCGGAGAACGCCCGCGCGTCGAGGCCGAACTCGGCGAACTTCTCCCACACCGCGCGCACAGCGTTGGTCGAGGTGAACACCACCCACTGGAAGCGCCCATCGACCAAACCTTTGACGGCCCGCTCCATCTGGGCGGGGCTGCGCGGCGGTTCGACGGCGATAGTCGGCACCTCCACCGGGAGCGCGCCGTGGGCGGTCAGGCGGTCGCTCATCTCACCGGCCTGGTCCTTCGTCCGTGGCACCAGCACCGTCCAGCCGTAGAGCGCCCTGCTCTCCCACCAGTTCAGCTTGGCCCGGCTGGTCACGGTGCGACCGATGGTCACCACCAGCGGACCGGCCAGTGGGCCGGCCGGGTCGCCGGCACCCGGCGCGGTGCGATCGGTCAGCCCGCGCAGGGTCGACTCCACCGAACGCTGCGCGCAACTGGTGCCCTCGGCGGTCACCACGCACGGCGTCGAATCGGACAGGCCGAACTCGATGAGTGTGCGGGCCGCTTCGGCCAGGTGCGAGACCGTGGCGGTGAGGATCAGGGGACCGGGAGCGGCAGCAAGTGCCGCCCAATCCACCTCGCCGCGGACGTCGGCGACGGTGTGGGTGGATCCCAACGGCAGGCCGGCGTAGGTCGGCACGGCGACGGTGGCCGGCAGGCCGGGCACGATGTCAAAGGCCAGGCTGGTCCGCGACACTGCGTTGACCTCGGTGATGACCGCGTCGACTGAGAGTGGGTCGCCGGCGACCAGGCGCACCACGTCGGCGCCGGCCCTCGCCTCGGCCAGCAGGATCTTGGCGACCTCGGCCGGCTCACCCAGTGCGGGCCGGATGTCCGGGCCGGCCGCGACCATCTGCTCGGTCGAGTCCGCGCCATCGGCATCTCCGCGCGGCGCCGGGGCCGGACCCACCGCGGGCGCGAGTGCACTGCCGACGACGTTGAGCACGGCCGCCGGCACATCCGGATCAGTGAACACGCACGTGGCGTTGGCCAGCACGGTGCGCGCGCGTGTCGTCAGCAGACCGGGGTCCCCCGGTCCCGACCCGACGAACGTGATGCGTCCGGGCTTCGGCTTGCGCCCGCGGCCACTCCCGCTAGCAGTCATCTCCACTCCCGCCTACCGCTCATCGCGGCCGGCCGACATGACTTCCCGCGCGCCCAACTCGAACAACTCCGCGGCCACTCGCAGCCCAAGTGCTGCGGGCCGGCCGGGGTCGCCGATGCCGGACGCACGGATCACCTCGGATCCGTCCACCGCCGCCACGCACCCGCGCAGCGACATCTCGTCGAAGACACGGCCGTCCTCATCGATGGACTCGACCACTTCGGCGATCGCGCCCACCGGTGCGGAGCAACCCGCCTCCAGTTCGGCCAACAGGGTTCGCTCCGCGGTGACCGCGGCGCGCGTGTCGGGGTCATCCAACCCCGCCAGCATCGCCGCGAGCCCGGAATCACCCGCGCGACACTCGATCGCGAGCGCTCCCTGGGCCGGCGCCGGCAGCATCTGCACCGGCTCCAGCGTCTCGGTGACGTCACCGAGACGACCGATGCGAGCCAGACCCGCACGGGCCACCACAATGGCGTCGAGATCACCGCTGCTTACCCTGTTCAACCTGGTGTCAAGGTTGCCTCGTAGGGGGCGGATTTCCAAACCGAGACCCAGTGCTCTAAGCTGCGCGGCCCTTCGCACCGACGAGGTACCGATCACCGAACCCGCCGGCAGCTCTCCGAGCACCAGGTTATCGCGGGCCACCAGGGCGTCGCGGGCGTCCTCCCGGCGCGGTACGGCCGCGATGAGGAAACGCTCATCAGCGGCGGTCGGCAGGTCTTTGTAGGAGTGCACGGCCATGTCGACCTCGCCGGCGGCGATCGCCGTCCGCAAGGCCGCGGTGAACACCCCAACGCCGATCTCAGCCACCGGCCCGGCCGATAGGTCACCGGCGGTGGTGATGATCACCAGTTCGGCCCGATAGCCGCCCGCGATGAGTTGATCGCGAATCGCTCCGGCCTGGGTGGTGGCCAGCAGACTGCCCCGGGTGCCGATCCGGATGAGCGACTTCTCGTCCCACGATGCGGTCAGCGGAGCACCTCGGGCCGCGCGACGCGGCGGACGCGGTCAGCCGTCCCCAGTACTAATCCCCTCAGTGCTAATCCCCTCAGGGCGAATCCCCTCATGGCGAATCGTCATCCGGCGGCGGAAACTCGCCCCCGGCAACAGCCTCAACCGCCTGCGGATCGAGTTCGAACAGTTCCCGCAACGCCTCGGTGTAGGTGTCGCCGCCGGGCGCGACGGCCAACTGCTTGATCCGCACCGTTGGAGCGTGCAGCAGTTTGTCGACCACCCGCCGGACGGTCCGGGCGACTTCGTCACGCTGGACGTCATCGAGGCCCGGCAGCCGGTGCTCGAGTCGCAGCAGTTCGGTGTCCACCACCTCGGCAGCCCGCCGGCGCAGCGCCGTGACGGTCGGGGTGACCTCAGCAATCCGCTGACCCGCCAGGTACGCGGCAACCTCGGTCGCGACGATCTCGCGGGCGGCGTCGGTGTGGGCGGCGGCGGCCCGCGCCGCCGGTTCACGCTGGAGACGTTCCATGTCGATCACGCAGACTCCGGGCAGTCCGGCGACCGCGGCGTCGATATCTCGCGGCATTCCGAGGTCGCAGAGCACCAGTGGTTCGGCGCTCTCATCACGCTGCGCACCGGCAAGGGCGTGATGTACATCGGCGAGCGTCACCACCGGCCGTACCGCCCCGGTGCAACTGACTGCCAGGTCGGCGGCCGCGAGCGCCGCCGGCAACTCGTCGAGGGTCATCGCCTGCGCACCGACACCCTGCTCGGCGATGATCTGCACCAGGCGTTGCGCCCGGGGCAGCGACCGGTTGACGACGTTGACATGGCCCACGCCGAGCCGGACCAGCAGAGCGGCCGCCAGGCTGCCCATTGAGCCGGCGCCGATCACGGTCACCGTCCGGCCGGTCAGGGCGGTGTAGGACGGACCCAACTCCGGTCGGTAGAGCCGCTCAGCGGCGATATGCAGCGCCACCGACACCACGCTGGCGCCCGCGGCGGCGATGCCGGTCTCGGCCTGCACCCGCTTTCCGGCCGTCAGCGCCCGCTGCGCGAGGTCGTGCAAGATCCGACCGACCGATCGCCCGGCCTCGGCCGCCGCGTAGGCGCGGCGGACCTGGCCGAGAACCTGCTGTTCGCCGATCACCGCACTGTCCAGACCACTGGTCACCGAGAAGAGGTGCTCGACGGCGGCCTCGCTGTATCGGACGTAGGCGTGCTTGGTGAGCTCACCCACCGACATCCCGGCGTGGTCGGCCAACACCTGGCTGATCACCGAAAGGCCGCCGTGGAAGGCGTCGACCACGGCGTAGACCTCTACCCGGTTACAGGTGGACAGCAGCATCGCCTCGGTCACCAGTGGTGATTGCAGAACCCGCTCGACCAGCTTGCCCTGCTCGGACTCGTCCGCGGCGAGTTGTTCGAGCACCGCGACCGGTGCGCTGCGATGGGAGACTCCGAAGACTAGGACGCTCACGGCGCGATCACCTGTCTGCTCCCTCGTCGCCCTCCCGGAGGCGAGAGAAGTCGCTCCCCGGAGATCAGAAACTACCCGCAACGGTAATGGCAGCGCCGCGGCCCCGCCAAATCTTTCGCGGACTTCACCGGTTCGTGATGTCGGCCCGCAAACGCTCCTCGTCGAGATTCCAGTAGCTGTGTTCGCGGCCGTCCAGCAGCACCACCGGCAGCCGGTCGCCGAATTCGGCCCGCAACGCCGTCTCACCGGCGGCCGCGGCGGCGTCGACGTCAATGCTGGACAGGTCGAACCCGAGTTCGGCGGCCAGCACGGCCAGCCGCTCGTACATCTGGGTGCACAGCCCACAACCCTGCCGGGTGAGCAATTTCACCTGCGCCCGAGTCATGCCGTCCGGAATCCCACCCGGCTAGTGTCCCACTCACTGGATAGGCTTGCCGGCATGGGCGAGCGTGACGATGACCGCGAACCGACCGACCTGACCGCCGCGGCCTTCTTCGATGTCGACAACACCCTCGTGCAGGGCTCTTCGCTGGTGCACTTCGGTCGCGGCCTGGCTGCCCGCAAATACTTCCGGTACGGCGAGGTCTGGAAGTTCATGTACGCACAGGCCAAATTCCAGGTGACCGGCCGGGAGAACAGCGCCGACGTCGCCGAGGGCCGGCGCAAGGCACTGGCCTTCATCGAGGGCCGCTCCACGGCCGAGTTGAGCATGCTGGGCGAGGAGATCTACGACGAGATCCTCGCCGACAAGATCTGGCCCGGCACCCGCGCGCTGGCGATGGCGCACCTCGACGCCGGTCAGCAGGTCTGGCTGGTGACCGCCACCCCGTTCGAGTTGGCCGATGTCATCGCCCGGCGACTCGGGTTGACCGGTGCGATGGGGACGGTGGCCGAATCGGTCGACGGGGTGTTCACCGGCCGCCTGCTCGGCGACATCCTGCACGGCTCCGGAAAGGCGCACGCGGTGCGGGCGCTGGCGATCCGTCAGGGACTCAACCTCAAACGTTGCACCGCCTACTCCGACAGCATCAACGACGTGCCGATGCTCTCCCTGGTGGGCACCGCGATCGCCGTCAACCCGGACTCCGAGTTACGCGACGTCGCCCGCGAACGAGGTTGGGAGATTAAGGATTTCCGCACCGCGCGCAAAGCGGCCAAGATCGGAGTGCCGTCCGCTCTGGCGATCGGGGCGGTCGGAGGGGCGGTGGCTGCGGCGGTGTCACGCCGCCACGAGCAGGAGTAGACCAGTGCTGCGAAAGACTCCCGCGCTGGGCTCCCGCGCTGGGCTCCCGCGCTAGGCTCCCCCCATGTCTTTCGCCAGCGACATCATCGGGACCCACTATCGCTACCACGACTACTTTCTGGTCGGCCGGGAGAAGATCCGCGAGTACGCGGCCGCGGTCAAATCTGAGGACCCGTTGCACTGCAGTGAAGAGGCCGCCCGGGCCGCCGGTTACCCGGACGTCATCGCACCGTTGACCTTCATCGCTGTCGCGGGCCGTCAGGTACAACTGGAGATCTTCAAACAGTTCGATGTCGGGATCAACCTGTCCCGGGTCATTCACCGCGACCAGAAGATCCTGTTCCACCGGCCGGTCTTCGCCGGTGACAAGTTGTATTTCGACTCCTGGCTGGACTCAGTGCTGGAGTCGCACGGCACGGTGATCACCGAGATGCGCAGTGAGGTCACCGACGCCGACGGTCAACCGGTGATCACCACGATCGTGACGATGATCGGCGAAGCCGCGGGTGCGGAGGACAACGCTCTGGTGGCCGCCATCGCCGCCCGCGCACAGGCGCGCCAGAACGCCGACTGAATCCAGCGCGAGCGGCCCTCAGCCCAGGAAGGTGTTGCGTCGCTGAGCCAGCAGCCCATAGAGCGTCTGCTGAATGGTCTCGCGGACCTGGTCGGTGATCTCGAAGGTGACCATGGGATCGTCGGCCGCCGTCTCGTCGTAGCTACTGGTGTCGACGGGCGTACCGAAGGCGATGTGCCACTTCGACGGTAGTGGCACCAACCCCAGCGGCCCGGCCAAGGGAAAAAGCGGGGTGATCGGGAAGTAGGGCACACCGAGCACACGAGCGAGCAGGGTGACGTCGGCGAGCATCGGGTAAATCTCCTCGGATCCGATGATCGAGCACGGAATGATCGGCGCGCCGGCGCGCAACGCCGCCGAGACGAAACCACCCCGACCGAAGCGTTGCAGCTTGTAACGGTCACGGAAGGGCTTACCCAGGCCCTTGTACCCCTCCGGGAACACCGCGGTGAGTTCGCCGCCGGCCAGCAGACGGTTGGCGTCGGCGCTACACGCCATGGTGTGACCGGCCCTGCGCGCGATCGGACCGACGAACGGCATGTCGAAGACGATGTCGGCGGCGAGCAGTCTCAGGTCACGGTGGGCCGGGTGGTGATCGCGAACCGCCACCGACAGCATCGGGCCGTCGAACGGCAGGGTGCCGGCGTGGTTGGCGACCACCAGGCCCGCGCCGGTGGACGGCAGGTTTTCGATGCCGCTGACCTCAACCCGGAACCAGGTGTCGTAGAAGAAACGAAGTGCGGGCAGTACGACCGCGTCGTTGTACTGCGGGTCGAAGCCGAACTCGTCCACCGCGTAGTCGCCGGTGAGCCGTTTGCGGATGAAGTCCGCGATTCCGGAGATGCGCTGGGTCACCTCACTCGGTGTCGGTTCGGCCGCGCCCGCGCGGCGCTGTTCGAACTCCCGAATGACCGCCTCAATCTCCTCGGCGGTACCCGCCGAGGGCTTCGGCATCGCGGACGCCCCACGGGGTGCCGCGGCACGGGCGCGGGACCGCGCGCGGGCCGGACCCGTATGCAGGGGAATGACTTTGGCTTTGGCCCCACCGGTCCGGGAATCACCGCTCTGGGAACCATCGGTCTGGGAACCACCGGCCACGTCGCTCACCTCCCCCACCGCTGCGCCACCGCAAATACTCGCCGCTCCACTGAGCTTACCCAGTTCGGGTCGATGATCGGGGTCAGGCCGCGCCCGCGAACGAAGTCGTCGAACGCCTCCAGCGTCGTCCACTTGGGCTCAAAGCCCAACTCGGTGCGCATCCGGGTGGTGTCCATCACCCGGCCGAAGGTGAAGTAGGCCAGCTGATCGCGATTGACCTCACCGTTTCTCGTCGCCTTGCGTACCGAATCCACCGCTCCGACCCCCAGCGTCGGCATCGGGAGCGACAGCCGGCCGGCCCGGCGAATCGCCTGCGACATCGTGATGATTCCCCTGCCGCCGATGTTGAAGGTGCCCGGCGTCCCGGCCAGGGTGGCTCGCTCCAGCGCCCCGAGGGCGTCCTGCTCGTGCAGCAACTGCAGTCGCGCGTCATGACCGAGCACGGTGGGCACTACCGGGCCGGACAGGTAGCGCGCCAGCGCGGTGTCCATCGCCGGACCGATCATGTTGGCCAGCCGCAGGATGGTCAGTGCGACATCGGGTCGCCGCCGGCCCATGGACCGGGCGTAGCCCTCAATGTCCACGCTGTCCCGGGCGAAGCCGTCGCGGGGCGGACGTCTGCTACTGCCGTCCTCGGTGTGGACCACCGGATCGTGCGAATGGGATCCATAGATCTCGGAGGTGGACTTCAGCACGACGCGACGCACCGAGGGTGCCTTCTGGCAGGCAGCGAACAACTGCATGGCGCCCATGACGTTGAATTCCTTGAGCGTGGCCCGCCCGCCCGAGCGCGGCACATAGGAGGCGGCGGCCGCGTGCACCACAGTGTCGACGTCGCTGTTCCGGATCACCTTGGCAATCAGGGGGTTCCGGATATCGGCGCGAACGAACTCGGCCCGGCCCATCCGCCGCTTGAGATCCTTGCTGGGCGCGATCGCGTCGACGGCGATGATTTTTTCGATCAGCGGGTTCTGCACCAGACGTGCGGTGAGGTAGCCGCCGAGGAACCGGCACGCCCCCGTCACCAGTACCACTCTGGGGTGATCCGGGATATCGGTGCCGGGTTCCATCAAGGCAGCCTATCGGCAGATGCCCACGACGGCGCGGTGAGACGCGACGCTACTTACCGAGTTTTCTGCGCTGGACCCGGGTCCGACGGAGCAACTTGCGATGCTTTTTCTTGGACATGCGCTTGCGCCGCTTCTTGATTACTGAACCCATGAACTCCGCTGCCTAAGTGCTGAACGCCCGCGCAACCGTGCCGGGCCTGCCTGTGTCGCGCTCACCTTACCCAAGCGGGCGGGTGGAGCGAAACCGGAGGACTCCCCGACGGGCTTTTGCCAGCGTCCCAGACCGGCTTTAGCCAGCGTCGAAGTAGGAGGTCTCGAGCAGATCGTGCACCGCTTTGGCGTGGACCCGGAACGAGCGACCCACCCGTACGGCGGGCAGTTCACCGTTGTGCACCAAGCGGTAGACCGTCATCTTGCTGACCCGCATCAGCGCGGCCACCTCCGCGACAGTGAGAAACTGCGTTTTGGTGACCGGCTGGCCGTCCGCCGCACTGTCGTCACGCGCCGTTTTCGCGGCGGCGGCGTCTCGCGCCGATGGTCTGTTCATAGACGTCATCGCTACCCATTCCGTCAGGCACAGGCGGTCCAGCGGCTTCCCCACCGCTGGCACCCACCCGGTGCATACAGGAGGACAATAGCGTGGCCAATGGGGTTCCTGCGACGGGTGTTGGCTAATCAGTCTGAAATTGATTGAACTACTCTGTTGTAATTCCGAGCTGCTCAGAGCGGGTTTTTGCGCCATCTACCGCGGCAGCGACGGCCGCGCGGAGGCCGCCTCGTTCTAGTTCACGCAGGCCAGCCGCAGTCGTCCCCCCGGGCGAGGTGACCAACGCCCGCAGCTCGGCGGCCGTGGTATCCGGCCGCCCGGTCGCCGCGGCCCGGTCGGCGTTGCTGCGCTCCACCAGCATCGCCGCTGAGCCCGCGAAGGTGTGCAACGCCAATTCGGTGGCGTCGGTCCGGCTCAGGCCGCTGGCCACCGCCGCATCGACCAGAGCCTCGACGAACAGGAAAAAGTAGGCCGGACCGGAGCCCGAGACCGCAGTCACCGCATCGAGCTGGGACTCCGGCACCGTCAGCACCCCGCCAACACACGCGAACAACGCGGCGGCTTCGGCAAGCTGCTCCGCAGTGGCAAACCGGCCCCGCGCCAGCGCGGTGATGCCGGCTCCCACCAGAGCCGGGGCGTTGGGCATAGCCCGGATCACCGGCGACCCAGCCGGCATGCGGGACTCGAAAAAACCCGTCGTGATCCCGGCGACGACACTGACCAGAACCTGTTCGACGGCCGAACTGTCGGCGTTGCCCGCGGCGTTGGCGATCTCCACGGTGGTCGATTCCACATCGGCCGGCTTGACGGCGAGAATCACGAAGGCGACGTTTTCGACCGCCTCGGCGATGGAGGCGACCCGCACCGAAAAGGTCTGCGACAGGTAGTCGGCCCTCTCGGGCACCTTTTCGGCAAGCACGAGATCCCGGACATGGTGCCCGGCCCGAAGCAGCCCACCGACCAGAGCCTCCCCGATGTTGCCGCCGCCGATGATCGCGATTCTGGACATGGCAAAACCCTACCGACCGGGCAGCAGGGCCAGTTGCCGGGTTTGCACCACGATGCGCCCGGCAGAGTCGACGACCGTGTGATCCTCGTCGAAGAAGTCCTGCCCGATCAGGGTGGCGGTGCAGAGCACCCGCAGCCAGCCGGGGGCCGGCAGGCCGCGCAGGTAGGCGGTCAACTGCACGGTAGGCGCCCAGCCCCGGCGTCCGAGGGCGTACGGCACGGGCATCGAGATATCGCCACACATCAGCGCGAACAGTTCATCGACCCGTTCCCCCTTGGGTCGTACCCAGATCGTGAACTGAGGCGCATTCTCCGGGGGCCCATTCTCCGGGGGCCCATTCTCCGGGGGACCATTTTTTGGGGGCCCGTTCTCCGGGGGACCGTTCTCCGGGGGGCCGGTCAGGACCGGATGGATGTCGCAACCCCGGGCCAGATTGTTGATTTCGGCACCCGGATGACCGGGACCGATCACCGGGACATCGGCCGGCGGTTCGGGGCTCATCAGCGCGGTCACGCGATTGTCCGAGAACAGCGGCTCGGCTGCGGAATCGAGTTCTGCGAGCGTGACCACCGCATGCACGCAGGTCCTTTCCCCGGCCATCAGTTCGACATCGACCAGTCCGATCCGCCGCCCCCGTTTGCGCACCGTGGTGACCAGACGCACCGGACCCGGATCCGGAGCCGACAGAAAGTTCGCCGACACCGCAACCGGATGCACGGCGGGGCCGCCTTGCGCCCGGTAGGCCTCGCGAGCAGCTTTGGCGCACAGTGCCACCATGACGCCGCCGTGGACCTTGGGGCCGATGGTCCAGTGTTCGTTGAGGTTTCCGTCGAACTCACCCGGTCGGCCGGCCGCCGGTTGCAGGGCCATCGCGTCGGAGAACAGTGGCGGCGTCGCTGGGTTCACCAGTTCACCGCAGCAGGTGGGTTCGGGCGAACTGCAGCGACTCGGTCAACAGTTCGTCGCGTTCGGCTTTATTGCGCGCTCCCGAGGTGGTCACCTCGAGGATGACGTGGCCGGAAAAGTCGCTGCCGGCCAGCATCTGGCAGACCTCAACGGTGGGCTGGGTGCCGCGCCCCGGCACGAGATGCTCGTCGGTGGACGCGCCGGTGCCGTCACACAGGTGCAGATGCACCAGCCCCTCACCCATGCGGCGGGCCATATCGAGGGCATCGCTGCCTGCCGTCGCGGTATGCGATAGGTCAAGCGTGTAGTGCGCGTGGTCACCGTCGAGCGGGTCATAGGACGGTGCGAACGCCGAGACAGCCGGCCCCGGTCGCCCACCTCGGCGGCGCATCCGTTCGATCGAAGGCAGCCCGGAGCCGAAAAACCGGTCGGCGCGGAAGGGGAACATGTTCTCGACCGCGACGTGCACGTCGCTGCGTTCCTCGAGCCAGGCCACCTGCTCACTGAACCCATCGGCGTAGCGCCGCTGCCATCGGAATGGCGGGTGCACGACCACTGTCTGCGCGCCGAGTCGCTCGGCAGCCTGAACGCTGCGGTTCAGTTTCGGTATCGGATCCGCACCCCACACCCGCTGTGAGATCAACAGGCAGGGCGCGTGCACTGACAGCACCGGCATGTCGTAGCGCCGCGAAAGCTGCGAGATGGCACCGACATCCTGGCTGGCGGATTCCGCCCAGACCATCAACTCGACGCCGTCGAAGCCCAATTCGGCGGCGCTCTCAAATGCCGCCTCGGTCCGCAGTGGATAGACCGACGCCGTTGAGAGACCGACCTTGATCGCAGGACGCACGTACCGCGTCAGTTCGTCTGAAGTAGGGCCAACGGCCCGAGCGTGACCAACGCGCCAACCGCGACCGCAGTCAGTGTGCTGGCGATGTCCTCCGTCTTTCGAACCAGGCGAACCGCGATCACCAAGCCGAGAATCACAAGCACCGAAAGCACAAGTGCCACAATGTTGTTCCACCGCCAGAGCTGATCGAAGCCGATGAAAAGCCCGGCGCCGAAAACGACCGCCAGCACCGACTGCGCAACCGCCACCAACCCGTGGCGCAGAGCGGACAACCCACCTTCGCGGGGCCTCTCCTGCACTGCGGGGGTTCGATCCGACGCCACCAAATCGGTGGATCCCGCGGGACCGCCGCGGGCGATGTCGTCTGCGATTGTCTCGCCGCTGAACAGCGCACCTTCCGAGGACTGAAGGTACGAGCGCAACTCCTCAGCCTCGATCTCCTGATCGTCCACCAGATCGTCAAGGTCCACCGACTGATCGACGGGGTCGTAGCTCATCTGTTCGGCGCCGGAGGTCCGGCGCAACACGCGTGGATCGTGACTGAGTTCGAGACCCTGCCCGCGTCGCGGCAGCGGAGCCTCCGACAGCGGGGGCGCAACCTCGAGGTCCGGGCCGGCGGAGTCGACGGCGGCGGCGGTCGGCTCAATGGCAACGCCCGTGTAGTCGGGGTAATCCGTGTAGTTGGTGTCGACGATGTCGACGATGTCGACGATGTCGACGGTGTCGACGGAGACTTCGGGGACGTCGGTATCGACAGAGTCGACGGCATCGTCGGTGTCGACGGAGTCCACGAAGTCCCCCGAGTAGATCACGACGGTTTCGGCCGACGGCGATGTCTCGGGGTGCTGAAATTGTTCGACGAACTCCTCGGCAGACTCCTCAACGAGGGACTCCTCGGCGAGCGGCTCATCGACCTCCGAATAGATCGCTGACTCCTCCGCAACGAGATCCTCGACAATCAACTCGTCGACAACCGGATCCTCGGCAACGAACTCGTCGACATCCGATTCCTCGACGACCGGATCGTCGGCGACCGGATCGGTGATGACGGGAATCTCACCGGTGAGTTCTGCCACGCTCACCGCGTGACTGTTGCCGCGCCGGCGGCGCCGCCGGCCGCCGACCGGTGGCGCGCCGATCGTTCCGTTGCGGGCCAGCAATTCGGCCACCGAGATCGGTCGCGTGCTGTCCTGCGATCCGGTCATGGTTTCTCGCTTCTCGAGCGGCCGGCGACCAGCCGATCAGGGTGTTGGCCGGCACCGCGAGCGGGGTCAATCAGCGCTGTTCCATCAGCCTCGCGATCGAGGCGGCGCAGAATGACGCCTTCCCGCAGAGCCCAGGGACAGATGTCCACCGATTCCAACGACATTGCTCGCATACTCGCCTCCGCAACCAGCGCACCGGCCACGATCTGTGGCGCCCGCTCGGCGCTCACCCCTTCCAGTTCGGCACGATCTGCCGCAGTCATCCTAGAGATAAAGGCAATCAACTGTCGCAAGCCATTGGCGGTGAGGGTCCGTTTGGCCCGTGGCCCGTCGGCCGACGGTGCTGCGCCGGTCAGCCGGGCCAGTGATCGGAACGTCTTTGAGCTACCCACCGCGAGGTCAGGTGCACCGGCCTGCAGTACCGTCTTCGCGGCCTGGGACAGTTCGGTGTCCAGCCAGTCCCGCAGCATCGCCACCCGCCGCCGGCCCGGCGGATCATCCGGCAGCCATTCCCTGGTCAATCGACCCGCGCCCAGCGGCAGCGACAGTGCGACGTCGGGTGCCTCGTCCACCCCGGTCGACAACTCCAGCGAACCACCGCCGATGTCGAGGTTGATGATGCGGCCCGCACTCCAGCCGTACCAGCGGCGCACCGCCAGGAAAGTGAGCCGTGATTCGTCAACGCCGGTGAGCGCCTGGAGATCAACCCCGGTCTGCGACCGCACCCGGCTGAGCACCTCGTCGGAGTTCTTTGCGTCGCGCACCGCCGACGTGGCGAACGCCATCAGCTCCGCACAACCCGAACTGGCAGCAATCTTGGCGAACTCCGAGACGGTATCGACGAGTTTGTCCGCACCGCGCCGGGTGAGCCGGCCGGAGTCGTCGATCGCCTCGGCCAGACGCAGGGCGGCCTTGGTCGAACTCATCGGCGTCGGGTGCCCACCGCGGTGTGCGTCAACCACCAGAAGGTGCACCGTGTTGCTGCCCACGTCGAGAACGCCCAATCGCACCCACTTAACCTAGCGGGAACCAACAGCATCCGCCGGGAGGTGGGCTGAGCCATCATCGGTTAACGTTTGCCTGTGACGATCAAGCACCCCGGCGAGGTCGAATTGGACTTCCCCCGCGAGTGGGTCGAGTTCTATGACCCGGGCGACAACGAGCATCTGATCGCCGCCGACCTGACCTGGCTGTTATCGCGCTGGACGTGCGTTTACGGCACGCCTGCCTGCCAGGGCACCGTGGCGGGCCGCCCCGACGACGGGTGTTGTTCGCACGGCGCGTTTCTCTCCGATGACGACGACCGCGCCAACCTCGACGCCGCCGTCGAAAAGCTGACCGACGAGGACTGGCAGTTTCGCAGTAAGGGAATGGGCCGCAAGGGCTACCTGGAGATGGACACCTACGAGGACGAGCCGAATCTGCGCACCCGCAAGTACAAGGGAGCCTGCATCTTTCTCAACCGACCCGGATTCGATGGAGGTATCGGCTGCGCGTTGCATAGCAAGGCCCTCAAGCTCGGTGTCGAGCCGTTGACAATGAAGCCGGAGGTGTGTTGGCAGTTGCCGATTCGGCGCAGCCAGGAGTGGATCACCCGACCCGACGGCTCCGAGATTCTCAAGACCACCATCACCGAGTACGACCGGCGCGGGTGGGGCGAAGGCGGGCAGGACCTGCATTGGTACTGCACCGCCGACCCAGCCGCGCATGTTGGTCGGGAACCGGTGTGGAAGTCCCTTGCCGCCGAGCTCACCGAGTTACTTGGCGAGAAGGCCTACTCCGAACTGGCCGCGATGTGCAAGCGGCGCAACGGCTTCCCGCTGATTGCGGTCCACCCGGCTACCAGCGCGGCGGCATCGGGCTAACCCTCCAGCTTGTAGCCAAGTCCGCGCACCGTGATCAGACGAGCCGGGTTGGCCGGATCCGTCTCGATCTTTGACCGCAGTCGTTTGACGTGGACGTCGAGAGTCTTGGTATCACCGACATAGTCCGCGCCCCACACCCGGTCGATCAGCTGGCCCCGGGTCAGCACCCGGCCCTTGTTCCGCAGCAGATATTCCAGAAGATCGAACTCCTTGAGCGGCAGTGCGACCTGATCACCGTGGACGCTGACGACGTGGCGTTCGACGTCCATCCGCACCGGGCCGGACTCCAGCAGTGCGTCACCGTATCCGACATCGTCGGCGTCGGTGCCGCGGCGCAATACTGCCCGGATCCGGGCGATCAGTTCCCGGGCGGAGTACGGCTTGGTGACGTAGTCATCAGCACCGAGTTCGAGGCCGAGCACCTTGTCGAGTTCGCTGTCGCGGGCCGTCAACATGATCACCGGAACGCTGGAGCGCAACCGCAGTTGCTTGCAGACGTCCGTCCCGCTCATCCCGGGCAGCATCAGATCGAGCAGCACGATGTCGGCACCGGACTCATCGAACTCGGCGAGTGCCGCGGGTCCGTCGATGGCCACGGTGGCATCGAAGCCCTCTTTGCGGAGTAGATAGGCCAGTGGATCGGCCAGCGACTCCTCATCCTCAACGATCAGCACCCTGGTCATTGCGCTTCCTCTCCCCCGACGTGGCCGTCGGAATCGTCAACGTCATCGGACCCGGCGGTCTCATCCGGGTAGACCGGTATCGACAAGGTGAATGTTGAGCCGGTCCCGGGCCGACTCCACAGCCGGATGGTGCCGTTGTGGTTTGCGGCAACGTGTTTAACGATGGCCAGGCCCAGACCGGTCCCCCCGGTGGTGCGGGATCGCGCTTTGTCAACCCGAAAGAATCGCTCGAAAACTCGCTCCTGATCGGCTTTCGCGATTCCGATGCCGCGGTCCGTGACGGCGATCTCGACAGAGTCGCGGTAGCGCCGACGGCTTATCGACACCGCAGACCCATCCGGGGAGTAGGCGATCGCGTTGGAGATCAGGTTGGCCACCGCGGTGACCAGTAACGGCTGATCTCCCAGTACCGCGAAGTCGGTCGGGTCATCGGTGTTTACCGTGATGTCAGCGGTGTCAGCGGCAACCTTGTAACGCGAAATCGCTTCCTGCACAACGGTATCGACCTCAACCCTGACGAGATCGGGAAGCCGCTCGGCACCCTGAAGCCGAGACAGTTCGATCAGCTCACCGATCATGCCCGCCAGTCGCTGGGACTCGGTGAGCAATTTGCGCCCGAACCTTTGCGAGGTATCGGGGTCGTCAGCGGACTCCAGCATCGCCTCAGCGAGTACGCCCATCGCCGCCACCGGAGTCTTCAGTTCGTGGCTCACGTTGGCGACGAAGTCGCGGCGACTGGCTTCCATCCGGGCCTGCTCGGACTGATCGTCGAGATAGACGACAGCAAGGCGGGGTTCCTCAGCGCGCAGTAATCGCACATGTCCGCGCACCGACAGGCCACGCCGGCCAGGTGGCGAGCCGAGCGGGGCAAGCAGATCGATGTCGTCGTCGGCGCCACCGACCAACGTGCGCTGCGCCGCCGACCACACCCGGTCATCGAGCACCCGCTCACGCACCAGTCCCAACTCCTCCGCACGCTGGTTGCTGATCACAACCTCGCGGGAGGTGCCGATCACCACCACGCCGATCGGGGCGGCCGAGACCACCCGTTGAAGCAGTTCGGTCATCGGCGCGCCGGCGTCGTATCCGGTCGACTGACGACGGTCGCGGCGCCACGGGCGCACCCTGGGGCCGAGAACCGCTCCCAGCCCGAGGCCCATCAGCACCCCCGCCAAACCTGCGGTGGAACCCAGCGCCACCGCTCCAACGCTCACGGGAAAATCGTACGCATTGGGCGAACGTCACCCAAACACCATGGGGCCGAATCGAACAACGTCACAACTGCCGCAGCAGGAGTTCGGCCGCTGTTCACCGGATGTTCTACTTCGTGCCCTGCTTGGCGACGGCGGCCGCACCGGCGGCGGCGGCTTCGGGGTCGAGATAGGTGCCCCCGGAGACCAACGGCGTGCCCTGCTCGTCGAGGTCGTAGCGCAACGGAACGCCGGTCGGAATATTGAGTCCGATGACATCGGCGTCGGACATACCGTCGAGGTATTTCACCAGGGCCCGCAGTGAGTTGCCGTGCGCGACGATCAGAACCGTCTTTCCGGCGTTGAGGTCACCGGCGATGGTCTGCTCGTAGTACGGGGCGAACCGGGCCACCACGTCGGCGAGGCACTCGGTCAGCGGCCCGCCGCCGATGTCGGCGTAACGCGGGTCGGCGTCCTGACTGTAAGTGCTGCCCTTTTCGATCGGTGGGGGCGGGATGTCATAGCTGCGCCGCCACTGCATGAATTGTTCTTCGCCGTACTTGGCCTTGGTCTCGGCCTTGTCGAGGCCCTGCAGGGCTCCGTAGTGCCGCTCATTGAGTCGCCAGTCGCGATGCACCGGGATCCACAGCCGGTCGGCGACGTCGAGAGCCAGGTGCGCGGTGGTGATCGCACGGCGCAGCAGCGAGGTGTAGAGCACGTCGGGTTGACGATCGCCGGCGGCGATGAGTTCGCCTGCCCGCCGGGCCTCCGCGCGGCCCTTGTCGGTCAGATCGACGTCGACCCAGCCGGTGAACTGATTGCTTGCGTTCCACTGGCTCTGGCCGTGGCGAAGCAGAATAAGCGTGGACTTGGCCATGGCGATGAGTCTCTCACGCCGGAGGGGTTACGTGGAGGGGTCGTCGTCGATCAAATGCTCGAAGGCCTTCAAGTTTTTCAGCGACTCACCACGGGCCACCCGCCATGCCCACTCTTTCCGGATGGAGGTGGCGAAACCGAGTTCCAGAAGGGTGTTGAAGTCGTTGTTGGCCGCCTCCAGCACCTGGCCGAGCACACGGTCTATTTCATCGGCGTTGACCACGTCGAGCGCGATGCGTCCGATCAGGTAAATGTCCCCGATGTTGTCCAGGGTATAGGCGACCCCGTAGAGCCGACGGTTGCGCTTGAGCAGGAAACGGTAGACGCCCTCATGGTTCTCGTCGGGCCGGCGGCACACGAAGGCCTCCACCCGCACCGAGTGCTCCCCGACGCTGAGCAGGGTGTTGGTCGTCAGCTTCCGCTCGCCGGGTAGTTCCACGATCAGACCGGGCAGGCCGCCGTGGGCGCCGTCATGGCGGGTGTAGTTAAGGCCGTGATCGATCAGCGAGTCCTCGATCAGGCGCCGGATCCGATCGGCCGACTGCCGGGGGTCGCTCACGCCCAGACTCCGCGGCGCATGGTCCAGCGCCGAGGTTGGCGACGAGCCGGCACGTCGCGCTCACCGCGACGATGAACGGCGGCGTAGTCCGAGATCGCCCGGCTGTAACTGCCCAGCAACCCGGCGACGGTGTGATCCCAGGAGAAGGTCGCGGCGTGGGCGATCGCCGCCCGCCGCAGTGCCTCGGGATCCGCATCGAGAAGCCCGGCAATGGCCCCCGCCCACTGGTCGGGGCTATGGCCGTGGACAAGGGTTCCGCTGCGCCCGTCGGCCACCGCGACCGGGAGCCCGCCGACCGCCGCCGCCACCACGGGGGTGCCGCAGGCCTGCGCCTCGACCGCGACCAGACCGAAGGATTCCGAGTAGCTGGGTACGGCCAATAGATCGGCCGCCCGATACACGTTGGCAAGTTGTTCGCGGGTCTGCGGGGGCAGGAAACTCACCCGGTCTGCGATGCCCAGGTCGGCTGCCAGTCGCACCAGGTTGTCGGGGGCGGCCAGGCCGCTTCCCGACGGACCTCCGACGACGAGCACACGCACTCCGGGCAGCAGGGCGGCGGCCCGCAGCAGCACGTCGGGCGCTTTGAGGGGTTGGATGCGTCCGACGAACGCCACCACGCGCTGCGTCGCCGACAATCCCAACTCCGGCACCGAGGAATTCAGTGCCGCGCGGGCAGAAGCCCGTTCACCCGGAGTAAAAACGTCCAGATCGACGCCCGGATGCACGACGTCGATACGGTTCGGATCGGCGTTGTGCAGCGAAACCAGTTGGTGTGCTTCCTCTTCGGTGTTGACAATCAACCGGTCAGCCTCGTCCACCACCTGCTGTTCGCCGACGGCGCGCAGCGGCGGCTCGGCAGCGTCGCCGTCAGCGAGAGCGGCGTTCTTGACCGCGGCCAGGGTGTGGGCGGTGTGCACCAGTGGCACCGCCCAGCGATCTCGAGCCAGCCAGCCCACCTGACCGGACAACCAGTAGTGCGAGTGCACCACGTCGTAGTGCCCCGGCTCATGGTTGGCCTCGGCGCGCAGCACGCCGGCGGTGAACGCACACAACTGGGTGGGGAGGTCGTATTTGTCGAGACCTTCGAACGGACCCGCGACCACGTTGCGCACCGTCACTCCGGGAGCCACTGAGACCACCGAGGGTTCGGCCGAGGAGGTTGCCCTGGTGAAGATCTCGACCTCCACTCCGCGGCGGGCCATACCCAGCGCAGTCTGCAGGACATAGACATTCATCCCGCCGGCATCACCGGTGCCGGGCTGGGCCAGCGGCGAGGTGTGAACCGACAGCACCGCCACCCGCCGGGGCAGCACGTCACCGTCGGTCAGATCCTCAGGATGGCGCACCCCTACATGTTTACACCGCCGTGTGAGCCGCCGGCACTAACGGTTTACCCCGCCGGTGAGAACGCCGCCTCCGGCCCGGCGCCCGGCTGACTAGGGTTGGACCCGATGACCGCACACCCGGATGCCCATTCCCGCGTCGCGGTGGTGACCGGCGCCAGCGCCGGCATCGGCGAGGCGACCGCAAGGACCCTGGCCGCTCAGGGTTTTCACGTGATCGCGGTGGCCCGCCGCGGTGATCAGATTCGTCGACTCGCCGAGCAGATCGGCGGCACGGCCGTGGTGGCCGACGTCACCGATGACGCCGCGGTGAACGCGCTTGCCGCGGGCCTGAACCGGGTGGACGTCCTGGTCAACAACGCCGGCGGGGCCAAGGGCCTCGAGCGGGTTGCCGAGGCGGATCTGGACAACTGGCGCTGGATGTGGGAGACCAACGTGCTGGGCACGCTGCGGGTGACCCGGGCGCTGCTGCCGAAGTTGGTCGCCTCCGGCGACGGCCTCATCGTCACGGTCACCTCGATCGCGGCGCTGGAGGTCTACGACGGCGGCAGCGGATACACCGCCGCCAAACACGCCCAGGGCGCCCTGCACCGAACGCTGCGCGGCGAACTGCTCGGACAGCCGGTCCGACTGACCGAGATCGCCCCCGGCGCGGTGCAGACCGAGTTCTCGCTGGTGCGTTTCGGCGGCGACGAGGAACGCGCGCAGGCCGTGTACGCGGGCATCACCCCGCTATCCGCCGACGACGTCGCCGAGGTAATCGGCTTCGTCGCATCCCGGCCCGCACACGTCAACATCGACCAGATCGTCGTCCGCCCGCGCGACCAAGCCAGCGCCGGCCGGTTCCACCGCCGGACCTGACTGTTAAAGATCGCAGCCCACCAGTACCGGTTCCGGGACAAGCCGCACCCCGAATGTCGCGTACACCCCGTCGCGTACGGTCCGCGCCAACGCCAGCACGTCGGCGGTGGTGGCGCCGCCGCGGTTGGTCAGCGCCAGCGCGTGCTTGGTGGACAGCCGACACGGCCCTGCGCCGGGGAACCCCTTGCCGAAGCCAGCCTGTTCGACCAGCCAGCCTGCGGCGAGTTTCACCCCGTCCGGTGCCGGGTAGTGCGGGATCGGGGCCTCGGCGTCGGCCTGCATCCGGTCTAACTGGTCAACAGCCACCACCGGGTTGGTGAAGAACGATCCGACGCTGACGGTGTCGGGGTCGGCCGGGTCGAGCACCATGCCCTTTCGGGCGCGCAATGACAGCACCGCCGCGCGAACCTGAACCGGGTCGGCGCGGGAGCCGAGCGGCACCCCGAGGGTGGCGGCGAGTTCGGCGTAGCGCAACGGTGCCGAAAGCCCCCGCTCGTCCAGGGCGAACTCCACCTCGAGAACGATCGCCTGCGAGGTGTTTTTGAGCGTGCTGTGCCGGTAGCCGAAATCCAATTCCTCGGCCGGCACCCAGCGCACGTCGCCGGTGGGCCGGTCCAGAAGTTTCACGCGGGTCATCGTGTCGGCCACCTCGACCCCGTAGGCACCAACGTTTTGCACCGGCGTGGCACCCGTCGAACCCGGTATGCCGGAAAGGCATTCAAGGCCGCCGAGGCGGGCATCCACGGCCACGCCGACGACGTGGTCCCAGGCGGCACCGGCGCCGGCGCGCAGCAACCCGGACTCCACGCTGACCGCGGCGCTGGCCACCCGCACGACGGTCAGGTCGGCAAGATCGTCGGCGATGACCACGTTGGATCCACCGCCGAGCACCAGCACGGGGCTGTCATGGCCGTCCAGTTCCCGGAGGGTGGCGACGATGTGGGCTTCGGTGACGCAGTTGATCACCCGCTCCGCGACCGGGCCCACCCGCAGCGTGGTCAGCGCGGCCAGCGGGACGTCGAAATCGACCTTCGCGCCACCGAACTCCTCCCGATGGGTCACGCACGTTAACGTAACCTCTTCGGCTATGCCGCGTTCATTCGACATGGCGACCGAGTACGACACCACGGTCGCAAAACTGCACCGCGCCCTTCGCGCGAAAAAGTACTGGCTGGCCCGACTGGCCGACTCGGGCGTCGACGAGGCCAGGCTCGACTCGATCACGCTCGGCGCCGACGGCGGTGTCGAGGTAGTGACCACGCAGGTGATCAGGTCATCGCGGCTGCCCGGGTTCGTCTCACAGTTCCACCGTGGCGATCTTCAGATCCGCCGGCAGGAGACATGGACCCCACTGATCGACCGGCGGGCCACCGCGGCGATCACCGGCGGGATCGCCGGGGCTCCGGTGCGGGTCGACGGTGCGGCCGAACTCGCACCGTCCGACGCCGGCGCCCGCCTGTCATTCGACGCCACGGTGACGGTCCGAGTGCCGTTGGTGGGCGGCAAACTGGAGACCTTCATCGGCAACCAACTCGTCGATCTCCTCAATGCCGAACAACGCTTCACCACCCGATGGCTCGCCGGGGACCGCTGAGACCGGCGGTACCGTAAGGCCATGCCCCGCAGCATGGTCTACACCGTCGACGTCGACGTGCCGGCTGCCGAGATGTACCGGAACTTCACCGGCATCGGTTACTGGGAGGACCTCGTCGCGTTCTACCGGGACAACGCCGCCGAGACCGAAATCGCCCACTTCGCCACCGGTGACAGCGGCACCGACGTCGCGTTCTCGCACATCCTGTCGGCGCGCGACCTCCCTCCGATCGCCCGGCCGGTCCTGCCGGGAACCTTCGTCATCACCCGCGAGCAGCATTTCGACCCGTTCGACGAGGCCACCAACACCGCCCGCGGCCACTACCGCGCCATCGTCCCCGCCGTGCCGGTTCAGGTCACCGGCGATTACACGCTGCTCAACACCTCGCCGGGCAGTCAGATGCGCCTGGAGACCGTCTGCACGGCGCGGGTTCCGCTCATCGGCGGGCAGATCGAGCAGTTGCTCGCCAACGGCCTGCGGACGCTGTTCGCCAAGGAGGGCGAGTTCACCGCTGATTGGATCGGCGGCCATCGCTAAGCCGCTTCGCCCCGTGGGGATGGTGACGCGCGGCACCACCACGATCAACCGGTTACGTCGCGCCGACAGGTGGCTGACGGGTTCTCCGCGGGTGCGCGCAGCATTGCACTCCACCGAGGCGCCGTTGGTCGTTGACCTCGGATTCGGACGGGTCCCGGTGACGACACTCGAACTCGCCGCGCGATTGCGCGGGGTGGCCCCGGCGGTGCGCGTCGTCGGACTCGAAATCGACCCCGAACGGGTGGCCGCGGCCCATGACGCCGCGGAGGACGGCGTGGAGTTCGCACTCGGCGGTTTCGAGTTGGCGGGCCTTCGACCAGTTCTGGTGCGCGCGTTCAATGTGCTGCGGCAGTATCCGCAGGAGTCCGTCGCCGAGGCCTGGCAGACCATGGCGGCACAACTTACTCCGGGCGGATTGATCCTGGACGGTACCTGCGATGAGGTGGGCCGGCGCTGCTGCTGGGTATTACTCGACCGCGACGGACCGGTGAGTCTTACGCTGGCCTGTGATCCGCGTGCCATCGACACACCGTCCGATCTCGCCGAGCGGTTACCAAAAGTGCTTATCCACAATAATTTTCCGGGTCAACCCATCCATACTTTGCTCACCGATGCCGATCGCGCGTGGGCAGCAGTGGCAGGCCAATCGGTATTCGGTCCGCGCGCGCGGTGGCGAGCCATGCTGTCGGCGTTGATCGATGCCGGTGTGCCGGTGGAAGCTCCGCGTCGCAGCTTGCGCGATGCGGTGCTGACGGTGCCCTGGGCGACCGTGGCTCCGCCACGCAACTAACCCGTGGCTCCGCCACGCAACTAACCCGTGGCTCCGCCGTTAGGCTGACGGACATGCGGATCGCGTGCGCACAAATTCTCTCCAGCACCGACCCGTCGTCCAATCTGGCGATCGTCGAGGACTACACCCGTCGTGCGGCGGAGTCGGGCGCGAGGCTGGTGGTGTTCCCGGAGGCGACAATGTGTCGGCTCGGGGTTCCGCTGGCACCGATCGCCGAACCAATCGATGGCCGCTGGGCCGATGCGGTCCGCAAGATCGCTGCCGCGGCAGACCTGACGGTAGTGGTCGGCATGTTCACCCCGGCATCCGATGACCGCGTCACCAATACCCTGCTGGCCACCGGCGGCGGCGTCGAGAACCGCTACGACAAGATCCACCTGTACGACGCCTTCGGCTTCACCGAGTCGGCGACCGTCGCCCCCGGCGGCAATCCGGTGGTGATCAGCGTCGACGGGATCGGCGTCGGCGTGACGCTGTGCTACGACGTACGGTTCCCCAGCCTCTACACCGAACTCGCCGACCGCGGCGCGTCGGTGATCACCGTCAGTGCGTCCTGGGGCGCGGGTCCCGGCAAGCTGGATCAGTGGACCCTTCTGGCGCGGGCGAGAGCACTCGACACGACCTGCTTCCTCGCCGCCGCCGGGCAGGCCTACCCCGGACCGGACTTGGCAGAAAGCTCGACCGCGCCGACCGGTGTCGGCGGCAGCCTGGTGGCATCGCCGGTGGGCGAGGTGCTGGTGTCAGCCGGTTCAAGCCCCCAGCTGCTGGTCTGCGATCTCGACATCGGCGGCCTCGAAGCGGTCCGCAAAACCCT
>CAMDFY010000015.1 GCA_945897705.1 Bifidobacterium breve | reverse complement strand
CTGGGCCGCAACCATCTCCGGATACTCGCCGACCGGGGGGTGCAGCCGGGCCGGTTGCGCATGTTGCGGTCCTTCGACCCCCGGTCCGGCGCCCACGCGCTCGATGTCGACGATCCCTACTATGGCGACCACGCTGACTTCGAGGACGCATTTCGGGTGATCGACGCGGCGCTGCCCGGCCTGCATGACTGGGTGGACAGATCTCTCGCGGGCGAAGTGCGCCCCGCGCAAGAAGGGCGCCTCGCGGGCGAAGTGCACCCCGCGGGAGAAGGGCGCCCCGCGGAAGAAAGGCCGGAGGACGAATGCGTCGGCTGATGTTTGCGTTTCGGCCGGGCTGGATCGCCCTGGCGCTCGTGGTGGCGGGCTTCGCCTACCTGTCCCTCACAGTCCTCGCCCCGTGGCAGCTCGGCAAGAACACCACCACCTCGCGGGAGAACAATCAGATCAAGGCGTCACTGTCGGCCGATCCGGTCGCGGTAACCACCTTTCTGCCGCAGCAGGATTCGTCAGCCCCCGATGCACAATGGCGACAGGTCACTGCAACCGGCCGGTATCTGCCCGCCGCGCAGGCGCTCGCGCGGCTGCGGTTGATCGCCGGAAAGCCGGCCTACGAGGTGCTGACCGCCTTTGCCGTCGATAGCGGTCCCACCGTGCTGGTCAACCGCGGCTATGTGCGTCCGGAGCGGGGCACCGAAGTACCCCGGGTAGCCCCACCGCCCACCGGCCCGGTGAGCATCACCGCGCGACTGCGGGACTCCGAGACCGCGCCGGCGGACAGCAAGCAACCGTTTCGTGAAGGCGATGTCCTTCAGGTCTACGCCATTGACACCCGCCAGGTCGCGGCCGCCACCGGCACCGAGTTGACCGGCTCCTATCTGCAACTGCAGGAAAACCAGCCCGGGGCGCTCAACGCGATGCCACTTCCCAACCTCGACGCCGGGCCATTCCTGTCCTACGGAATCCAGTGGATTGCGTTCGGCATCCTGGCACCCATCGGGTTGGGCTACTTCGTCTACTCCGAGATCCGGATACGACGCCGGGAAGCCGCCGGTCGTGCTGCGGCAGAGCAGTCGGACGCACCGGTCACCGTCGAGGACAAACTCAGCGACCGCTACGGCGGGCGGCGCTGATCGCGATAGCGACGCCCGCGGCCGCGATCTGCACCAGCTGCGACAGCCGGACTGCTCGGCGCAGATCTGCGCTCTGGGGGCCGCGCCCCTCGCCGAGGGTGGGTCTGATCTCCAGTTGATGGCGGTACTGGGTGGGACCGCCGAGTTGCACGCCGAGAGCGCCCGCGAACGCGGCCTCGGCCACTCCTGCGTTCGGGCTGGGATGCCGGCCCGCGTCCCGCCTCCAGGCGCGCAGCGCACGCAACCCCGAACCACCGATCACCGGAGCGCTCAGCGCAGTCAGCGCGCCGGTGAGCCGGGCCGGCAGATAGTTGGCCAGATCATCGGATCTGGCCGCCGCCCAACCGAATTGCAAATAGCGCGCCGACCGGTGCCCGATCATCGCATCGAGGGTGTTGACGCCCCGGTAGGCCAGCACACCGGGCACGCCTGCCACCGATGCCCACAGCAGCGGTGCCACGGTCGCATCAGAGGTGTTCTCGGCCACCGACTCGCATGCCGCGCGGGCCAAGCCGGGCCCGTCGAGCAGGTCCGGATCACGGCCGCACAGGGACCCCAGCAGCCCGCGCGCACCCTCGAGGTCACCGGAGTCGAGCAGATCGGCCATCTCGGCACCGGTACGGGCCAGCGTCGTCCCACCCAGGGCTGTCCAGGTAGCGGCGGCGGTGAGCAGCGCCCGGGCGGTTGAGTCGCCGATACGACGCTGCGCGATCGAACCGGCGACTGCCAGCGTGCCCACTAACACGGCGGTGTGCACCACCCCGGCAGCGCGCCCGTCGCGATAGGTGATCTTCTCCAGTGCCGTTGCGCACCAACCAAACCCTGCGACCGGGTGTCCGCGCCGGGGATCGGCAAACATCACGTCGGCCAGGTAGCCAATGGCGATCCCAACCGGTATCGCCAGCCCGACAGCACCCACACCGGCAGCATTGCACACCCGAAGAACAGGGCAATCGGGGCGTAGTGGAAGCAATCGGGTGTAGTGGCAGCAATCGGGTGTAGTGGCAGCAATAGTGGTGACATGACTGATCGAATCCTGCGCGCCGGCACCGTGATCACTATGGACCCAAGCCAGCCCCGAGCCGATGCGGTGGCCGTCTCGGACGGCCGGATCGTTGCCGTGGGGTCGATGGAGCAGTGCCGAGCGGCCACCGCCGGCGCCGAAGTCATCGACACCGGTGCGGCCGCCCTGCTGCCGGGTCTGATCGAACCGCACAGCCACCCGCTGATGAGCGGTGTCGCCACCGAGCCCCCTGCGCGCAACGTCACGCCGTTCCAGCTTCCGAAATGGTCGGACGTTGAGAAGGTCTTCGCCGAAGCCATCGCCGAGACCGATCCCGGCACTCCACTGCTGTTCTCCGGTTTCGATGCGCTGCTCCATCAACGGCCCGCACCGAAAGCGCCCGAACTCGACCGTATCTTCGGTGACCGGATCGCGATTGTGGCCGACAATTCCGGCCACGGCGTCTATTTCACGACCGCGTTGATGAAATCGAAGGGCTGGGACGTCAACCCTCCCGCCGATCCGCCCGGGGCGCGCTTCGGTCGCAATCCCGACGGAAGCCTCGACGGCCAGGGTTTCGAAACGGCGGTGCTGGTGGCCGTCGCCGGGGAAATCCTGATGACGCTGGGAAATCCGCTGCTATCCGGCGCGAAGTACTACGCGGCGATGGCGCAAGCCGGCCTGACCTCAACCTCCGATATGGCTTTCGATCTGAGCCTCAAGGGCGGCTACGAGGCGCTCGCCGCCGCCGTGTCCTGTCCGCTGCGGGTGAGCGTGTGGGAGGTGTCCACCAGCGACACCTATACCGAGCCCGTCACCTTCGCCGCGGACGAGGAATGGCTGGTCAAGCAGGGAGTCAAGTTGTGGACCGACGGCTCACCATGGGTGGGCAACATCGGTATCTCTTTTCCCTACCTGGACACTGAGACCACCCAGATGGCGGGGATCGACCCGGCGAAAGCCGGTGGGCCGCAGTCGATGAACTACACCCGAGCCCAGCTTGACGCGATCTTGGACAAGGCGGCGCCGGCGGGCTGGCAGATGGCGCTGCACGCCAACGGCGACCTCGCCATCGACCTAGCCCTCGACGCCTACGAAGCCGCCCTGCAGCGACACCACCTTGTGGGAACCGACCACCGCTGGCGTATCGAGCATCTGGGCGCCGGCACCCGCCGCCATTTCGATCGGGCCGCCGGGCTGGGCGTGCACACCTCGATGGCACCGTTCCAGTACTACTACTGGGGTGATTTGCTCAACGGGCGCATCTTCGACCACGAGCATGGCAGCCGCTGGCAGGCCTTCGGTGATGCGGCGGCCTCGGGGGCGGTGGTCTCCTTCCACAATGACGGATCGGTATCGCCGCCATCGCCGGTGCTCAATATCGCGACCGCGGTCACCCGACGCACCCGGTCGGGGAGCGTCCACGGCCCGGAGCAGACCATGACGCTGGATCAGGCACTGCGGGCGCACACCATCGACGCCGCACGCACCCTCCATCGCGACTCCTTAGTCGGGTCGATCACCGTCGGCAAACTGGCCGACTTCACCGAATTGGCTGCCGATCCCTTCACCGTCGACCCGGCACGCCTGGCCGACACAGCCACCGTGGCGGGAACCTGGGTGGGCGGTGAACGCGTCGACCTGAGCGCCTTCCTGGCCGCGGTCGGCGGCATCGACACCGCGCCCCACGCCCATCTGGCCGCGCGCGCGGGCCAGACCGGCTGCTGCTGAACCGTCACCTTCCCGGACTTGTCGGACCCCACGCCTACTGTCGCAATCGGCGATCGGGGATCGCTGTCGCAATCGGCGATCGGGGATCGCGAAATGGGGGTTCGGTGGGCAATTCGCACGACATCAATCGGGAGATGACGGCGACGGAGTCGGCGTCGGGTCCGGCGGCCGAGACGTGGCCCGCGTACCTGCGACGGGTCAGCGCTGGGGCTACGCAGGCTCAGGTCGCCGCCCGGGTCGGCGTTGGCCGGCTGTCGGTCTGCAACTGGCTGCGGGGCACAACCCATCCCAAAGCCGAAACGGTGATCGACGTGGCCCGCGCCTATCGGCGTTCCCCGGTCGAAGCACTGATCGTGGCGCGCTACCTCGAACCCTCCGAGGCCGTCGAGCCGGTCGTGATCCGGGCATCGCTGGCCGACGCCCGCGCCGATGACCTCGGGGCCGAGATATCAGCCCGCCTCGCCGAACTGGCTCGCCTGTCCGGCGGGCGAACCGGGCTCGATCTGGGTTAGGTTTCGTGGGTGGCGCAGTCCCGGGATCACAGCCATCAGGTGATGGCGGCGCTCACCGATGTCGACACCGAAGGGTGGACGCAGCGCTTCGATCTACTCTCGGATCCGAATCGCCTGGAGATACTGCTCAGCCTGCACCGGGTCCCGGGCATTTGCGTCGGTGACCTTGCCGCCGCCGTCGGCCGATCCGAGAACGCGGTTTCCCAGGCCCTCCGCGTCCTGCGCCAGCAGGGCTGGGTCTCGGCAACCCGGGTCGGACGGCAGGTCAGCTACCAACTGGAAGACCCGACTATTCACGCACTCCTGCACTGGATTGGCGCTGCCCACTCATAGCGACACATCATCTGATTATCTGAACAGCTAGACAGATGGGTTCGCCGGTCTTAGTCTGCGTCCATGTCCACCACCGTCGCGATGCACATGAGCGACGGCCTCGTCTCCGCGCCGACCGCACTGCTGTTCGCCGCCCTCGCCCTCGGCGCCCTGGCATGGTGCGTCCGGCGGGTCCAGGACGAACTCGACGACCGCGCGGTGCCACTGGCGGGACTCGTGGCGGCCTTCATCTTCGCGGTGCAGATGGTCAACTTCCCGATACTGCCGGGCGTCAGCGGCCACCTATTGGGCGGAGCGCTGGCAGCAATCCTGGTAGGCCCCTTCACCGGCGCGCTGTGTATCGCGATCGTGCTGGTTGTGCAGTCACTGCTATTCGCCGACGGCGGTGTTACCGCACTGGGCACCAACATCACGAATATCGCCCTGATCTCCGTTGCGGTCGGGTACGCAACGGCAGTCGCTCTCTACGCCCTGGCCGCACACCGACGCGACGCCGTACCCGTTCCGGTGCTGGGCGGCATTGCATTCCTCGCGGCGATGATCGGAACAGTCTGCGCGGCATTGGGTTTCGTGATCGAGTATTCGATCGGCGGCGCTACGGGTGCATCGCTGCACTCGGTGATCCCCTACCTGCTCGGCACGCACATTGTGATCGGTGCCGGCGAGGGCGTGATCACCGCGCTGACGGTGATGGCGGTGGCAAGGACTCGACCTGATCTGGTGTATTTGCTGCGGACCAGCCGTACCGGCGCGGCGGTGGGTGCGTGACCGGGCAGGATCGCGCCCCTCGGCGATCGCCGTTCTGGATCATCTTCGCGGTCATCACGTTGCTCATCGCCGGCGGTGTCTCCTACCTGGCAAGCCCTAGCCCCGACGGACTCGACTCGGCGATCCTGCGCGGCTGCGAGGTGATCGACAACAACGGAGTCGAGCAACTCACCGGGCAGTGCATCGCCCAGAGTGCGACCGACCATCCGCTGGCGGCCTCGCCGCTGGCCGACTACACACTGGCCGGCAGTGCCGGAACCGGCGGCATCGCCGGCGTCATCGGAGTACTGCTCACTCTCGTGCTGACCGGCGCAGTGGTACGGCTGATCACCCGCGCACGCCGGGGACCGCGCCCGACTACGGGGAGCTGAGCGTGGGCGGCGGCCACTCACATCCGCTCTATCGCGACGGCTGTTCCCCGGTTCACCGGGTACCGGCCGAGGTCAAGATCGTCGGGTTGGCACTCTTCGTCCTCGCGGTCGTGGCCACGCCCAGGGAGGCATTCTGGTCCTTCGGTGTCTACGCGCTGATCCTGGTCGTGATCTGGCGGCTGGCCCAGATCCCAGTGACCTGGATGCTGCCGCGGATGGCGATCGAGGTGCCGTTTCTGGTGCTGGCGGTGCTGCTCCCGTTCGCCGACGGCGCACCGCGAGCCGAGTTCGCCGGGTTGTCGCTATCGGTGCCGGGGCTGTATGCGGCGTGGGGCATCGTCATCAAAGGCACGCTCGGGGTGGCCGCGTCGTTGACGGTGGCGGCCACCACACCGGCTCGCGAGCTGCCGTCGGCGCTGTCGCGCCTCGGCATGCCGGCGCTGCTGACCTCCGTGCTGTCGTTGATGATCCGCTACATCGATGTGCTCGCCACCGAGGCGAGCCGGATGCGGTTGGCCCGGATGTCCCGCGGTGATTCGCCGCGCGCACTGCACCAGGGTGGTGCGATCGCGAAAAGTGTCGGCACGCTGTTTCTGAGGTCCTACGAGCGCGGCGAGCGCGTCTACCTGGCGATGGTGTCGCGCGGCTACGACGGCAAGGTCCCACCGCTGATCAACGGTGCACCAGGCGTATCGTCGCGCGTCTGGGCGACAGCCATGTTGCCCGTTGCCGCCGCTGTTTTGGTGGCAGCGTCGGCGTGGATGTGGCGATGACACCGGCGGTCCGCATCGAGGGTCTGCGGTACAGCTACCCGGACGGCCACCGGGCCCTGAACGGCATCGATCTCACCGTCGCCGCCGGCGAGCGGGTTGCGATACTCGGCCCCAACGGCGCGGGCAAGACCTCTTTGATGCTGCATCTCAATGGTGTGCTGACGGCATCGTCGGGCACTCTGGAAATCGGCGGAATTCCGGTCGTGCGCCGCAACTTCCGCGAAATCAGGCAACGCGTGGGACTGGTCTTCTCCGATCCCGATGATCAGTTGTTCATGACGACCGTCGCCCAAGACGTGGCCTTCGGGCCGGCGAATTTTGGTGTTCGCGGCCAGGATCTCACCGACCGGGTCAGCGCCGCGCTGCAGGCGATGTCGCTGACCGAGCACGCCGACCGCAGCCCCGCACACCTGTCCGCCGGACAGCGTCGCCGCGCGGCGCTGGCCACCGTGCTTGCCTGCCAACCGGAAGTTCTGGTCCTCGACGAGCCGTCGGCCAACCTTGATCCGGTAGCCCGCCGCGAACTCGCCGAGACTCTGCTGGCGCTCGACGCGACCCTGCTGATCGTGACGCACGATCTGCCCTATGCCGCCCAGCTCTGCGACCGCGCCGTGGTGATGAACGACGGCGTCATCGTCGCCGACGCCGACATCGGCTCGGTTCTCGCCGACGCCGAACTGCTGGCGCGTAATCGTCTCGAACTGCCCTGGGGATTCACGCTCGCCGATCGGCGGCAGCTCAGAGCGGTTGACCGGCCGTCTTAATGCCGCAGAGTTGGTTCAGCCGATCGAGGGCCAGATCCACCGAGGCCCCGTCGGCGGGAACGTAGGTGCGGGCGGTCAGGGCCTGCATCTGTCCACGAAGCGCCGCCACGTATTCCCGGGCCGCCGCGGCCACATCGGCAGGCTCGGCGGCGATCTCGGGTTCAAACAGGTCCAGGGCCCTGTCCACCGGGGCGTTCTGGATCCTGATGTAGTTGTCGATATTCGGGGTGTTGAAGTTCCAGCCCGTCGGCAGCGCAGGAATAGCCCGAAGGGTATCCCTCGTCGAAGTCCAAGCCTGGCACGTCGTTCGGGCCCCGGCGGGAGTCCCGTCGCCGGTGAGGATCACCGCCGCCGCGACCAAACCGCCGGCGGCGATGATCGCCGCGCCGATGATCGCCGCCGGCAACCACGCCCTTTTGGTGGGCGGCGGCGGCAACGGCGGCGGCAACGGCGGAGGCGGCGGCGGCGGCTGCCATCGCATCTCCATAGTCAGCGATCCTATTCGAGGTCCGACGTCGCGGGACGCAGCCGGCACCGGCCCCGGCCCACCACTCACGGGTTGGGTTTGTCGGCCACCGTGATATCGAACTCAGCGTTCCCACTCACGAAATTCCCCGGGGTTCCATCCTCTAGGGTCATGTCGCCCCACTTCACATCGGTGACCGTGACCGTGACATTGAAGGTGCCCTCGGCGCCGGTGAAGGTACACGTCGTCGTTGCCCCGAGATCGGCGTCAATCTCGTCCGGGCAGGAGATCGGCGGCACCTGCCGGCCGACTTCGGTGGACAGCTGTGATCGCACTTGGGATTCGAGCACACATTTGTCCAGGCGGTTCCAGGCCCCGCCTGAAGCGGGTTGGTCACAGGTCTCCGTGACCGTCTGGGACGTTGCACTGCAGGCCGCAAGGAGCAGAGATGTCGCCGCGAGGAAGCCAGCGATGACTCCGGCGGGCAGTTTTGCTGCCGTGGACATGGGCGCCCCTTTGCCGACGGTCTGGTGTACCACTGACCTCAGTCGATGATTGTGGGCGCGGAGGGTTTCGAACCCCCGACCGCTGGTGTGTAAAACCAGAGCTCTACCCCTGAGCTACACGCCCGAGCGCATCAGGACTTCAGCGCCGACAGCGCCTCGGTCCATACCTTCTGATCGCGGGCCTCGCCGGGCTGATTCATCTCGGCGAAGCGGACCACACCGGATCGGTCGATGACGAAGGTGCCGCGGTTGGCGAAACCCGCGTCATCGTTGAATACGCCGTAGGCCTGGGCAACGGCGCCGTGTGGCCAAAAATCGGACAGCACCGGGAACGTGAAGCCGCTCTCAGTGGCCCAGATCTTGTGCGTCGGCGACGGCCCCACCGAGACGGCCAGGGTGGCGGTGTCGTCGTTGTCGTAGTCGGGCAGGTTGTCTCGGACCTCATCGAGCTCACCCTGGCAGATGCCGGTGAACGCAAGCGGGAAGAACACCAGCAACACGTTCTTCTTGCCCCGGAAGTCGCTGAGGGCGACGGGCTGACCGTCCTGATCTTTGAGGGTGAAGTCCGGCGCCTCGGTACCGACTGCAAGTGTCATGAATGCCTCCCAGCTGCTTTAGATTTCGGTTGTACGAGCCGACTGGCACTCCAGTCGCCCAGATTCGCCGACGACGTCTGCATCAGCCCGGCAGTGGGCGCAGCTTCGGCGATATCGGCCGGCGGGACATGGTCCGGCTTGCCGGTCTTGGGCGTCAGCACCCAGATGACGCCGTCCTCGGCCAACGGTGTGATCGCGTCCATCAACCGGTCCACCAGGTCGCCGTCACCGTCTCGCCACCACAGCAGCACCACGTCGATGACTTCGTCAGCATCCTCGTCGAGGAGTTCGCTGCCGCAGACCTCCTCCACCTCGGCGCGGATGGTGTCGTCGGCGTCGGTATCCCAACCCAACTCCTGGACGATCTGATCGTTTTGGATGCCCAGCCTCTGGGCATAGTTCCGACCGCTGTCACCCGCGGCGACCACCTTCGCGACCTCCCTTAACTCTCGACCGGCTGTGTCTGGCCATATCGTCGCACGCCGGAGATCAGTACGTCGCGTCGCAGAGGTCTAAGGCCTCGGACCGAGCGTTATTGAGCTCACCGATGATCTCGTTGAACTCCGCCGGTTCCACCTGCGCGCTGATCGCCTCTGCCGCGGCGTACGCGCCATCCACCCAGGCAGCGAATGCGGTGCTGAGTTCCGGCCCCATGACATCGGTAATGGCGCCGTCCACCTCGGCGGCACTGCGGTACAGCGCATCCACGGCCGGCCCCTCAGTGGTCTCGAGGTCGCCGCCCTCCTCATTGAACGCACTGACGTAGGCGTTGACCGAATCAATGGCATCGGCGCTGGACGCGGTCAACGTCTCACAGCTGGATCGCAGGGCGGCCGTGGTCATCGAGGCCTGCCGCTCGGATTCCCGGGCGCTGCTGCTGGCCGCCGCCTGCGACGAGGACGCCGCGATCGAGGTCCGGTAGGCCGGGGCGTCGACGGCGTTGACGGCCGCGTCGCCTCCGGTGACGGCGGTACAGCCAGCCACCACCGCGGTGGCGCCGACGAGCAGTGCCGCGAAGCACCGCGCGCGGAGGGAACCGATCAGCACAGCAGCAAACGTTACCGCCTGACCGGGCCAGTTGGCGCGTCGCATGAATTTCAGGTGCCGTCTGGGACCAGACTGCATCGCACGCGCCGCGGGTGCGGCACCATAGGACGAGCAATCCCCCAGCGGCTATCGAGGAGCGACAGTTGACGGCCCAGTTCGAACGCCAAGACCGGACTCAAAGCTCAGCGAGCCCGAACGATGCCGATCGGGTGCGGGTCATCCGCGAGGGAGTTGCCTCCTATCTGCCCGACATCGATCCGGACGAGACCTCGGAGTGGCTGGAATCGTTCGACGACCTGCTCGTCCGTTCCGGTCCGGCCCGGGCTCGCTATCTGATGCTGCGACTGCTCGAGCGCGCCGGGGAGCAGCGGGTCGCGATCCCGGCACTGACCTCGACCGACTACGTCAACACCATCCCCACGGATATGGAACCCTCATTCCCCGGTGACGAAGAGGTCGAACGCCGGTACCGCCGCTGGATCCGATGGAACGCCGCGATCATGGTGCACCGCGCCCAGCGTCCGGGCGTCGGCGTCGGTGGACACATCTCCACCTACGCCTCGTCGGCGTCGCTCTACGAGGTCGGCTTCAACCACTTCTTCCGCGGTAAATCCCACCCCGGCGGTGGCGATCAGATCTTCATCCAGGGCCACGCCTCCCCCGGCATATACGCGCGCGCATTCTTAGAAGGCCGCCTCAGTGCCGACCGCCTCGACGGCTTCCGCCAGGAGCACAGCCACCCGGGCGGCGGCCTGCCGTCCTACCCGCACCCCCGGTTGATGCCCGACTTCTGGGAGTTCCCAACGGTATCGATGGGGCTGGGCCCGATGAACGCGATCTATCAGGCCCGGTTCAACCACTACCTGCACGACCGCGGGATCAGGGACACCTCGGACCAGCACGTCTGGGCATTCCTCGGCGATGGCGAAACCGACGAACCGGAGAGCCGCGGGCTGGCCCACGTCGCAGCATTAGAGGGCCTGGACAACCTGACCTTCGTGGTGAACTGCAACCTGCAACGCCTCGACGGGCCGGTGCGCGGCAACGGCAAGATCGTTCAGGAACTGGAGTCCTTCTTCCGGGGTGCCGGCTGGAACGTGATCAAAGTGGTGTGGGGCCGCGAGTGGGATGCCCTGCTGCAGGCCGATGCCGATGGCGCCCTGGTCAATCTGATGAACACCACGCCCGACGGTGACTTCCAGACTTACAAGGCCAACGACGGGGCCTACGTTCGGGAGCACTTCTTCGGCCGTGACCCGCGGACCAAGTCATTGGTGGCCGACATCAGCGACAGCGAGATATGGAACCTCAAGCGCGGCGGCCACGACTACCGCAAGGTCTACGGGGCCTACCGGGCCGCGATGGAACACAAGGGGCAGCCCACGGTGATCCTCGCCAAGACGATCAAGGGTTACACGCTGGGTTCACACTTTCAGGGTCGCAACGCGACCCACCAGATGAAAAAGCTTGCGCTGCAGGATCTTAAGGATTTCCGCGACGCGATGAAGATCCCGCTCAGCGATGCCCAACTCGAGGAGAATCCCTACCTTCCGCCCTACTACCATCCGGGCCCGGAGGCGCCGGAGATTCGCTATCTGCTGGACCGGCGGACCGCCCTCGGCGGATTCCTGCCGCAGCGCCGCACCAAGTCCAAGGCCCTGACGCTGCCTCCCCGCGAGATCTATAAGCCGCTCAAGTCCGGGTCGGGCAACCAGGACGTGGCCACCACCATGGCGACGGTGCGGGTGTTCAAGGAGTTGTTGCGCGACACCAACATCGGATCGCGCATCGTGCCGATCATCCCCGACGAGGCCCGCACCTTCGGGATGGACTCGTGGTTTCCGAGCCTGAAGATCTACAACCGCAATGGCCAGCTCTACACCGCGGTGGACGCCCAGTTGATGCTCGCCTACACCGAGAGCGAGAAGGGCCAGATCCTGCACGAGGGCATCAACGAGGCCGGCTCGACCGCATCCTTCACCGCGGTCGGGACGTCGTATGCGACGCATGACGAACCGATGATTCCGGTCTACATCTTTTACTCGATGTTTGGATTCCAGCGCACCGGCGACGGCTTCTGGGCCGCGGCCGACCAGATGGCCCGCGGATTCGTGCTGGGCGCGACCGCCGGACGGACCACCCTGACCGGCGAGGGGTTGCAGCACGCCGATGGCCACTCCCTGCTGCTGGCCTCGACCAACCCGGCGGTAGTGGCCTACGACCCGGCCTTCGCCTACGAGATCGCCCACATCGTCGAGAGCGGTTTGAGCCGGATGTTCGGTGAGAACGCGGAGAACGTGTACTTCTACATGACCATCTACAACGAGCCCTACCCGCAACCGGCAGAACCCGAGCACCTCGATGTCGAGAACCTGCTGCGCGGGATGTACCGGTTCCGGACGGCGACCGAGAAGCGCAGCAGCGTCGCGCAGATACTGGCCTCCGGCGTCGCCATGCCGGCCGCACTGCGGGCCGCCGATCTACTCGCCGCGCACTGGGATGTGGCCGCGGACGTGTGGTCGGTGACCAGTTGGAACGAATTGCACCGCGACGGACTCGCGATCGAGAAGGACGTGCTGCGCCATCCGGACCGGGCGGCGGCGGTCCCTGTCGTCACCGGGTTGCTGGGCAAGTGCGCGGGTCCGGTGGTGGCGGTGTCGGATTGGATGCGTGCGGTGCCCGAGCAGATCCGGCCGTGGGTGCCTAACACCTACGTGACCCTGGGAACGGACGGGTTCGGATTCTCCGACACCCGCCCTGCGGCCCGGCGCTACTTCAACACCGATGCCGAGTCGGTGGTGGTGGCCACCCTGGAGGCACTGGCTCGGGACGGCGAGATCGACCCGTCGGTGGCGGTCGCGGCCGCCCGGGAGTACCGGATCGACGACGTGATGGCCGCACCGGAGCAGACCTCGGATCCCGGGGTGGCCTAAACCGCACCACCCCGGGACGATGTTTTTGTGGAGTACTTCCAAAAATTGGCGTAGCTTTTAGGGATGCCCGACAAGTTGCCGCTTGAGCGTCCCCGCTCACCAATGGAACTGCTCGCCGATGTCCCCGAGTCGACACTCCGGCGACTCAAGCAGTACTCCGGTCGGCTGGCCACCCAGGCGGTGCACGCCATGGGAGAACGACTGCCGTTCTTCGCCGATCTGGAGGCATCGCAGCGCGCCAGCGTGCAACTGGTCGTTCAGGCCTCGGTGGTCAACTTCGTCGAGTGGATGCGTGATCCGTCCAGCGAGGTGGGCTACACCGCCCAGGCGTTCGAACTGGTGCCCAAGGACATCACGCGCCGGATCGCGCTGGCCCAAACCGTTGACATGGTCCGCGTCACCATGGAGTTCTTCGAGGAGGTCGTCCCGATGCTGGCGCGCACCGAGGAACAGTTGACCGCGCTGACGGTGGGCATTCTGCGGTACAGCCGCGACCTGGCGTTCGCCGCGGCAACCGCCTACGCAGACGCGGCCGAGGCGCGCGGCTCCTGGGACAGCCGGATGGAAGCGAGCGTGGTCGACGCGGTCGTGCGCGGCGACACCGGTCCGGAACTGCTGTCCCGCGCGGCAGCACTGAACTGGGAGACCACCGCGGCCACCACCGTGGTGGTCGGCACGCCCCCCCTCGGGCGGGAGGGCTCCGCCGGCGAGGCAGTCCGAGAAATCGCACTGCGCCACGATCGGGCGGCACTGGCCGACGTGCACGGCACCTGGCTGATCGCCATCATCTCGGGCCCGCTCTCCCCGACCGACCGGTTCTTCAACGATTTGCTCGCCGCGTTCTCCCCGGGACCGGTGGTGATCGGGCCCACCGCGCCGATGCTCACGGCCGCGTATCACAGCGCCGGGGAGGCGATCTCGGGGATGAACGCCGTGACCGGCTGGACCGGGGCACCGCGGCCGGTGCAGGCCCGCGAGTTACTGCCCGAACGCGCCCTGATGGGCGACGCATCCGCGGTGGCTGCCCTGCACGACGAGATCATGCGGCCGCTGGCGGACGCCGGGCCGGTACTCTCCGAGACCCTCGACGCCTACCTTGACAGCGGCGGAGCCATTGAGGCGTGCTCACGAAAACTGTTCGTTCATCCAAACACCGTCCGCTACCGCCTCAAGCGCATCACCGATTTCACCGGCCGGGACCCGACCGTGCCCCGTGACGCCTACATCCTGCGGGTCGCCACCACCGTCGGCCGGCTCGAGTACTCCACACCGCTGGCGGCGGTCTCCAGGAACCGGACGATCACCGATCAGAACAGCGCGGACAGCTGGGTGACCCAGCTCACGCCGCCCCTCGTGGGGCCAGGACGTCACCCGGGCGACGAGCCCTAGATCGCAGGTCGATCTCGATCGCGTCGCATACCCGGGGTGATTTGTAGGTATTCCACAAAAACCTAAGACAAGGTTCATAATCCTTTACACCCCGCAAATCGGCAATCACAGTGTTCTCTTAGAGATGTGATTGCGCTACTCGCTCCCGGACAGGGCTCTCAGACTCCCGGCATGCTCGCCGATTGGCTCAACCTCCCCGGCGCCGGGGATCAAATCGACCGCTGGTCACAGATCACCGGCCTGGATCTGGTTCGTCTCGGAACCACCGCGGACGCCGAGGAGATCACCGACACTGCGATCACCCAGCCACTGGTGGTGGCGGCAACGCTGCTGGCCCACGCCGCGCTGGCCGACCGCGGTCTACCGGCGCACGCCGACACCGTTGTCGCCGGGCATTCCGTCGGTGAGATCGCGGCTTACGCCATTGCCGGTGTGATCAGCGGCGACGACGCGGTCAAACTCGCCGCGGTACGCGGTGCCGAGATGGCCAAGGCCTGCGCCGCCGAGGCGACCGGCATGTCCGCTGTTCTCGGCGGGGACGAAGACGACGTGCTGGCCCGCCTCGAGGCCCTCGACCTAATCCCGGCCAACCGCAACGCCGTCGGGCAGATCGTTGCCGCCGGAACACTGACCGCGCTGGAGAAACTGGCCGAAGATCCGCCGGCGAAGGCCCGGGTGCGCCAGTTGGCCACCGCCGGTGCGTTCCACACCCATTACATGGCGCCGGCATTGGATGGATACGCCGCGGCGGCCGCCGGTATCGTCGCGCACGATCCGACCGTCACGCTGCTGTCCAACGTCGACGGCCGGCCGGTGACCTCAGCGGCCGATGCCATGGACAAGCTCATCGCCCAACTGACTCGCCCGGTGCGCTGGGATCTGTGCAACGAGACCATCCGCGGACTCGACCCAAGGGCGATCGTCGAGTTCCCGCCGGCCGGCGCTCTGACCGGTATCGCCAAAAGAGAACTTCGGGGCGTCGCGACGCACGCCGTCAAGACACCCGCAGAACTGGACGGACTGGTAGGGCTCTGACCCACCGGCGCCGGCTAATGCAGTAACGCTCAACCAACACCAACGCTCAACCATTACCAACGCTCAATCAATACAGATCTCTATCCACCAATGTTCAACTAGCTCAACGACATACGAAGGGAACCACACCGTGGCCGCCAATCAGGATGAAATCATCGCCGGTCTTGCCGAAATCATCGAAGAGGTGACCGGGATCGAACCATCCGAGGTCACCATGGAGAAGTCCTTCGTCGACGATCTCGACATCGACTCGCTGTCGATGGTGGAGATCGCGGTGCAGACCGAAGACAAGTACGGCGTGAAGATCCCCGATGAGGATCTGGCCGGCCTGCGCACCGTCGGAGACGTCGTCTCCTACATCCAGAAGCTGGAGCAGGAGAACCCCGAGGCCGCCGCGGCGCTGCGCGAGAAGTTCGGTTCGGACCAGTGAGCAAGCCTTCCACTGCTAACGGCGGCTTCCCGAATGTCGTGGTGACCGCCGTCGAGGCGACCACGGCACTCGGCGCGGATATCGACAGCACGTGGAAGGCCCTGCTGGCCGGGGAAAGCGGAATCCGGGTCCTCGAGGACGACTTCGTCACCAAGTGGGATCTGCCGGTTCGGATCGGCGGGCATCTCGTCGATCCGATCGACGACCACATGACGCGACTGGATCTGCGACGGATGTCCTATGTCCAGCGCATGTCGAAGTACCTGGGCCGCAAAATGTGGGACTCCATCGGCGCTCCCGAGGTTGATCAGGACCGCCTCGGGGTCGTCATCGGCACCGGTCTGGGTGGCGGCGAGAAGATCGTCGAGACCTATGACGTGATGAATGAGGGCGGCATCCGCAAGGTTTCCCCACTCGCGGTGCAGATGATCATGCCCAACGGTGCGGCGGCGGTCGTCGGACTGGACCTGGGGGCACGCGCCGGGGTCATCACCCCGGTGTCGGCCTGTTCGTCCGGGTCCGAGGCAATCGCGCACGCGTGGCGGCAAATCGTCATGGGTGACGCCGATATCGTGGTCTGCGGCGGTGTCGAGGGCACGATCGAGGCCTTGCCCATCGCCGCGTTCTCGATGATGCGTGCGATGTCGACCCGCAATGACGATCCGGCGGCTGCGTCCCGGCCGTTCGATAAGGACCGCGACGGGTTCGTCTTCGGCGAGGCCGGCGCGATGATGATCATTGAAACCGAAGAACACGCCAAGGCCCGCGGCGCCACACCGCTGGCCCGTCTGCTGGGTGCCGGTATCACCTCGGACGGGTTCCACATGGTGGCCCCGGCGTCGGACGGCCTGCGAGCCGGCCACGCGATCAAGCGGGCGATGGAGTTGGCGGGCTTGTCACCTGCCGACATCAACCATGTCAACGCCCACGCCACGTCGACGTCGATCGGCGACACCGCCGAGGCGAGCGCCATCCGGGTCGCCGGTGTGCAGCACGCCCCGGTCTACGCCCCGAAATCCGCGCTGGGTCACTCCATTGGGGCGGTCGGCGCACTGGAGTCGATCCTGACAGTGCTCACCCTGCGCGACGGCGTGATCCCGCCGACGCTGAATTACCAAACCCCGGACCCCGAGATCGACCTGGATGTCGTCGCCGGCGAACCGCGCTATGGCGACTATCGCTACGCGATCAACAACTCGTTCGGATTCGGCGGTCACAACGTCGCGCTCGCCTTCGGGCGCTACTAAACCGGCGCTCACACGAAGGGACTGACCACACGCAGATGGCGGACTTGACTCAACTGTCAACCGGGAACGGGCTTCCCAATGTCGTGGTCACCGGCATCGCCATGACCACTGCGTTGGCGATTGACGCCGAAAACACCTGGAAGAAACTCCTTGACGGCCAGAGTGGCATCCGGACCCTCGAGGACCCCTTCGTCGAGGAATACGACCTGCCGGTCCGGATCGGCGGGCATCTGCTCGAGGACTTCGAATCGGACCTCGGCCGAGTGGAGAAGCGCCGCCTGTCCTATCTGCAGAAGATGTCGACGGTGCTTGGCCGCCGGGTCTGGCAGAACGCCGGTTCACCCGAGGTCGACACCCGACGGCTGATGGTCTCCATCGGAACCGGTATGGGCTCGTCGGAAGAACTTGTGTACGCCTACGACGGCATGCGCACCAAGGGGTTTCGGGCCGTCTCGCCCCTGGTCGTTCAGATGTTCATGCCCAACGGACCGGCAGCGGTCGTCGGACTCGACCTGGGAGCCAAGGCGGGGGTGTCTACACCGATCGCCGCCTGCGCATCGGGGTCGGAGGCGATAGCGCACGCGTGGCGAAACATCGTGTACGGCGAAGCCGATATCGCCGTCTGCGGCGGCGTGGAGACCAAGATCGAAGCCGTTCCGATCGCCGGGTTCGCCCAGATGCGCATCGTGCTGTCCAACACCAACGACGATCCTGCCGGTGCCTGCCGACCGTTCGACGAAGATCGCAACGGCTTCGTCTTCGGCGAGGGCGGCGCGCTGATCGTCATCGAGACCGAGGACCACGCCAAAGCTCGCGGAGCCACTATCTTGGCCCGCATCATGGGAGCCGCGATCACCTCCGATGGCTACCACATCGTGGCGCCCGATCCCAACGGGGAGCAGGCCGGTCACGCGATGACCCGGGCCATCCAACTGGCGGGCCTGACACCGCAAGACATCGACCACATCAACGCCCACGCGACCGGCACTCAGGTCGGTGACGTCGCGGAGGGCAAAGCGATCAACAGTGCGATGGGCAGCCACCGCCCGGCGGTGTACGCACCGAAGTCGGCGCTGGGTCACTCGGTGGGGGCCGTCGGCGCGGTGGAGTCGATTCTCACGGTGTTGGCGCTCCGCGACGGCGTGATCCCACCCACGCTGAATCTGCGCAACCTCGATCCGGAGATCGACCTGGACGTGGTCTCTGGGGAGCCCCGATCGGCTGACTACCGGTACGCAATCAACAACTCGTTCGGATTCGGTGGGCACAATGTCGCCCTCGCCTTCGGAAAGTACTAAAAACCGATGGTGGAGGCACCCTGAAGCCCATCCAGCTGGCACCCATCCGGCGCGCACAAGGAGGTAGAGATGACCATCATGGCCCCTGACGTGATCGGCGAAACGCTCGATCCGCGTGACCCGTTGCTGCGGCTGCGGAACTTCTTCGACGACGACAGCGTCGAACCACTGCACGAGCGGGATAAGTCCGGAATCCTGGCTGCGGCCGGCACCGTCAACGGCCTGCGCACCATCGCGTTCTGCACCGATGGCACCGTCATGGGCGGCGCGATGGGTGTCGACGGCTGTCGCCACATCGTCGATGCCTACGACCTCGCGATCGACGAGCAGAGTCCGATCGTGGGCATCTGGCACTCCGGCGGCGCCCGACTGGCGGAAGGCGTCAAAGGGTTGCACGCGGTAGGCCTGGTGTTCGAGGCGATGATCCGGGCATCCGGCTACATCCCCCAGATTTCGGTCGTGGTCGGCTTCGCCGCCGGCGGCGCCGCCTATGGGCCCGCACTGACCGACGTCGTCGTGATGGCACCGGAGGGCCGGATCTTCGTCACCGGTCCCGACGTGGTGCGCAGCGTTACCGGCGAAGACGTCGACATGGCTTCCCTCGGCGGCCCGGACACCCACCACCGCAAGTCCGGGGTGTGTCACATCGTCGCCGACGACGAACCCGATGCCTACGCGCGCGGACGTCGGCTGGTCGGATTGTTCTGCCAGCAGGGCATTTTCGACCGCGCCAAGGCCGAGGCCGGCGACGTCGACCTGCACGCCCTGCTGCCCGACTCCGCCCGGCGTGCCTACGACGTGCATCCACTCGTCGAAGCCCTGCTGGACGCCGACGAGCCGTTCGAGGAGTTCCAGTCCAAGTGGGCCCCCTCGATGGTGGTCGGATTGGGTCGGCTGTCGGGCCGGACCGTCGGTGTTCTGGCCAACAATCCGCTGCGTCTCGGCGGCTGTCTGAACTCCGAGAGCGCTGAGAAGGCTGCGCGTTTCGTGCGGTTGTGCGACGCCTTCGGCATTCCCCTGGTGGTGATCGTCGACGTGCCGGGCTACCTGCCCGGTGTCGATCAGGAATGGGGTGGCGTGGTGCGCCGCGGCGCGAAACTACTGCACGCGTTCGGCGAGGCCTCGGTACCCCGGGTGACACTGGTGACCCGCAAGATCTACGGCGGCGCCTACATCGCGATGAATTCCCGGTCGCTCGGTGCCACCAAAGTGTTCGCCTGGCCGGACGCCGAAGTCGCCGTGATGGGCGCGAAAGCGGCCGTCGGCATCCTGCACAAGCGCCAGCTCGCCGCCGCCCCCGATCACGAGCGCGAGGCCCTGCACACCGAGCTGGCCGAGGAACACGAGCGCATCGCCGGCGGGGTCGATGCCGCGATCGAGATCGGGGTGGTGGACGAGAAGATCGACCCCGCCCATACCCGCAGCAAGCTCACGCAGACGCTAGCCGAGGCCCCGAACCGGCGCGGCCGCCACAAGAACATCCCGCTCTAAACGGTCCTCACCGGGTTGCGGCAGCGAGCAGTTCGGTGGCCGCGTCCACCGCACTCTCCCGGTCCCCGGCGACCAACCCGATGCGGGTTCGCCGATCCAGGATGTCCTCGACGTCGAGCGCTCCCTCGTGGGTGACGGCGAACTCGAACTCCGCGCGCGTGACGTCGATTCGCTCGGCGACCGGCATGGCCGGCCGGTCACAGTGCGCCGCGGCGATCACATGCCGCGATTCCGCACCGTAGCGTGCCACCAGGGAGCTCGGGAGTTCCCCGGTGGTCCGGATGATTCCGCTGTTTCGCTGTGCGGAAACGGGATTGGCCGCCGCTCCGACCAGAGGCAGGTTGCGCGTGCGGCACGGACCCGCGGCCAACCCGCGAGCGGCGATCGCCCGGTCCAGGACATCCTCGGCCATATACCGATATTCGGTGAGCTTTCCACCGACGACACTGAACAGCCCCGAGTCGGATTCCAGCACCGCGTGATCGCGGGACAGGTCCGCAGTACGGCCGCCGCTATCTCCCGCGATGTCGATCAGCGGTCGCAAACCGGCGTAGGCGCCGGTGATATCCGCTGGGGTCAGCGCGGTCTGCAACGCGGTGTTGACGACGTCGAGTAGGAATGAGACTTCGCCCGGGGTCGGTTCCGGCACATCGGGTATCGGGCCCGGCGCTTCCTCGTCGGTAAGCCCCAGATAGATCCGGCCGAGTTGCACCGGCAGGGCGAAGACGAATCGGTTGGTCTCCCCCGGGATCGGGATCGTCAGCGCCGCGGTCGGATTGCCGAACGTTGACGCGTCGAACACCAGATGTGTACCGCGGCTGGGTCGCAGCCGAATCGACGAGTCCACCTCGGCCGCCCACACCCCCGCAGCGTTGATCACCGCTCGCGCCGACAGATCCAGGGACTCCCCGGTCAGCTCGTCGGTGAGGTGCACCGAGGTTCCGGTGGCCGAGGAAACACCCACCCGGGTCAGGATGCGCGCGCCGTGCTGGGCGGCCGTGCGTGCCACCGCAACCACCAGTCGGGCGTCGTCGATCAGCTGTCCGTCATAGGCCAGCAGGGCACCGTCGAGCCCGTCACGACGCACGGTAGGCGCCATCGCCACCGCCTGCTCAGCGCTGATCCGGCTCGGTCGCGGCAGAACCGAGGACCGGGTTCCGGCCATGGCGCGCAACACATCCCCGGCAAAGAACCCGGTTCGCACCAGTGCCCGCTGCGAGCGGCGCATCGCCGGCAGCAGCGGCACAAGTTGCGGCATCGCTGTGACCAGATGCGGCGCATTGACCGACATCAGGATGCCGCGCTCCACCGAACTGCGGCGGGCGATGCCGACATTGCCGCTGGCCAGATACCGCAACCCGCCGTGGGCCAGCTTCGAACTCCATCGACTGGTGCCGAAGGCCAAATCGTGCTTCTCCACCAGCACCACCGACAGTCCGCGACTGGCGGCATCGAGTGCGATACCGGTACCGGTGATCCCGCCACCGATGACGATGACGTCCACCGCCGCGCCATCACCGAGTGCGGCCAGTTCGGTCCGTCGGCGGGCTGCGTTAAGGGCACTGAGGTCACGCATGGGGTCACTCATGGGGGGATCACTCACGGGCACAGGTATCCGTTCAATGTGTGGGCGAGTTCGACGCCGAGTGCATCGGCGTCCAGGATGGGCTCCACAATCTGTCCAGACTGGATCGTCGACTGAGTGATGAGCAGAATCATGGCCGCCAGCTGCCGAGGATCTGCCCGACGAACACTGTTGTGCAGCTGGCCTTTCCGGATCTCCTCCGCAAGTACGTCGATGAGGATCTGCTGGCTGGTACCCAACCGGTCGGAAATGTAGACCATCGCCAGTTCCGGCGCCGAGCGAAGGACCGTGCGGATGAGTTCATCGCGTCGCAACCGGCCCGCTACCGCGGTGATCCGCTGGACCAGGGCGTCGCGGCCCGTGCCGCGCATCGGAACCTCGCGCCAGGCTCCGGTGATCCGATCGGTCAGTAGCGCGGCCAGGATGGTCGCCGTGTCCGGCCAGCGCCGGTACACGGTCGGCCTGCTCACCCCGGCCCGGCGGGCGATCTCGGCCAGCGTGACTCGTTGCACGCCGAAGTCGCGTACACAGCTGGCCGCGGCGGTCAGTATTCGGTCGCCGACGTCCACCGACTCGTCGTTACTGATTGACAACATCTGTAATACTGTAATCCATGGTCGACAGTGCTGCCGGAAATCGCCTCCTACCCCCGATGGCCTGGAATGGCTGGGGCGATCCGGAACTGGCCACACCGCTCTCAGCCGGTATCCGCTCACTTCTCGAGCAGGCACTGGGCGTGACCGCAACCGAGATCGCCGCACCCGACATCGACGAGGTGCGCCTATCTCCGAGTGCGTTGTCGCGGGATCACCGCGACGGGTTAGCCGCCATCGTCGGCAACGACTACCTGCACATGGGCGACCGCGAGCGACTCCTGCACGCCGGCGGTAAGTCGACGCTGGATCTGTTGCAGCGCAGACAGTTTCATCAGGAGGCGCCCGATGCTGTGCTCCTGCCGGGCAGTGAAGACGAGATCGTCGCCGTCCTCGCGTACTGCAGCCGCCACCGTGTTGCGGTAGTGCCGTTCGGCGGTGGAACCAGCGTGGTCGGCGGACTGGATCCGCTCCGGGGTGGATTCGATGCCGTCGTCACGCTGGATCTGCGCCGCTTCGACGCCCTGCACTGGCTCGACGAAATCTCCGGCGAGGCCGAACTCGGTGCCGGCGTCACCGGACCGGATGCGGAGCGACTCCTCGGCGAGCGCGGGTTCTCACTGGGGCATTTCCCGCAGAGTTTCCGCTTCGCCAGCATCGGCGGATTCGCCGCCACCCGCTCCTCCGGTCAAAACTCCGCGGGCTACGGCCGCTTCAACGACATGGTCCGCGGCATGCGGGTCATCAGCCCGGCCGGTGTTCTGGATCTGGGCCGGGCGCCCGCGTCGGCTGCTGGGCCGGACCTTCGTGAACTGTTCGCCGGATCCGAGGGTGTGTTCGGCATCATTACCCGGGTCCGGGTACGTGTTCATCCGATCCCCGCGAGCGTGCGCTATGAGGCGTGGTCGTTTCCGGACTTCGCTACCGGTGCCGAGGCACTACGCGCGGTGACCCAGACCGGTACCGGCCCTACCGTGCTTCGGCTGTCAGACGAAGTCGAGACGGGAGTCAACCTGGCCACCACCGAGAGCATCGGCGAGCAGAGCATCACCGGCGGTTGCCTGGCAATCACGCTGTTCGAGGGCAGCGCCGAACACACCGCGAGCCGCCATGAGGAAACCCGCGCGCTGCTTTTCTCCCAGGGCGGCACGTCACTGGGTGAAGGCCCCGCGAAGGCGTGGGAGCACGGCCGTTTCAACGCCCCCTATCTGCGCGATGCGCTGTTGTCGGCGGGGGCGTTGTGCGAGACCCTGGAGACCGCGACCACGTGGTCGAATCTCGGTGTTCTCAAGGCGGCGGTGACCGAAGCCCTGACGACGGCTCTCACCGAAAGCGGCACCGCGGCTCTGGTGATGTGTCACATTTCGCATGTGTACCCCACCGGCGCTTCGCTGTACTTCACCGTCGTCGCCGGACAACGTGGCGACGCCGCACAGCAGTGGAACACCGCCAAAGCCGCGGCGGCACAGGCCATCGTCGACAACGGCGGCACCATCACTCATCACCACGCGGTCGGCGCCGATCACCGGCCGTGGATGACCGCGGAGATCGGAGATCTCGGCGTGGCGGTGTTGCGCGCGGTCAAGCAGACGCTGGACCCAGCCGGAATCCTCAATCCGGGCAAGCTCATTCCATGACCCGGATCGGCCGCGTCACGCTGCTGACCAACCCGAAGGCGGGTCACGGCAACGCCCCGCACGCGGCCGAACGTGCCGTCGCCCGCTTCCAGGAACGTGGCGTGGACGTCACCGAGATCGTCGGCCGTGATCCGGCGCACGCCCGGGAATTGGTTGACGATGCCCTTTCCCGCGGCACCGACGCCCTGGTCGTCGCCGGCGGCGACGGCGTCATCGCACTGGCGCTCCAGGCACTGGCACGCCGGGCTATCGCTCCCGGGGGCATTCCCCTCGGGATCATCCCCGCCGGCACCGGGAACGACCACGCCCGCGAGTACGGCATACCGGTGGGCGACCCCGCAGCGGCCGTCGACGTGATCATCGCGGGCCACACCGAGACCATCGATCTCGGACTGATCCGCGGTGCCGACGGCACCGAGACATGGTTCGGCACTGTGGCCGCAACCGGCTTCGATTCTCTGGTCAGCGACCGCGTCAACCGAATGCGCTGGCCGCACGGCAGGATGCGCTACAACCTGGCGATCGTTGCCGAGTTGTCGAAGCTGCGGTTGCTGCCGTTCCGGTTGGTGCTCGACGGTCAGCGCGAGATCGTCACCGATCTGACTCTGGCGGCGTTCGGCAACACCCGCAGCTACGGCGGCGGCATGCTGATCTGCCCCAATGCCGACCATGCCGATGGCCTACTGGACATCACGATGATCACATCCGGCTCGCGCGGCAGGTTGATGCGGCTCTTCCCGACCGTGTTCAAAGGCACCCACGTCGATCTTGATGAGGTCACCACCTACCGGGCCCGAACCGCCACCGTTGAATGCCCCGGCATCAACGCCTACGCCGACGGCGAATACGTCTGCCCACTTCCGGTCGAGATCTCCGCGGTACCCGGCGCGTTGATAATCCTGCGCCCCGCACCCTAAGCGTCCGCGAGAATCCGGGCTCGCGACGGATCGTAGAACGGTGCCATCTGCAGCCGGGCCGGAAGGTCACCGCGGGGAGTGTGCACGGTGAAGGTCTGCTCGCGTAACCAGTCGCCGGTGACACCGTCATCGCGGCGCACCTGCGCCAGGCCGACCGGACCGCCGAGGGTGTATCCGTAAGCGGCGGCCCGCACGTAGCCCACCCACTTCCCGTCGGCCAGGACCGGCTCATTGCCGAACACGTCGGCGTCCGGGTCGTCCACGAGAAAGTTGACGACTCGGTCGCGCGGGGTGCCCTGGGCCTTGAACTCCAACAGGGCATCACGGCCGACGAACCCGCCGGGCTTGTCCCAGGCGATGGTGAACCCGAGGCCGGCCTCGATCGGATTGTCGGTGTTGTCGATGTCCACACCGAGATCCCGGTACCCCTTCTCCAATCGCAGGCTCGACATCGCCGCCAGTCCGACCGGCCGAAACCCGAGATCGGTTCCGGCGGCAACCAAATCGTCGTAGACACCGGTGGCGTACTCGGTGGGAATGTGCA
>CAMDFY010000014.1 GCA_945897705.1 Bifidobacterium breve | reverse complement strand
CCCGACACCAGGGTCGAGGTACTTCGGCTGCCGCACGAGGATGCGCCACCTCAGCTCATCGCCCGGCTCATCGACGAACTCGCGGCCGGCGAGGACCGCAGCGTGGTGCCGGTACGGGTCTTCTGGGTTCCCGGCGGACTGCCCACCCGCGTCAAGCTGGTGGGGCTGATCTCCGGCCGGGACACCTATCGGCCGCCGGAGGTCCTGCAGCGCGCCATCCTGCGCAAGAATCCCTCCCGCGCCCGCGTCGTCGCCGGTGAGCCGGCCAAGGTCTCCGAGTTGCGTCAGCAGTGGCGCGAGAAGACCGTCGGCGGCACCCCCGCGGACTTCGCGCGGTTCGTCCTGCGGCGCGCGACCCTGGCGATCGAACGAATCGAATTGGGTCTGCTCGGGCCGGAGTACAAATCCCCGCGACTGATGACCGATGAACTGCTGGCGTCGTCGCGTTTTATGGCCGGTATCGAGGGCATTCCGGGGGCAACCCCGGAGAAGGCCCAGGCGATGCTCGACGAACTCGCCACCGGCTGGAGCAGGTTCTCCGTCGATCTTATTCCCAACATCGGTCGAGCCATCTTCAGCAGGGGCTTCGACCCGCGAATCGATTACGACGCGCCCCAGATCGAGGCGATGCGCCTCTCCCTGGAAGACCATCCCGCGGTGTTGCTGTGGTCCCATCGGTCCTATCTGGACGGTGTGATCGTTCCGGTGGCGATGCAGGAGAACAAGTTGCCTCCGGCGCACACGTTCGCAGGCATCAACCTGTCTTTCGGCTTCATGGGTCCGCTGATGCGCCGATCGGGCGTGATCTTTCTGCGACGAAAGCTTGACGATCCGCTGTACAAATATGTTCTGCGTCAGTTCGTCGGCTATATCGTGGAAAAGCGGTTCAACCTCAGCTGGGCGATCGAGGGCACCCGGTCGCGGACCGGAAAGATGTTGCCGCCCAAGCTCGGTCTGCTTTCTTATGTCGCCGACGCCTACCTTGATGGGCGCAGTGAGGACATTCTTCTGCAACCGGTGTCGATCAGTTTTGATCAACTCCACGAGACCACCGAGTACGCCGCCTATGCCCGGGGCGGAGAGAAGATTCCCGAGGGCGCACAGTGGCTGTACAACTTCGTCAAGGCCCAGGGCGAGCGGAACTACGGGAAAATCTATGTGCGATTCCCGGCGGCGGTGTCGATGCGGGAGCACCTCGGGGAGCCGGGCGGAACGATCGCCGAAGATCCGGCCGCCAAACGGCTTGCGATGCAGAAGATGGCCTTCGAGGTGGCGTGGCGAATCCTGCGGGCGACCCCGATCAACGCCACGGCGCTGGCATCGACGGTCCTACTTGCCACTCGCGGCCGTGCGTTGACCCTGCAGCAGTTGCATCACACACTGCAGGACTCCCTGGATCATCTGGAGCGCAAGAAGACCCCGATGACCAACAGTGCGCTTCGACTGCGCTCCACCGAAGGCGTGCGCGCCGCCGTTGATGCGTTGTCCAGCGGCCACCCGGTCACCCGGGTCGACGGCGGCCACGAACCGGTGTGGCAGATAGCCCCCGAACACGAACTCGAGGCGGCGTTCTACCGCAACTCCCTGATTCACGCGTTCCTGGAGACCTCGATTGTCGAGATGGCACTGGTGCACGCGGCGCGGGCTGCGGAGGGCGAACGGGTTGACGTGTTTTGGGCGCAGGCCATGCGGTTGCGGTCGCTGCTGAAGTTCGATTTCTACTTCGCCGACTCGACGACGTTCCGGGCCAACATCGCTGAGGAACTCGGATGGATCGACGGCTGGGAGTCCCGACTCGATGCCGGTCCCGACGCCGTCGACACGCTGTTGCGAGCCAAGCGTCCGCTGATGGCCAATGCCATGCTGCGGCCCTTCTTCGAGGCCTACGAGATCGTCGCCGACGTCCTGTGTGGCGCGCCGGCAGACATCGACGACAGGGAACTGACGACAATGGCCCTCGGCGTCGGCAGCCAGTACTCGGCCCAGGGTTTGGTGAGCAGCGCCGAGAGCGTCTCAGCGTTGCTGTTCGCCACCGGAAGGCAGGTGGCCGCCGACCAGAAACTGCTTGGATCGGCGGCGGTCGGCGCGGGGGCTGATCTCGGTGAGCGTCGACGGGCATTTCTCGCCGAGTTGCGCGACATCATCGCCGACATGGACCGGATCTATCAACTCTCTCGCGACCAGTTCTACGCCCGTGAGGCCACGCTGCACTCGGCCGGCTGATTCCGCTGTCCGCTGCACGGCGTGACGCGGTCGGCCCGGTGCTGGCCGCCGTCGCGATGCTCGCCGGTGTGGTCGCCGCCGGGATCGGGGTGCTGGCTCTCGCCGACGCGCTGAGCGCGACCGGCCTTCCCGATCCGGGTCCGGTGACGACGTTGGGCCTGCCGTTCACCCGCGCCGTCGGCGAGATCGCGGCTGTCACCGCCGTCGGCGGCATGATGTTCGCGGCGTTCCTTACCCCGCCGCAAGGCAACGGCGTGTTGGACGTCGGAGGTTACCGCGCGCTGCGACTGGCCGCCGCGGCGTCCGGCATTGCGGCGGTGTGCGCGGCACTGATGGTGCCGTTGACGATCTCCGATGTCTCCGGAGAGCCGGTTCGCGAGCATCTGAATCCGGTCGAGTTGTGGGAGGTGGCCCCTCTGGTCGACGCAGCCTCGGCGTGGCGCTGGACGGCGCTGATCGCCGCCGTCGTCGCGGTGTCGGCGCGGCTGGTGTTGCGGTGGTCCCCGACACCGGTGTTGTTCGCCGGTTCATTGCTCACGCTGGTGCCACTGGGCCTGACCGGACACTCTGCATCCGGCGGATCGCACGACGTGGCCACCGACAGCCTGCTGATCCATCTGTTCGCCGGCGCACTGTGGGCCGGCGGGCTGCTGGCACTGCTGGCACACGCACTGCGCGGGGGAGCGCATTGCGATGTGGCCGCGCGCCGATTCTCGGCCATCGCTCTGTGGTGCTTCGTCGCCATGGCGGTATCGGGAACCGTCAATGCCGGCGTGCGGATCCGCCCGGCGGATCTGTTCTCGACGGCCTACGGCTGGTTGATCGCCGCCAAGGTGGCTGCGCTTGTTGTGCTGGGGCTGATCGGCTGGCGTCACCGCCGCGGCGCGGTGGCGGCGTTGCAGTCCGACCCCGGTGCGCGCGGTGCGCTGATCCGCCTGGCGATGGTCGAGGCGCTTGTCTTTGCAGTGACGTTCGGTGTCGCCGTCGGGTTGGGCCGGACTCCGCCGCCGCCAGACCGATTCAGTCCGACCGCCGCCGAGGTCGCGCTGGGATATGACTTAAACGGTCCTCCGACCCTGGCGCGGATCGTGACCGACTGGCGCTTTGATCTGATATTCGGCAGCGCCGCAATCATTGTCGCGGCGATGTACCTGGCCGCAGTGATACGGCTACGACGACGCGGTGATCAGTGGCCGACCCACCGGACGCTCTCCTGGCTGCTCGGTTGCGCGGTGCTGCTGGTCACCACGTCATCGGGACTCGGCGGCTATCTGCCCGCGATGTTCAGTGCGGACGTCGTCGGCCGGATGCTGTTGTCGATGCCGGTGGCGATGCTGTTGGTGCTGGGTGCCCCGGCAACCCTGGCGCGCAGCGCACTGCCCGCCGCGGCAGACGGCGGCCCACCCGGCCCGCGGGAGTGGTTGCTGGCGAGTCTGACCGGGCGGGCGGTGCGGCTGCTCACCCATCCGGTGGTCGCCACCGTCGTGTTCGTCGCCGGATTCTGTTACCTCGGCGGCGTGTTCGACGCCACGACCGGTAGCCACGGTGCGCAGCTGGCGATGACGGCGGTGTTGCTGCTCGGCGGCTACCTGTTCTTCTGGGTGGTCATCGGCATCGATCCCGTGCCGCGGGAGGCCTCGCTGGCCGGCCGGGTCGCAATGCTCGCTACAGCCATCGCGCTAGTGGCTCTGAGCGGGGCGCTGCTGATGCAACGGGACGGCATCCTTGCCGAGCGGTTCTACCGATCGCTGCAGTTGCCCTGGCGCAGCGACCTGCTCGCCGATCAATACAGCGAACTGCTCGCCGATCAACACCGCGGCGCAGCGCTTCTCATGACGGTCGGTGAGGTTCCGTTGGTGGTAGTACTGCTGGCGTTGCTGATCCGGCGCGCCAAGAGGGCAGCGATTCCGGCCCGGGCGATTCCTCCCCAGGTGACGTTTCATCCACAGCCCTGAGTCGACGTCGACGTCCGAGCATTCCGATGTCGGTGCCCGCATGCCCAATGGTTCCGTGCCCGGTACAGGGCGCACACCGCAACGGAAGGAAACCACAATCATGTTCGAAACTCCGATGACCATCGTCGGCCAGATCGTTACCGAACCGCGTCGCCGGGTGGTGGCCGGCCAGGAACTGATCAGCTTCCGGGTGGCCAGCAATTCGCGCCGCCGCACCGGTGAGGGCACCTGGGAGCCGGGGAACTCGCTGTTCGTCACGGTCAACTGCTGGGGACGTCTGGTTACCGGCGTCGGCGCCGGGCTCTACAAAGGTGCCCCGGTGATCGCGGTCGGCACGGTTCACACCAGCGAGTACGAGGACCGCGACGGAGCGAAACGGTCGTCGCTGGAGATGCGCGCCACGGCGGTGGGTCCGGATCTCGCCCGGGTGATCGCCCGGATCGCGCAGCCGGGCCAACCGCAGGGCAACCAGTCCGTGGAGGGCCAGTCGCCGCAGGGGCCCTCCGATCCCGCCGACGCCCAGGCCGGCGGTGGCGACGTCCATTCGGAGGCCGAGGGTATCGCGGACGCCGACTCGGAGGGATTGGCGCTGGGGGCGCCTGCCTAGGATGGGCGCGTGGCCGAATTCATTTACACCATGCGCAAGGTCCGCAAGGCCCATGGCGACAAGGTCATCCTCGATGACGTGACCCTCAGTTTCCTGCCGGGAGCCAAGATCGGCGTCGTCGGACCCAATGGGGCCGGCAAGTCCAGCGTCTTGCGCATCATGGCCGGTCTCGACCAGGCCAACAACGGCGACGCCTTCCTGGCGCCCGGCGCAACCGTCGGGATCCTGCAGCAGGAACCACCGCTCAACGAGGAGAAAACCGTTCGCGGCAACGTCGAGGAGGGCCTCGGCGAGATCAAGGTCAAACTCGACCGGTTCAACGAGGTGGCCGAATTGATGGCAACCGATTACACCGATGAGCTGATGGAGGAGATGGGCCGGCTGCAGGAAGAGCTCGACCACGCTGACGCCTGGGATATGGACTCCCAGCTCGAGCAGGCCATGGACGCGCTGCGCTGCCCGCCGCCGGACGAACCGGTCACCCATCTGTCCGGGGGTGAGCGCCGCCGGGTGGCGTTGTGCGCCCTGCTGTTGAGCAAACCGGACCTGCTGCTGCTCGACGAACCGACCAACCACCTCGACGCCGAGAGTGTGCAGTGGCTTGAGCAGCACCTCGCCGACTACAAGGGCGCGATCCTGGCCGTCACCCACGACCGGTACTTCCTGGACAACGTCGCCGAATGGATTCTCGAGATCGATCGCGGCCGGTGTTACCCGTACGAGGGCAACTACTCCACCTATCTGGAGAAGAAGGCCGAGCGTCTTGAGGTGACGGGCAAGAAAGACCAAAAGCTGCAGCGGCGGCTCAAGGAGGAGTTGGCCTGGGTGCGTTCCGGTGCCAAGGCTCGACAGGCCAAGAACAAGGCCCGCCTGCAGCGGTACGAGGAAATGGCGGTCGAGGCCGAGAAGACCCGCAAGCTCGACTTCGAAGAGATCCAGATCCCCACCGGCCCGCGCCTGGGCAGCATCGTTGTCGAGGTCGAGCACCTCGACAAGGGCTACGACGGGCGGATCCTGATCAAGGACCTGTCGTTCACGTTGCCCCGCAACGGCATCGTCGGCGTCATCGGCCCCAACGGTGTCGGCAAGACCACCCTGTTCAAGACCATCGTCGGGCTGGAGAAACCCGACAGCGGCACGGTCCGGGTCGGCGACACGGTCAAACTCAGCTACGTGGATCAGGCCCGCGGCGGCATCGACCCCAAGAAGAACGTCTGGCAGGTCGTCTCCGACGGCCTGGACTACATCGAGGTCGGCCAGAACGAGATCCCCTCCCGGGCCTACGTCTCGGCCTTCGGCTTCAAGGGTGCCGATCAGCAGAAGCCGGCCGGAGTGCTCTCCGGTGGGGAACGGAACCGGCTCAACCTCGCCCTCACCCTCAAAGAGGGCGGCAACCTGCTGCTGCTCGACGAGCCCACCAACGATCTCGACGTCGAGACCCTGGGCTCCCTGGAGAATGCGCTGGAGAAATTCCCTGGCTGTGCGGTGGTGATCTCCCACGATCGCTGGTTCCTGGACCGCACCTGCACCCACATTCTGGCCTGGGAGGGCGACGCGACGAACGAGGCCAAGTGGTTCTGGTTCGAGGGCAACTTCGGGTCGTATGAGGAGAACAAGCTGGAAAGACTCGGCGCAGAAGCGGCTCGTCCGCACAGAGTCACCCACCGCCGGCTCACGCGCGACTAGTGTCAGCCTGCGTACCAGCGTCGGTATGCACGCTCAACACAGGAGTGCCCAGCCATGACTGTTGACCGCACGGTCGCGGAGGCTTACGCGGCCACCTACCGTGGTCCCGGCCCTGAGAGTGTCGCCGGGGTACCGGCCGCTCTGATCGACGCACACCGAGAACTCGCGCACCATCGCCGGGTCGGGGAGACCCTCGTCGCGGTGACCTCGCCTGTCGGTGACGCCGGCCCGGCATTGCAAATCGTCACCGATCAGGCCGCAATGCTGATCGACTCGATCACGGTGCTGCTGCACCGCCTTGGCGTCGCCTACGTCGCGCTGATGAACCCGGTCATGCGGGTCCGCCGGGATGCCGAGGGCAGGCTGCTCGACGTCCAGTCCGGCGCGGCGTCGCAACCGGCGGAATCCGGCGTCATCGACGAGTCCTGGATACACATTCAGATGTTGGAATCGGTCAACCGCCGCGCGCTGGCCGAAGCCGTCCGCCTGCTGCCCATGGTGGTTTCCGATGCCCGACAGGTCGCACTGGATTCCGCCGACCTGGCCGCCGCGCTGGCCGATCTCGCCCGTGATGTCGCCGACGATGACGGAAGCCGCTTCATTGGTCCCGATCGCGGCGACACCGCCGAGTTGCTGCGTTGGCTGGGCGAGGGCCACTTCGTGGTTCTCGGGGCGCTGCGCTGCACGGTCGCCGGTGGGAATGCGGTTGCCGACGAGTCCAGCCGGCTGGGTGTTGCGCGGCTGCGCACCGAGGTGTTGCCCGAACTCAGCAGGCCCGGCGAACTGCTGGTCCTGGCCCAGGCCACGATGCCCAGCTTTCTTCGCTACGGCGCCTATCCCTACATCGTGGCGGTGCGGGAGTCCCCGGACATCGAGCACCGGTTTGTCGGACTGTTCACCGCTGCGGCGATGAATGCCAATGTGCTTGAGATCCCGCTGATCTCGCGGCGAGCGAAGGAAGCACTGGCGATGTCGGCCGATGATCCGAGCCGGCCCGGTCAGCTGATGCTGGACATCATCCAAACCATTCCCCGGTCGGAGCTGTTCGCGTTGAGCGCCGAACAACTCCTGGACATGGCGAGCACCGTGATCGATCTCGGCTCACGGCGGCGCAGCCTGCTCTTCCTTGCCGCTGACCGGTTCGGTCACTTCGTCTCCTGCTTGGTCTACCTGCCGCGCGATCGGTACACCACCGCCGTCCGGTTGGCCATGCAGGACATCCTGCTTCGCGAATTCGGCGGCACGAGCATCGACTATTCCGCCCGCGTAAGTGAATCACCCTGGGCGGTAGTGCATTTCACCGTCCTGCTGCGTGATTCACCGGACCGCGAGCCCATCGACACGTCCGAGGTGAACCGCACCCGGATCCAGGACCTCCTCACCGCGGCGACTCGTACCTGGGCCGACCGACTGCTCAGTTCCCCGGGTGTGATCGACCAGGCCGTCACCGAGCACTACGCCGAGGCGCTGCCGGAAGAGTTCAAGCAGGTGGTCACTCCGGCGGAGGCGGTCGCCGACATCGCGATCGTCGAGGCGCTTGAGCGTGATGCGGTGAAGCTGCAACTGGAACCAGGTGCGGGCGACGAGATTTTTCTGACCTGGTACCTCGGCGGCGGTTCGGCCTCGCTGAGCCAACTGCTGCCGATGTTGGGCTGCATGGGCGTGGAGGTTCTCGAGGAGCGCCCATTCACCGTGACGAGGCCCGACGGACTTACGGTGAAGATCTATCAATTCACCATCCGGCCGGACGCCGCCATCGCGAAGTCAGTGGATCAGGCGGGCAGCCCTGAGTGGGATGCCACCGCAGAGAGGTTCACCGACGCACTCGCCGCCATCTGGCATGGCCGGGTAGAGATCGACCGTTTCAACGAATTGGTATTGCGGGCCGGCCTGAGTTGGCGGCAGGTGATGGTCCTGCGCTCCTATGCCAAGTACCTGCGCCAGGCCGGCTTCCCCTACAGTCAGTCCCGCATCGAAGAGGTGCTCGGCGAACACCCCTCGACGGCGCGATCGTTGGTCGGGCTGTTCGAGGCGCTGTTCGACCCCGACTCCGCTGCCCGGGGCCTCGATGCGAAGGCGGCCGCGATCGCGGTCGCCGCGGATATCGACGCGCTGACGAGCCTGGACACCGATCGGGTACTGCGAGCCTTCGCGTCGATGATCGAGGCCACGCTGCGCACGAACTTCTTCGTCGACAGCGCCGATTCCGCGCGAGCACGCGATGTTGTGTCGATCAAGGTCAACCCGGAGCTCATCTCCGAATTACCCCTTCCGCGTCCGAAATTCGAGATCTTCGTCTACTCGCCCCGGGTCGAGGGCGTTCATCTGCGATTCGGTCCGGTCGCACGTGGCGGGCTGCGCTGGAGTGATCGTCGCGAGGATTTCCGGACTGAGGTCCTGGGCCTGGTCAAGGCGCAGGCCGTGAAAAATGCGGTCATCGTGCCGGTCGGGGCCAAGGGGGGGTTCGTCGTCAAAAATCCCCCGCCGCTCACCGGCGACGACGCACGGGACCGGGAGGCAACGCGCAACGAGGGAATCGCCTGCTATCGGTTGTTCGTGGCCGCCCTGCTCGACATCACCGACAATGTTCAACGTGCCGGTGGGGTCCAGCCTGCCAGTGGACAGGTGGTGGCTCCGCCTCGGGTGGTGCGCCGTGACGGCGACGACGCCTATCTTGTCGTCGCCGCGGACAAGGGCACCGCGACCTTCTCCGATATCGCCAACGACGTCGCCGACTCGTACGGGTTTTGGCTCGGTGATGCGTTCGCCTCCGGTGGTTCGGTCGGCTACGACCACAAGGCGATGGGCATCACCGCCAAGGGTGCCTGGGAGTCGGTCCGGCGTCATTTCCGCGAGATGGGGGTTGATACCCAGTCCGAGGATTTCACCGTCGCCGGTATCGGCGATATGAGTGGTGACGTCTTCGGCAACGGCATGCTGCTCTCCGAGCACATCCGGTTGATAGCGGCCTTTGACCACCGGCACATCTTCGTCGATCCCGATCCGGACTCGGCGCGCTCGTTTCAGGAGCGACGCCGGTTGTTCGATCTCCCGCGATCGAGTTGGGAGGATTACGACTCCAGCCTGATCAGCCCCGGGGGTGGGGTGTTCAGCCGTCAACAGAAGTCGATCCCGATCAGTGCTCGAGTTCGCGAGACGTTGAGTATTGACGAGCAGATCACCGAGATGACTCCGCCGGAATTCATTCGTGCCATCCTGCGCGCCCCGGTGGACCTGCTGTTCAACGGTGGTATCGGCACCTACATCAAGGCTGAAGCCGAGTCCGACGCTGCAGTCGGGGACCGCGCCAACGACACCGTCCGGGTCAACGCGAATCAGTTGCGCGCCAAGGTGATCGGGGAGGGTGGCAATCTCGGTGTCACCTCGCTGGGGCGGGTTGAGTTTGATCTTTGCGGAGGTCGGATCAACACCGACGCGTTGGATAACTCTGCCGGAGTCGACTGCTCCGACCACGAGGTGAATATCAAGATCCTGGTTGATTCGTTGGTCGGCGCCGCGAAAATCGACCCAGCCGAGCGCGGTGAACTACTGGCATCGATGACCGACGAGGTGTCTCGGCTCGTGCTCACCGACAATGCCGACCAGAACGATCTGATGGGCACCAGCCGCGCGAACGCTCCGTCGCTGCTTAACGTGCACGCCCGGCAGATCCGTCAACTCGAGGAGCAACGTGGGCTCAACCGGGAACTTGAGGCGCTGCCGACGGACAAGGAAATCAACCGGCGGTTGGAGTTGGGTGCGGGTCTGACCTCACCGGAACTTGCCACCCTGATGGCACACGTCAAGCTCGCGCTCAAGGAGCAGGTGCTGGCCAGCGACATTCCCGACCAGGAAGCGTTCGCCGCCCGGTTGCCGCAGTACTTTCCGGCCCAATTGCGCGACAACTTCGCTCCCGAGATCCGCAACCACCAACTCCGGCGGGAGATCGTGGCCACCATGCTCGTCAACGACATCGTCGATACCGGCGGCATCACCTTCGCCTACCGTGTCACCGAGGACGCCGGCGTGGATTACGTGGACGCGGTGCGTTCCTTCGCGGCAGCCGACGCCATCTTCGGTATTGGTCGCACCTGGCGCCGCATTCGCGCGGCGACACTCAACGCCGGTATCGCGGTCGATGTCAGCGACCGGATGACGCTGGACCTGCGCCGACTGCTCGACCGCGCCGCGCGCTGGCTGCTCAACTACCGGCCACAGCCGCTGGCGGTGGGCGCGGAGGTCAACCGGTTTGCGGACAAGGTTGCCGAGTTGACTCCCCAGATGCCGAACTGGCTACGCGGTGACGATCAGGTGATTGTCGCCAAAGAGACTGACGAGTTCGCCGCCCACGGCGTTCCCCACGACCTCGCCTACGCCGTTGCATCCGGGCTTTATCAGTACAGCCTGCTCGACGTGATCGACATCGCCGACATCGTTGATCGCAGCCCGGCCGAGGTGGCTGACACCTACTTCGCACTGATGAATTACCTGGGTACCGACGGATTGCTCACCGCGGTCTCCGGCCTGCCCCGCGACGACCGCTGGCACGCCCTGGCCAGGCTTGCGATTCGCGACGATATCTATGGGTCGCTGCGCGCACTGTGCTTCGACGTTCTCGCCTCCGGCGAACCCGAGGAGAACGGTCCGGACAAGATCGCCGAGTGGGAGCACAGCAACGGATCCCGGGTCCAGCGGGCGCGCCGGACCCTGGCGGAGATCTACGCCCATGACGCCCGTGATCTGGCCACCCTGTCGGTCGCGGCTCGACAGATCCGCAGCATGACCCGGACAACCGGAACGGGCACGAGTGGCTGAGGTTTTCACCACCGGTGTGCATGTGCGTTGGTCGGATATCGACATGTACCAACATGTCAACCACGCCACGATGGTCACGATCCTGGAGGAGGCGCGGGTCGACTTTCTGCGCGAGCCCTTTGCTGCTGACGTGACGACCATCGGACTGTTGATCCACGAGGTTCGGGTGCTCTACAAGGGCCAACTTCGGCTGGCTGACTCGCCGCTGCAGGTGCGGATCTGGACCCAACGGCTCCGGGCGGTTGACTTCACCCTCGGCTACGAGGTGCGGGCCCGCGGTGCTGATCCGGACTCGAAACCGTCGGTGATTGCCGAGACCCAACTCGCGGCCGTGCACATCGACGAGCAGCGACTGGTCCGACTCTCGGAGACTCATCGGGATTACCTGCAGCGCTGGCTGCGGTGAACGCCGGACCGGAGCGTGGCATCTGGATCGTCGATGCCGGCTATCGCAATGATCTGGGGTTGTTCGCCGAACGTGCCCGCCGCCTCGACGAGGCCGCCGTGATCCGCCTGCGAACCCGCGCCGACGGCCTGGTCGGTGCCTGGGTGGCCACTGGATTCGGCGTGTTGGCAGTACGGGTGGTGGCCGGGGAGATCCGGCCGGCGGACCTGTCCTGCGCCGCCGACAGGCTGGCGGCCGGCCTTCGTGACGCCGATGACTCCGGCTATGTCGATCCGGGTTATCCGATGGACTCGGGATGGCGCGGGGCGCTACCGCCGGAGACCGGGTTCTTCCACGTTGACGACGTGCCGGTGCGGGTATTGGCCGACCTCGCCCGGCGTGGGGCGGATCTGGCGCGTGAACACGGCAGCGCCCACGGACCACCGGCTTCGTTACTCGACCAGGAGGTGTTGCGGGTCGGTGCGGGTCCGGACGGGATCGGTATTCCGCTGCGGTGCGTGCTGGCTTTGGCGGCGATGCGTTTTTTGCCCCAGACTGATGATCCCCGGACCGATCAGGGTGTCGAACTCGTGCGGGTGCGGGTGTCGCCGACGTGGCTGCGGATCGACGCCCGCTTCGGTTCGGTGTTCCGTCGCCGCGGCGACCCCGCGCTGGTGCTGGGCTGATTCCAGGTATTGGGTTGATTCAGAACGTCGAGTTCACCATTGCCTGCGCCGCCATCTGGAGATAGTCCAGCAACTCGCGGCGGTGTTCGTCGTCCAGGGTCGCCGAGTCGATCGAGTCGACCGCGGTGTGCATGCAGCGCAACCAGGCGTCGCGCTCGATGAAGCCGATCCGGAACTCCGCGTGCCGCATCCTCAGACGCGGGTGACCACGCTGATCAGAGTAGGTCCGCGGGCCGCCCCAGTATTGCTCGAGAAACATCCGTAGCCGGTCCTGGGCGCCGTCCAGATCATCCGCGGGGTAGAGCGGTAGCAGCACCTCGTCGGTGCTGACCAGTTCGTAGAAGCGCGACACGATGGCGCGGAACGTCTCCGCACCGCCTACCGCGTCGTAAAAGGTCTGCGGGGTCTCGGCCACCCCATCATCTTGAAGCATCGCCTGACGTGAGCGTGAACACGGTGCAAATACGCGTGCGGTCGGCACCGATCCATGGTGAACTGAAAGTCGGAGGATGTATGGCGCAGCGCAGACGGAACCGCGGTCCCCACGCCGCGGCGGGTTCGGTCGGGCCCAGTTCGGTCGGGCCCGGTTCGGCCCCATCCGGTTCTGGCCAGTCCGGTGTCGATACCCGGCCTGCCCCATCGCCGGCGTCGGTCTGGGGGCGGCGGCGGGTGCTCCTGCTGAACTCGACCTACGAGCCGCTGACTGCGCTGCCCATCCGTCGAGCTGTCGTGATGGTGCTGTGCGGCAAGGCCGACGTGGTGCACGACGATCCGGCCGGGCCGGTGATTCATTCGGCCACTCGGGCGATCGCGGTGCCGTCGGTGATCCGACTGCGCAGTTACGTCCGGGTGCCTTACCGGGCCCGTATCCCGTTGACCCGCGCGGCGCTGATGCACCGGGATCGGTTCCGCTGCGCCTACTGCGGCGGCAAGGCTGACACCGTCGATCACGTGGTGCCGCGCAGTCGGGGCGGGGAACACACCTGGGAGAACTGTGTCGCGGCCTGCTCCGGATGTAACCACCGCAAGGCCGACAGACTGCTCAACGAGTTGGGCTGGACGCTGCGCCTCGTGCCGACCCCGCCGAGGGGCCAGCACTGGCGGCTGTTGTGCGCCGTCAAGGAACTCGACCCGGCGTGGGAGCGCTATCTCGACGAGGGTGCCGCCTGACGCCTGCATTACGGTAAGCGGCGTGAGAGAACGGTTTGGAATCCTTATTCACCGTGTTGGGGCGCTGCTTGGACGCCGACCCGCGTCGATACCGCGGCCGTGGACGCACGCGCCGATCCTCTGGGCCGCAACCGACGAGGTGGTGTCCGGCGGGCAGTCGGCCGGAGCCGACCTGGGCGGTGGGGTAAGTGGCCGCTGGTGATCTTCCGCCGGGTTGGGTGGTGACCGCCGGTGGGCGTATCTCCGGTGTCCGCGACCCCGCTCGGCCCGCGGTGCAGTACCCGTTTCCGGATCGGCAACTCATCGAACTCGACACGGCACTGACCAACGCCACCCGGCGAGCCCGCGCACGATTCGCGGTCTACATCGGGGATCTGGGAGCCGACACTGCCGCCCGCGCGCGCGAGATCCTCGGATCCGTACCGACCGCCGACAATGCCGTCCTGCTGGCGGTGTCCCCGGACCAACGTGCGATCGAGGTCGTGTACGGCAGCGGTGTGCGCGGACGCGGAGTTGAGTCGTCCGCGCCGCGGGGTGTCGTGACGGCGGCGGCGGCGTTGCGGGAGGGCGATCTGGTCGGAGGACTGGTCAGTGCCCTCCAGGTAATGGCGGCCGGGATCGCCCGGGCCTAGTCGGCGCCGTCGAAGGCCCGTGCCCGCACCGCGCGTTCGACCCCGGCTCTGCCCTCGAGGACCAGCCTGCGCAGTGCCGCGGGCAGTTCGCCGCCAAGGAACTTGTCCGCGGCGGCCAACCCGGCGGTACTGACGTCCCACGACGGATACAGGCCGACCACCACCGTCTGCGCCACCTCGCTGGAGCGTCGTTCCCACAGCCCGCCGATCGCCTGGAAGTACGTCGCGGTGAAGGGCTCCAGCACATCACCCTGGCTCAGCTGGGCCCAGCCGGTGACGATAGCCCTCGCTGTGGCATTGGGCAGGGTGTCATCCTCGATCACTTCCCGCCAGGCCCGCTGCTTGACCTCGGCCTGTGGGCGGGCTGCCGCCGCCGTGGCGGCATGGCGCTTGCCGGCCGCGGTGGGGTCGCGCATCGCCTCGGCGTCGATGAACGGCGTGTGCGGGCCGTGGGCATCGATGTGTCCGCCGGCGGCCAACGCTGTGACGATCCGCCACCGCAGATCGGTGTCGATGTCGAGTCCGGCCAGACCGCACTCGGCCGGACCGCGATCCAGCAGGTCGGCGAGCAACACGAGATGGTGCGCCGAGAGCACCGACGAGCACAGCGCGTTCGTGTACGCCAGTTGATGGTCCGAGCCCGGTTCGGCGGCGCGGGCCAACTCCACCAACCGGTCGGCGAAGGCGGGCCTGCCCCGGGTGCGGGCCCAACCCGGCTCGGCATAGGAGTTTAGTGCGCTCTGGGCCTGCATGAGCAGTCGCTGTGCCACGCCCACCTCGGTTTCGGCCTCGACGCCGCGCATCACCAGGGCGACGAAGTCGCGTGCCTTCAGTTCCGCGTCACGCGTCATCTCCCATGCCGCCGACCACAACAGCGTCCGGGGGAGGGGTTCAGCGATGTCGGTGATGCGGTCGGTGGCGACCCGCAGCGACTCCGGATCCAGACGCATCGAGCAGTAGGTCAGGTCGTCATCGTTGACCAGAACCAGCTTGCCGCGCGGAACACCGCGTAGCGCAGGCACTTCGGTGACCGGGCCGGCCACGTCGAATTCTTCGCGGTGTACCCGGACCAGCTTGCCGTGCGCATCGTCATAGATGCCGACGGCAAGCCGGTGCACCCGGGTCTCGCCGGCGCCCGGTGTGGCACCGCCCTGAGTGATGGCGAACCGGGTGAATTTACCGTCGGCATCGACGTCGAAGTCGGCGCGCAGGGTGTTAAGACCGGTGGTCTTGAGCCACTGCCGACCCCAGTCCGACAGGTCGCGGCCGGACGCGCGTTCCAACGCGCCGAGTAGGTCATCGAAGGTGGCGTTGCCGAATGCATGCGCGGCGAAGTAGTCCCGCAGTCCGGCCAGGAAGTGCTCCAGGCCGACATAGGCCACGAGTTGCTTGAGGACACTGGCGCCCTTGGCATAGGTGATGCCGTCGAAGTTGACCTCGACGGCGTGCAGATCCGGAATGTCGGCGGCGATCGGATGGGTCGACGGCAACTGGTCCTGACGGTAGGCCCACGACTTCTCCACGTTGGCGAATGTCGTCCACGCCTCGCTGTATTCGGTCGCGTCGGCTTGGCAGAGTACCGAGGCGAAGGTGGCGAAGGACTCGTTGAGCCACAGGTCATCCCACCACCGCATGGTCACCAGGTCGCCGAACCACATGTGCGCCATCTCGTGCAGCACCGTCTCGGCGCGGCGCTCGTAGGTGGCCCGGGTGACCTTGCTGCGGAACACATAGTCCTCCAGGAAAGTCACCGCTCCAGCGTTCTCCATCGCCCCGGCGTTGAACTCGGGGACGAACAACTGGTCGTACTTGCCGAAGGGGTAGGGCACCGCGAAGTTGGTGTGGTAGAAGTCGAACCCCTGCTTGGTCTCGGTGAACAGCCGCTCGTGGTCCATGAAGGGCGCCAGCGAAGCCCGGCAGAACAAGCCGAGCGGAATCTCGCAGTGTTCGTCGGAGTAAACGTCATCCCAGCGCGCGTAGGGCCCGGCGACCAGTGCCACCAGGTAGGTGCTCAACCGCGCCGTCGTCGCGAACGTGTGAACGCGCGCCTCGCCGTGTTCAGCGACACTGAGCAACGCCCCGTTGGAGATCACCTGCCAGTGCGCGGGCGCAGTCACGGTGATGTCGAACGCGGCCTTGATGTCGGGTTGGTCGAAACAGGCGAACATCCGCTTGGCGTCGGCGGTTTCGAATTGCGAGTACAGGTAGACATGTCCGTCCACCGGATCGACGAAGCGGTGCAGGCCCTCTCCGGTGTGTGAGTAGCGGCAGTCGGCGGAGACGACGAGAACGTTGTGCGGTGCGAGCCCCTTGAGCCCGATCCCGGTCGACTCGTCGTAGCCGGAGACGTCGATGGCGTGCCCGTTGAGAACCGCGCTGTGCACTCGGTCGGCGGCCAGATCGATGTAGGTGTCGGCACCGGGAAGCGCCTCGAACTCCACGGTGGTGGTGGAGCGGAAGGTTTTCTCGATCGACGTGTTCCCCGGGTCGCTTCGCTCTCCCCCGCCAGCGGGAGGTACCCCCAGCCCGCCGGAAGTGAGGTCCAACTCGATCAGGTAGCGCTGCACGGTCACCAGTGCCGCGCGCTCGATGGCCTCATTGCGGGTCAGATTGGGAAGCACGGATGACAACCTATCCTGGGGGGTAGGCCTACGCCCGAGGAGAAGCCATGCCCGCGAAATCCCGCGCCGATTTCTGGTTCGACCCGCTGTGCCCGTGGGCCTGGATCACCTCGAGGTGGATCCTGGAGGTCGAGAAGGTCCGCGATATCGAGGTGCACTTTCAGGTGATGAGCCTGGCCGTGCTCAACGAGGGCCGCGATCTGCCCGAGCAGTATCAGGAGTTGATGACGAAGGCCTGGGGACCGGTTCGGGTGGCCATCGCCGCCGAGCAGGCCCATGGGGCTCAGGCGCTGGCTCCGCTGTACACGGCGATGGGCACCCGCATCCACAACGAGGGCAACAAGGATCTCGAGCAGGTCATCGCGGGGTCGCTCGCTCAGGCCGGCCTGCCGGCCGAACTGGCGGCCGCCGCCGGCGATGCGTCCTACGACGACGCGCTGCGCAAAAGTCACCACGCGGGGATGGATGCCGTCGGCCCCGATGTCGGCACCCCGACCATCCACGTCGACGGGGTGGCTTTCTTCGGCCCGGTGCTGTCGCGGATCCCGCGCGGGGAGCAGGCCGGGAAGCTGTGGGACGCCTCGGTGATCTTCGCCGCGTATCCGCACTTCTTCGAACTGAAGCGGAGCCGTACCGAGGCACCGGAATACGATTAGGGGCACCGGAATACGATTAGGTGCACCGGAAAACGATTAAAGTGTCGGCCATGCGCGTTTACCTCGGCTCCGACCACGCCGGCTACGAATTCAAGCAGGCGATCATCGCCCACCTGACGAAGGCCGGACACGAGGCGATCGATTGTGGGGCTTTCACCTACGACGCCGACGATGACTACCCGGCGTTCTGCATCGCCGCCGCGGAGCGCACCGTCGCCGACCCGGGCAGCCTCGGCATCGTGCTCGGTGGTTCGGGTAACGGTGAGCAGATCGCCGCTAACAAGGTGCCGGGTGCCCGGTGCGCGCTGGGATGGAGCGTAGAGACCGCCACGCTGGCCCGCGAGCACAACAACGCACAGGTGATCGGCATTGGTGGCCGCATGCACACCGAGGCCGAGATGCTCGCCATTGTCGACGCTTTCCTGTCTACCCCGTGGTCGCAGGCGCCACGCCACCAACGCAGGATCGACATCCTCGCCGACTACGAGCGCACCCACGTTCCGCCGCCGGTGCCCGGCACCGCCCGGTAACGGTCGCGCGGATGCCCGAGGGTCACGCTCTGCATCGACTGGCCCGGTTGCACCAACGCCGCTTCGCCGGCGCCCCGGTGGCGGTGTCAAGTCCGCAGGGCCGTTTCACCGATGCAGCGATCGTCGACGGACGAGTGCTGCGGCGGGCGTCGGCGTGGGGCAAACACCTGTTCCACCATTACGAGGGTGGCGCGATCGTGCACGTGCACCTCGGCTTGTACGGCACGTTCCGAGAGTCCCGGACGCCGCTTCGTGAGCCCGTGGGGCAGGTGCGGATGCGTCTGGTCGGTGCGGAATACGGGACCGATCTGCGCGGGCCGACCGCCTGCGAAGTGATCGACGAGGCACAGGTTTCGCTGATCCTGAACCGGCTGGGTCCGGACCCGTTGCGCAACGATGCCGACCCCGCGTCGGCCTGGGCCCGGATCACCAAGTCCCGCAAGGCGATCGGTGCGCTGCTGATGGATCAGAAGGTCCTGGCCGGCGTCGGTAACGTTTACCGCAGCGAGTTGCTTTTCCGGCACGGCATCGATCCGTACCGGCTGGGTCGCGACATCGCCGAGAGCGAGTTCGCCGACGCCTGGACCGACCTGGTCGAGTTGATGAAAGTCGGGGTTCGGCGTGGCCGGATCATCGTGGTGCGCCCCGAGCACGATCACGGCTCACCGGCCTACGGCCCGAAACGTCCGCGCACCTATGTCTACCGCCGCACCGGCGAACCCTGTCGAATCTGCGGTGCGGCGATTCGGACCGCCGAGATGGAGGGCCGCAATCTTTTCTGGTGTCCGGTCTGCCAGACCTAGCCGATCAACGATGCTCGATCGACACGCCCAGTGCGGTGGCGATGCCCTCGAGGTTGGCTCGCATGTTGCGTCGCTGCCGTTCGAAACGGCCGGCGATGATCTCGTGTTCACGCTCGGGTTCCCGGCCGATCAGCCAGGTCATGCCACTCTCGCCCAGGCCGAGTCGATGCCACTGCTGCACCGCCGAGCCTCGATCGATCGGAGTCACCCGAAAGCCCCACTCGGCCAGTGGGCGCTCGGGATCGCCGACGATCCAGGAGAACCCGACGGGCTCACAGCACTCGGTCACCGTCGAGATCGTCTGCCACTGACCGATCCTCGAGTTCGCGTTCGAGCCCTCGAACCGCGCACCGACCGACGGCCCGGTCGCGTCGTCGAGCCACTGGGCGCCGCGGAACTCGGTGGAGTGTTTCGCCGGGAAACCAATGTCGGTGATGATCGGCCAGATCGCCTCCGGCGGTGCTGAGATGACCGCCGTCACCGAGGTCGACGGCTGATCGACCAGTCGCAATTCCGGCTCGCTCAGGGCAGGGTCCACCACCGGGCTCAGAAGTCGCCGAACCCGCCGAAGTCGCCGCCGCCGAAGTCGCCCCCGCCGAAGTCGCCCCCGCCGAAGCCTCCGCTGCCGAAGTCTCCGCTGCCGAAGTCGCCCCCGCCGAAGTCTCCGCTGCCGAAGTCGCCGCCGCCGTCGCCCGCACCGGCATCAAGGCCCTGGTCGTAACCCGCGTCGAAGCCCTGGTCGAATCCGGTGCCATAACCGTTCTCGAAGCCGGCCGCGCCGTAGCCCACTCCGCTCATGCCGGAGAACATCGCGTCGAACAGCAGTACCGAACCCAGTCCCCACGCTCCGGCGCGCAGTGCCGGCTTCCACCATGGTTCGGAATACCAGCCGGCCGGCACCGGGCGACCGGCCACCCGGCCGCCGGGGTAGTAGTTCGGGGTGCGCGGCGAGGGTGCGGGAGAGGCCTCGATCTCGCGTCCCTCGAACTGCACCCGGCGGTCCTCGGTGACCGTTCCGGCCGCCTTCTGCCCGGCGATGGCCTCCAGCTCCGGGCCGGGATCCATGCCCATCGCGGTGCGGGCCGCTCGCACGTAGTACAGGCCCTCCATGGCGCTCTCTTTGGCCAGCATGGCCTGCTTGGCCGTCGTCGCCTGCTCGATCTGCGACGAGGCCGCGGTGAAACGTTCCGATGCGTCGGCGAGAGCCTGTTGGGAGGCCTGGTCGGAGCCGGTCAGGTTGAGCACCTGGCCGCCGAGTCGCTCGATCACCCGGCGGGCGTCGGCCTTCGCGTCGGCAACGCTCGTCGCGGTCCGGGTGCCCGACGCGCGCGATGAGCGCCACATGGTGAATCCGAGGGTTCCGGTGACGACGGCGATGAGGAGCAGGAGGCCATTGTTCATGTGCCCAGAGTACCTAGCGCCGGAGAGTGCCGGCAGTGTGCCGCAGACCCCCGTTCAGAGCAGACCGAGCGCGCGGTAGACCTCGTCGCTCAGGGCGGTACTGCGCGGGTCGGCGTTGCACTTGGTGGCGTCGAAATAGTTCATCACGTAGGCGTATCCGATGCGGTTCTCGAGATCGACGAACCCGTAGGAACCACCGGATCCGCCGTGGCCGAACGTGCGCAGGTTGGGTCCGGCCACCCCGCGCTGATTGAGCATGTATCCCAGTCCCCAGCCGTGGTCGGCCACCCGCGGCCCGAGCACGACGTCGGGGTCGAATCCGCCCTGGGACACCCGCACCGCTTCCAGGTGCCCGGCGCTGAGGAGTTTCCCCTGGGCCAGGCCGTTATAGAAGGTGGCCAGGCCCAGCGCCGAGACGTGGCCGTTGGTGCCGGGAAATTCGGCCCTCCGCCACCGGCCGATGTCGTTGCACCCCAGCTCGTCGTCGGGCACGAAACCCATTGCCACCGACAAGGCGGCCATCGGATGCTCATCGAGGGAGTCGGGATACCCGGGCGCCCCACCGGCGGCCAGAACGTCGCGGATGTGGGGCTTGTTGATCATGTCCGCGCAGCGCTGGTGTTCGGACTCGGGTAGGCCGATGTGCACGTCGATGCCCATCGGCTCGGCGATCTCAGTGCGCAGGTACTGGCCGATGGTGCGGCCGGTGGCGCGGCGAACCACCTCGCCGAGAATGAACCCGAAGCTCACCATGTGATAGCCCTGCGCGACGCCGGGGGTCCACCAGGGTTCGCTGGCCGCGAGGCGTTCGCAGACCAGGTCCCAGTCGGAGGTGTCGCTCCACTGCATCCTGGCGCGCGGGCCGATCACTCCGGAACGGTGTCCCAGCACCGACGCGATCGTGATGTCGCCCTTGCCCGCCTGCCCGAACTCGGGCCAGTACTGCGCCACCGGTGCGTACAGGTCGATCTCTTGGCGGTCCGCCAGGAGATGGACGGCGGTGCTGGTCAGTCCTTTGGTTCCGGAGTAGATGCTGGCGAGGGTGTTTTCCCGCCACCGCCGACGCCGGCGTGCATCGGCGTGACCGCCCCAGAGATTGACCACCAGGTCGCCGTCGACCCACACTGCCACGGCGGCACCGACTTCGGCATGCCGGACGAAGTTGTTTTCGAATGCCGCGCGTACCGACGCGAACCGGTCCGAGCAGGTTCCGTCGACGGGAATCGGCCGGTTCAACGCGCCTCCTGCAAGGAGCAGAAATCCAGCCCGGGCGGGCGAGGGATCGGGTCCGAATCTAGCGTCGCACCGTCGCCGAAAGAAGGCCTGGAGCGAATCGCTGCCGATCCGCGATCGTGTCGTTACCAGGCCTGACGGCACCCCGAACCGGCCGCCGGCGTACTCGGAGCGGGCGACGGGAATCGAACCCGCGTAGCTAGTTTGGAAGACTAGGGCTCTACCATTGAGCTACGCCCGCGCGCTTGCGCAAGCCCAAATGTACCGGCGCGCTGCCCTCCGATTCCAATCGGATGCCACCGTGGCCGTAGGATTCGGGCGCGAGATGCACGCGGGGTGTAGCGCAGCTTGGTAGCGCATCCGCTTTGGGAGCGGAAGGCCGCAGGTTCAAATCCTGTCACCCCGACACGCCCAACGCCGCAGTCGCCTCAGAACGGCCGAAGATTCCGAAGAACGGGAGTACCAGCGTGAAGAGCACCGTCGAGAAATTGAGCCCCACCCGGGTTCGCATCAACGTGGAGGTGCCGTTCGCCGAACTTCAGGCGGATTTCGACCGGGCCTACAAACAACTCGCCCAGCAGGTCCGACTGCCGGGTTTTCGACCGGGGAAGGCGCCTGCCAAGCTGCTCGAAGCCCGGGTCGGCCGCGCCGCGGTCCTTGAGCAGGTCGTCAACGATGCATTGCCGGCGCGATACAGCGAGGCGGTGGCAACCGGGGAGTTGCGCCCACTCGGCCAGCCGGACATCGAGGTCACCAAGATCGAGGACGGCGAGGAACTCGTTTTCACCGCCGAAGTCGACGTACGCCCCGACATCGACCTGCCCGACCTCGGTGAGCTGAAGATCTCGGTTGAGCCGATCGAGATCAGCGACACGGAGGTGGAGGCCGAACTCGACGGCCTGCGCGCCCGGTTCGGCACCCTCAAGAGCGTCGAACGGCCCGCGCAAACCGGTGACTTCGTCTCTATCGACCTTGCGGCCGCGGTCGACGGCGAGGACGTCCCGGACGGCAAAACCGAGGGGCTCTCTCACGAGATCGGTTCCGGCCAGCTGATCGACGGTCTCGACGAGGCCATCGTCGGGCTGCGCGACGGTGAGTCGGCAACCTTCACCACCAAACTGCTCGCCGGCGAGCATGCCGGGCAGGACGCGGACGTGACCGTGACGGTGAAGTCGATCAAGGAGCGGGAACTTCCCGAACCGGATGACGAATTCGCCCAGCTAGCAAGTGAATTCGACACTGTGACCCAACTTCGGGAGAACCTTACCGAGCAGGTCCGCCGCGTCAAACGCATCCATCAGGCTGAGAAGATCCGCGATCAGGCCCTGGAAACGTTGCTCGAACTCGTCGAGGTGCCGCTACCGCAGGCCATCGTTGCCGCCCAGGTCGACTCGGCACTGCACAACGCGATCCACCCGCTCGACCATGACGACGCGAAGTTCGCCGAAGCGCTCGAGGCCCAGGGCAGCTCCCGGGAGAAGTTTGACGCTGAAAATCGGGAGGCAGCGGAGAAGGCCGTCAAGACCCAACTGCTGATGGACGCGATCTCCGACGAACTCGAGATCCAGGTGGGCGAGAACGATCTGAGCGAGCGACTGGTGCTGATGTCGCGCCAGTACGGCGTCGAACCCCAGCAGCTCGTCCAACTGCTGCAGCAGAACAATCAGTTGCCCGCGGTGTTCGCCGACGTTCGCCGCGGACTGGCCGTCGCTGCGGTTGTGGAGGCGGCCACCGTCACCGACACCGACGGCAACGTAGTCGACACCAGCGAGTTCTTCGGCCCACCGGCGGGACCCGATTCGGCATCCGACGGCCCGCCCGCCCAGTCCGATGACCAGCCGGCCGACCCGGACGAGTAACGCCGACAGCGAAAGAGTGCCGCGCGGTGAAGTCCGCGGGCGCAGGGTTGGCTAGGGTCGGGGTAGAACTTGTCGAAGGCGCCTCGCGGCATAACGGATTTCTCAACGTTCGGAAAGTAGGTATCAGGTCGTGACTCACATGCGTTCCGGTGCGATAGGGCTGAACCTGTCCGACTCGGTCTATGAGCGCCTGCTCGCCGAGCGCATCATCTTCCTCGGCTCGCAGGTCGACGACGATATCGCCAACCGACTGTGCGCCCAGATTCTGCTGCTGGCCGCCGAAGACCCCACCAAGGACATCTCGCTCTACATCAACTCCCCGGGCGGTTCGATCAGTGCCGGGATGGCGATCTACGACACCATGGTGCTCGCGCCCTGCGACGTCGCGACGTATGCGATGGGGATGGCCGCGTCGATGGGCGAGTTCCTGCTCGCGGCCGGAACCAAGGGCAAGCGCTACGCCCTCCCGCACGCCCGCATCCTGATGCACCAGCCGCTCGGCGGCATCACCGGTGGGGCCACCGACATCGCGATACAGGCCGAACAGTTCGCGGTGATCAAAAAGGAGATGTTCCGCCTCAACGCCGAATTCACCGGTCAGCCACTCGAACGTATCGAGGCCGATTCCGATCGCGACCGCTGGTTCACCGCCGCCGAGGCCCTCGAATACGGTTTCGTCGACCACATCATCACTCGCGCGCACTTCAACGGAGCTTCCAATGGTTAATCACATGGGGCCAAATCACACTGACCCGCGGCTGGCCCCCCAGGCGCGCTACATCCTGCCCTCGTTCATCGAGCACTCAAGTTGGGGCGTCAAGGAGTCCAACCCGTACAACAAACTCTTCGAGGAACGAATCATCTTCCTCGGCGTTCAGGTGGACGACGCGTCGGCCAACGACATCATGGCTCAGCTGTTGGTGCTGGAGTCACTGGATCCCGACCGCGATATCACCATGTACATCAACTCACCAGGTGGCTCGTTCACCTCGCTGATGGCGATCTACGACACCATGCAGTACGTGCGCGCCGATATCCAGACCGTATGCCTGGGCCAGGCCGCCTCGGCGGCCGCGATACTGCTGGCCGCCGGTTCCCCGGGTAAGCGGCTGGCGCTGCCGAATGCGCGCATTCTCATCCATCAACCCTCGCTGTCCGGGGTCATCCAGGGCCAGTTCTCCGACCTGGAGATTCAGGCCGCCGAAATCGAACGGATGCGCACCCTGATGGAGGAAACCCTGGCCCGCCACACCGGCAAGGACGCCGCGGTCATTCGCAAGGACACCGACCGCGACAAGATCCTCACCGCCGCCGACGCCAAGGACTACGGAATCATCGACACGGTGCTGGAGTACCGGAAACTGTCCGCGCTGAAGTCCTGACCCGGCGGGTAACGGACGCGACACGCCAAGGGCACAGTGGCGCGCGCCACACCGATCTGCGCCGCCTGAGGGGATATGTTCTCCCCGTACGTACGACTGGCCACCGAAATACCATCAACGCTATTCGCCTTTATCGGTCGCATCGTTGCCGAGCCAACGGGTAGCGTCGAAATGACCGCTGACAGGCTGCACGAGAAACCGGCGATACCGACGGCGAAGGAAGTAGGGCACACCCACCATGGCGCGTATCGGAGACGGCGGTGACCTGCTGAAATGTTCGTTCTGTGGGAAGAGTCAGAAGCAGGTCAAAAAGCTCATCGCTGGCCCGGGCGTTTACATCTGTGACGAGTGCATCGACCTGTGCAACGAGATTATCGAAGAGGAACTGGCCGACGGGGACGAGGTAAAACTCGACGAACTGCCCAAGCCCGCCGAAATCCGGGATTTCCTCGAGAATTACGTCATTGGCCAGGACACCGCCAAGCGCACACTCGCGGTCGCGGTCTACAACCACTACAAGCGCATTCAGGCCGGTGAGAAGTCCCGGGACTCGCGGACCGCTGAACCCGTCGAACTTTCCAAGTCGAACATTCTGATGCTCGGACCGACCGGTTGCGGAAAGACTTATTTAGCCCAGACGCTGGCCAAAATGCTCAACGTCCCGTTCGCCATCGCCGACGCCAC
>CAMDFY010000013.1 GCA_945897705.1 Bifidobacterium breve | reverse complement strand
CTGACCGAGTACGTGGCGGAACGCCCGGGGGTCGATCGGTTCAGCCGTCATGGCGGCCGCTACTTGGCGTGCGAACCGATAGTGAAGTCATGCCCCCACAAGCTCACCGCGGTGCTCTCCCGAGCGACCCAGTCGTCGTCGTCGACTTCGAGCCCCTCGCAACCGAATTCGATGTCGAACCCGCCCGGGGTCTTCATGTAGAACGACAGCATCTTGTCGTTCACGTGTCGGCCCAGCGTCGCCGACATCGGAACCTTGCGCCGCAGCGCCCGGTCCAGGCACAGTCCGACGTCGTCGCTCTCCCCCACCTCGACCATCAGGTGCACGACGCCACTGGGCGTGGGCATCGGCAGGAAGGCCAGGCTGTGGTGCCGCGGGTTGCAGCCGAAGAAGCGCAACCAGGCGGGCGCGCCGTCGGCCGGTCGGCCCACCATCTGCGGCGGCATCCGCATCGAGTCACGCAACGTGAACCCGAGTACGTCGCGATAGAAGTGCAGTGCCTCGGCGTCGTCATGGGTGGACAGCACCACGTGGCCCAGTCCCTGCTCCCCGGTGACGAACTTGTGCCCGTACGGGCTCACCACCCGGCGGTGTTCCAGCGCCGCTCCGTGGAAGACCTCCAGCCGGTTACCCGACGGGTCGCAGAAGGTGATCATCTCGTCGACCCGGCGATCGGCCAGTTCGGCGGCGGTGGCCTCTTTGTAGGCCACGCCCTCGATGTCGAGCGCGTTGCGGATTTCCTGCAGCCCTGCGGCATTGGCGCACTCCCACCCGGCCTCCGAAAGCCGGTCATGCTCGCCGGGGACGATGACCAGCCGCGCCGGGAAGTCGTCCATCCGCAGGTATAGCGCGCCGTCGACCGCGCCCTTGCCCTCAACCATGCCGAGCACCTTGAGTGCGTACTCCCGCCACGCGGGGACGTCGGTGGACTCAAAGCGCAGATAACCGAGTGAGCGAATGGGACTCACGAGCCACCCCCGAGGAAGTCGATGGTCAGCGTGTTGAACTCGTCGAACTTTTCCACCTGCGCCCAGTGGCCGCACCGGCCGAAGACGTGCAGTTGGACCCGCGGAATCTGCTTGAGCGCTACCAGCGCACCATCGAGTGGGTTGACGCGGTCCTCCCGGCCCCAGATCAGCAGCACCGGCTGGCGCAGTTTGTACACCTCGCGCCACATCATGCCGAGTTCGAAATCGGGGCCCGCAAACGACTTCCCCATTGCCCGGGCCGCCGCCAGTGATTCAGGTGCGCTGGCGATGGCGAAGCGTTCATCGATGAGTTCCGGCGTGATCAGCTTCTGGTCGAAAACCATGATCCGAAGGAAGCGCTCCAAGTTCTCCCGGGTGGGCTCGGCGGTGAAACGGCCGAGCAGCTTGACGCCCTCGGTGGGGTCGGGCGCGAAAAGATTGACCGACAGCCCGCCCGGACCCATCAGGACCAGTCGGCCCGCACGTTCGGGGTGGTCGAGCGCGAAGCGGACTGCGGTGCCGCCGCCGAGCGAATTGCCCACCAGCGCCGGACGTTCGACGCCGAGGTGATCCAGTAGGGCCAGCAGTGCGTCGGAGCTGTAGCGGTTGTACTGCTCGTGCTCGGTGTGCTTGTCGGAGTGGCCGTAACCCGGCTGATCGACGGCAAGGACATGAAAGTGGCCGGCGAGGACGGCGATATTGCGGCCAAAGTTCGACCAACTGGACGCACCCGGGCCACCGCCGTGCAGGAGCACCACGGTCTGCTCGTTGCCGACGCCCGCCTCGTGATAGTGCAGGCGCATATCCCGCCCGCCGGCGTGGACGTCGGCGAAGCGGGAGGTGGACTCGAAGGTGTGGTCCTGCTGCGACTCGGCTTCCTGAATGAACCCCGTCATCGCGGCGTTAGACCATCGTGTCGCCGATGGGCAACCCGAATTCGTGGTTGCCGTACATGACGTACGCGCGTTCGGCATCGTTAGCGGCGTGCACCCGGCCCGCGTGCGCATCGCGCCAGAACCGTTGCACCGCCTGGTCGCTATTGAGCGCGGTGGCTCCGGCGGCCTCGAAGAGCCGGTCGATGGAGGCGATGGCCCGGCCGGTGGCGCGGACCTGGTCGCGGCGAGCGCGAGCCCGCAGTTCCATCGGGACCTCCTGGCCGGCGCACAACAGCTCGTACTCCTCGGCGAGGTTGCCCTTCAGCTGGCGCCACGCGGCGTCGATATCGCTGGCGGCCTCGGCAATGCGGACCTTGGCGAACGGATCGTCCTTGGCCTTCTCGCCGGCGAATGCAGCACGGACGCGCTTGCCCTGGTACTCCACGTGGGCGTCGTAGGCGCCGTACGCCATGCCGACGATGGGCGTCGAGATGGTGGTGGGATGCATTGTGCCCCAAGGCATCCGGTACACCGTCGCGGTGTTGGTCTTCAGCCCGCCCGCGGTGTGGTTGTTCATCGCGCCGTAGGACAGGAACCGGTGGCGCGGCACGAACACGTCCTTGACCACCAGGGTGTTGCTGCCGGTGCCCTTGAGCCCGACCACGTTCCACTCGTCTTTGATCTGATAGTCGCCGAGCGGCATCAGGAAGCTTCCGAAATCGACCGGCCGGCCGTCCTTGATCACCGGCCCGCCGACGAAGGTCCAGGTGGCATGGTCACATCCCGACGACCACAGCCAGTTGCCGTTCACCAGGTAGCCGCCGTCGACGACCACTCCGGCGCCCATCGGCGCGTACGACGACGAGATCCGCACCGTCGGATCATCGGCCCAGACGTCCTCCTGGGCCTGCTGATCGAACTGCGCGAGATGCCAGTTGTGCACGCCGAGGATCGAGGTGGCCCACCCGGTGGACCCGCAGGCGCTGGCAATCCGGCGCACGGCCTCGAAGAACAGCGTGGGATCGCACTGCAGGCCACCCCACTGCTCGGGTTGAAGCATCTTGAAGTAGCCGGCGGCATCGAGATCGGCGATCGTCGCGTCGGGAAGCCGGCGCAGATCTTCGGTCTCCTGGTTGCGCTCCCGCAACCGCGGCAGGAGATCGTCGATGGCGGCCAGGACCGACTGCGCGTCGCGCTGCTGAATGGACGTCATTGCATGCCTCCCGTGAAGTCTTTCTGTGGTCATCAGACTAGAACACGTTACGATTTGTGTCGAGCGAAGATCACCCGTACCAGGTAGTTCATCATATTGTCATTTCTGTAACGTGTTTCAGTTATCGAAAGGACTGATCGTCCCGTGACGACCAGCGAGCCCGCCACCGTCATCGTGCACCTCGACGGAGAAACCCACACGCTGCCCTGGCCCCGGGGCGAGAAACTGCTCGATGTCCTGCTCGACAAGGGCATCGAGGCGCCGTACTCGTGCCGGGAGGGACACTGCGGTGCCTGCGCCGTAACCGCCGTCAGCGGCGAGGTGCAGATGGAGATCAACGACGTCCTGGAGGACGACGACCTCGCCGAGGGGCTGATCCTGGCGTGCCAGGCCCGGCCGGTGTCGGACTCGATCGAAGTGAGCTACGACTGATCGCTCACGCAACGGGCGCAGGAGCACATCGGGAAAGGCCCTCAGCGTGGTAGACCCAGCAGCCTTTCGCCGGCCATGGTGAGCAGAATCTGCTCGGTGCCGCCGGCGATCGATAGGCAACGGGTGTTGAGGAAACTCTGGACCGCGTCGTTGTCAACCACTCCCGCCCCCGGCGACAGTTCCATCCGGAACTCCTCGAGCGACTGCCGGTAACGCACGCCGATCAGTTTGCGGGCGCTGGCCTCGGCACTGGTGTCCCGACCCCCCACCGCCAGCTGCGCTATCCGGTGGTCCAGCAGCGACCCGATCTGGGCGGCCAGCAGCAGCTCGCCAAGCCAGTCGGTCATCACCGGATCCAAGTCGGGCTCGAAGTTGCGCAGCATCTCCTCCATCGGATTGCCCAACGCGGTGCCGTGCGCCATGGCCACCCGCTCGTTGGCCAACGTATTGCGGGCCAGCGGCCAGCCCCCGTTGACCGGGCCCACGACCATCTCATCGGGCACGAAGAGGTCGTCGAAGAACACCTCGTTGAAATTCTGGTGTCCGGTGATCTCGCGCAGTGGGCGAATCTCGATCCCCGGTGAGCGCATGTCGACCAGGAAGTAGGTGATGCCCTTGTGCTTAGGCGCATCGGCGTCGGTGCGGGCTAGGCACACGCCCCAGTGCGCCCGGTGCGCGGCCGAGGTCCACACCTTCTGGCCGTTGAGCTTCCAACCGCCCTCGGTGCGAATGGCTTTGGTACGCAGTGCCGCCAGGTCCGAACCGGCCCCCGGTTCGCTGAACAGCTGGCACCAGATCAGATCGCCGCGCAGAGTCGGCGGAACGAATCGGTCGATCTGCTCGGGCGTGCCGTGCTCGAGGATGGTCGGCACCGCCCACCAGCCGATAACCAGGTCCGGTCGCGCAACGCCGGCGGCGGCGAGCTCGGTGTCGATGAGCAACTGTTCCGCAGGTGAAGCCTCTCGGCCGTAGGGCTTGGGCCAGTGCGGCGCCAGGAGGCCGTTGCCGGCCATCGCGACCTGACGGTCCCCGACCGGTAGCGCGGCCACGTCAGCGACTGCTGCAGTGATCTCGGGTCTCAGATGAGCGACGGAGTCCAAGTCGATGTGCAATTCACGGCGGACGCCGTCGAGGGTCAGCGCGGCAACCCGCCGCAGGTTGTACGAGCGGCCGCCGAGGAACTGGGCGATCCCGTAAGCGCGCCGCAGGTAAAGGTGCGCATCGTGTTCCCAGGTGATGCCGATGCCGCCCAACACCTGAATGCAGTCCTTGGCGTTACCCTTCGCGGCGTCGATTCCAGCGGCGGCCGCGACCGCCGCTGCGATCGACAATTGCCGGGGATCGAACGCCGCAACCGCCGCGTCGGCGGCCGCGACCGCGATCTGCTGGGACCGCAGCAGCATCTCCGCGCACATGTGCTTGATGGCCTGGAAGCTGCCGATCGGCTTGCCGAACTGCTCGCGAACCTTGGCGTACTCGGCGGCGGTCTCCAGCGTCCACTTGGCCACCCCGGCCGCCTCCGCGGCGGAGAGGGTCGCAGCGAGATCGGCGAACTCCTGACGCGATACCGAAAGCCGTGTGGCCGGCACCGAGTCCAACCTCACCCGCGCCAGCGGCCGAGAGAAGTCGGTGGCTTCCAGTGGTTCGACCACGACGCCGTCGACGGTGGCATCAACGGCGACCACATGTTCACCGACCGGCAGCAGCAGCAGTCCCGAGCTCAGCGCACCCAGCACGTAATCGGCGGTGCCGGAGATCCGCCCGGCCTCCTCGTGAAGCTCTGCGTGCAGCGTGGCGCCGGCGGTCCGCTGCCCTGCGGACAACTCCTGCAGCAGTGCGGGATCGGTCACTACCAGGGTGGCCAGCGCGGTGGTCATGACCGGTCCGGGGATCAATGCCCGTGCCGCCTCCCCCACCATGGCGCACAGGTCGACCACTGATCCGCCGGCGCCACCGTGCTCCTCGGCGACGGCGACTCCGAACAGACCCAACTCGGAAATGCCGCCGTAAACCTGGCGCCAGGCGTCGGGATGGCCGTCCTCGATGTCCCGGACGGTATCGGGGGCACCGGTACCGGCCGCCCAGCTCCGAACCAACTCACGCGCGGCGAACTGTTCGTCGGTGATGGTCGCAGACACCACGGGCTCCTTCAGGTTTGACCGGAGGACGGCGCAAGAGCGCCGCACAGATACTAGAACGTGTTCTAATAGTGCCAGCGATGAGGCGTCAAGTCGACCCGCGACCAGTACACGAGGAGCGTGCCAGCAATGTCATCGCCAGCCGGGGGGGCCGGTTCGCAACCGCGCGAAGTAGTGCCGGTCTCGGTCCTCACCGAGTCGGAACTCGGCTCGGAGGCCCAGCGGGAGCGGCGGAAGCGAATCTTGGACGCGACATTGGCGATAGCCTCCAAGGGCGGCTTCGAGGCAGTCCAGATGCGCGCGGTGGCGGACCGCGCCGATGTCGCGGTCGGCACGCTGTACCGATACTTTCCCTCCAAGGTGCACCTGCTGGTTTCGGCGCTCGGCCGAGAGTTCGAACGCATTGACGCCAAGACGGACCGGTCGGCGTTAACCGGAGCAACCCCCTACCATCGGCTGAGTTTCATGGTGGGCAAACTCAACCGCGCGATGCAGCGAAACCCGTTGCTGACTGAGGCGATGACGCGCGCCTACGTCTTCGCCGATGCATCGGCCGCCGGCGAGGTCGACCACGTCGAGAAGATCATCGACGCGATGTTCGCCCGCGCCATGAGCGACGGCGAACCCACCGAGGACCAGTACCACATCGCGCGGGTCATTTCCGACGTGTGGCTGTCCAACCTGCTGGCATGGCTCACCCGGCGGGCGTCGGCCAGCGACGTCGGCAAGCGCCTCGATCTCGCAGTCCGGTTACTCATCGGCAGCGACGAGCCCTCGTAGCCGCTATTTGAGGTACGGGGTCAGCAGCTTCGTCCAGGCCTTGCTCAGCCGCTGGTACTCCTCGGGGCACCCGGCGGCCCGGTCTTCGGGCAACCGTCCGTCGGTGATCATGTCGGCGTGGGCGGCAGGGTCGGATCCGTAGATCCAGCAGTTGAGGTTGAACGTCCGGGTCTCGTTGATCGAATGTGCTGCGGCAAAATCGGATGGCGCAAGGGCGCCGCGCTGCACGGCCCACAACGTGAACATCTGGGCGTAATCCTCCGCGACTCGGCCAGGATTCGGAAAGTTCTTCAGGACGCCATCGGGTTCGAGGATCGCGAACGCCGCGAGTTGGTCCGCAACGTCCTCTTCGCGCCCAGTGACCGGCAGGTCGTAGAGTGAGATGACGGCGTGGGCAAGTTCATGAAAGAACGTCCCGATCGCGGCGTTGGTCGCTTCCACGAAAGAATTCGGGGCATCGTCGTCGCCGAATAGTCGCAAATTCAGATCGACCAACTCGTAGCAGATCTTGATGCTGCGGTCGGCGCTGTTCCAGGTGGCGTTCGCCTGCCCGCACTGTTCGCCGACCAGTGCGACGTCACGGGGAAGCTTCAGAACGGAGTTGACGTCGGCGGCCAACTCCTCGAGCAGGCTCGTGTTTTTCATCAGATCATGGCCGCGGGTCGCTTCGGGGCTGGTGGCATCCCCGTAACTGACGACCATTCGCCCGGGGTGGGGATCGACCTCGGCGGCGCCGCAACCGACGATCACCAGGGCGCAAAGCAATATCGCGGCTCGCCCCGATCCGCTGCCCAGCCCACGAAGCACTGAATCTCCCTGCTCGCACCCAGCGTCTGGGCTCTGGCGCCCGCGGTCGATGCTACGGCGCGCGCGATACGCCGAGCGGGGCCGATCGGCCGGAGATCCGTTTTAGTGGAAACGATTTTCATTTGTACTAGAGTGCTCTCCATGAACTCTCGACGTTGCGTCATCGGCCTCTCCGCCCTGCTCTTGACCGCGAGCATCAGCGCGTGTGGATCAAATCGCACCGAGCAGGCCACGTCGCCGGCGAAAGACTCTCTCCCGTCCGAGACCACTGCCGCCGCGGCCGGCGCCTGCCCCACCGCGCCGGTGGGCGTGGTCGTCAGCGTCGATCAATGGGGAGACATCGTCTCCGAACTCGGCGGCTCCTGCACTGACGTGACGACGATCCTGGCCAGCTCCTCGGTGGACCCCCACGATTACGAACCCTCGCCGGGCGACGCCGCGTCGTTCGCGGGCGCGAAACTCGTTGTGGTCAACGGTGCCGACTACGACCATTGGGCATCGGACCTGGCCGCAACGTCCGCCCCTGCCGCACCGGTCGTCAGCGCCGCCGAGGTGACCCAGACCCCGGACGGCGCCAACCCGCACCTTTGGTACAGCCCCGCGGCCGTGACCGCCGTCGCCGACGCGGTCACCGCGGAACTGTCGACGATCGCCCCGGCAGCGTCCGGCTACTTCACCGAAAAGCGGGCGGCCTTCACCACGACCATGGCGCCCTACTCAACTCTGATCGAGAAGATCAAGGCGGGTGCGTCCGGCAAGTCCTACGGCGCCACTGAGAGCGTCTTCGACTACTCCGCCGAAGCACTCGGCCTGGTGAACAAAACCCCCAAGGGATACCAGCGAGCAGCGGCCAACGAGTCCGAACCTGCGCCGGCCGACATCGAGGCGTTCCGGAAAGCGTTGGCCAACAAGGAGATCGACGTCCTCATCTATAACACCCAGACCGAGGGATCGATACCGGAGCAGATTCGCGCCGCGGCCGAGGAGAGCGGGATTCCAGTGGTCGAAGTGACCGAGACGGTCGCACCCGGCGAGAGCACCTTCGTCGGCTGGCAGGACAAGCAACTGACGGCGCTGGCTGAGGCCCTCGGTGTCAACGACTGAGACCGACACCGACCGCATCGCCCTTGGGTTCACCGATGTCAGCGCCGAGCGAGGTGGGCGACTGATCTGGTCGGAGGCGACCTTCGACGTGCCCGCCGGGGGCATTGTGGCGGTGATCGGTCCCAATGGTTCGGGAAAGACGACCCTGCTTCAGATGATTCTGGGCCTGCACGCCCCCGCATCCGGAGAGCTATTGGTGTTCGACCAGGAACCGGGTGAGAACAACGACCGGATCGGATACGTACCGCAGCACTACGCGGCCGGGGCCGGCGAGGCTATCCGCGCTACCGACGCGGTGCTGCTGGGATTGGTTGGGAATCGCTGGGGCCTGGGTCGGGCAAGCACGCAGCAGCGTGCGCAGGTCGACGAGGCCCTGGCTGAGGTCGAGGCCACCGCGTTCGCCACCAAGCGCCTCTCCACGCTCTCCGGCGGCCAGCGCCAACGGGTGGCGCTCGCCGAGGCGATCGTCTCGCGGCCCCGGCTGCTGATTCTCGACGAACCGTTGGCGTCGTTGGACCTGCGAAGCCAGCGCGAGATCGTCAACCTGCTCGCCGGCCTGCACGGCACATTGGGTGCCACCGTCCTGGTGGTCGCCCATGACATCAACCCGCTGCTGCCGATTCTGGACAGTGCGATCTACATCCTCGATCAGCACCCGCACTACGCCCCGATCAACACGGTGATCGACGATTCCCTGCTGACACATCTGTACGGAACGCCGGTACGGGTTGCCCACACCGCGCAGGGCGATCTCTACATGCGAAGTGTGCTGTGAACACTGCCGTCATGGCGCTGGGCTACCAGGACAACTGGCGAGACATCCTGATGTCTCCGTTCATGCGCAACGCTCTCCTCGGAGGCACCATCATCGCCGTGGCCGCTGGGCTGATCGGCTATTTCATCATCATCCGCCGCAACGCGTTCGCGGCGCACGCATTGGCCCACATCGGCCTGCCCGGGGCCACCGGTGCCGTCCTCATCGGGCTGCCCCCGGTGCTCGGACTCGGGGTGTTCTGCCTGGGCGGCGCGTTGTTCATCGGCGCCCTCGGCTCCCGTGCCGATGACCGCGATGTGGTCACCGGAACCACGCTGGCATTCGCCACCGGGCTGGGTTTGTTCTTCAACTCACTCGCGACCAAAAGCTCCAGCACCATGACCAACGTCCTCTTCGGCAACCTGCTGGCGATTTCCCGTAACCAGCTGGTGGCCTTCGCGATACTGCTGGCGGTACTCGGCTTGAGCATCGGCGCCTGCTACCGGCCGCTGCTGTTCAGCTCGGTGAACGCACCGGTCGCCGAGGCCAGGGGGGTACCGGTACGCGCGCTATCGATCGTCTTCATGGTGCTGTTGGCGGTCGCGGTGACGATGGCGGTGCAGGTGGTCGGAACGCTGCTGCTGTTCGCCCTGATCGTCACACCGGCGGCAACCGCCATCATGCTCACCCCGCGGCCGGTGCTCGCGATGGCGATCTCCGCCCTCATCAGCGTGTTCTCGGTATGGGCCGGCCTAGGCGCATCAGCGATGTTCAACACCCCGCCCAGCTTCCTGATCGTCACGATCGCCTGCGCCATCTGGCTGGCCATCTGGGTCGCCGATCGGCGGCAGGCCCGCGGCAGGGTCGCATCGACTCCCTAGGCTGGGTGGGTGACCTCCGTCGACCTCAACGCCGATCTCGCCGAAGGATTCGGAATCTGGACACTCGGCGATGACGACGCCCTGCTCGACATCGTCACCAGCGCCAACCTCGCCTGCGGTTTCCATGCCGGGAACCCGGTGGGTCTGGCGCGCGCCTGCCGGGCCGCCGCCGCACGCGGCGTGCGGATCGGAGCCCAGGTCGGCTACTTCGATCTCGCCGGATTCGGCCGGCGCCGGATCGAGGTCGCACCGGAGGAACTCAGGGCCGACGTGATCTATCAGATCGGTGCACTGCAGGCGCTGGCCCGGGCGGCAGGAACAACCCTGGGATACGTCAAACCCCATGGCGCTCTGTACACCACGATCGTCACGGACAGCGACCAGGCGCGCGCCGTCGCCGAGGCAGTGCACGCCAGTGATCCCACCCTGCCGGTGCTCGGTCTGGCCGGTTCGGTGTTCTTCACCGAGGCTCGGCGGCTGGGTCTGCGGACCGTCGCCGAGGCTTTCGCCGACCGTGCCTATCAACCCGACGGACAACTCATATCCCGAAGTGATGCAGGCGCGGTTCTGACCGACCCGGCGCAAATTGCCGAACGAGTGCTGTCCATGGTCACAACAGGGAGCGTGACCGCCGTCGATGGTTCAGTAGTCGCCATCGAGGTCGAATCGGTGTGTGTTCATGGTGATTCGCCGGACGCGGTGACGATTGCGGGAGCCGTGCGCGAGCGGTTGCTGGCTGAGGGAATCGAGTTGGCGGCATTCACCTAACCGGACTGGAATGCAGTCAGCGCCTGCGCTGGCGGGCGATCTCAGCCAGCACCACCCCCGCCGCCACTGCGGCGTTGAGCGACTCCGCCGGACCCGCCATCGGGATCGACACCACCGCGTCGCAATTCTGGCGCACCAGTCGCGACAGCCCCTTACCCTCGGATCCGACGACCACCACCACCGGGCCGGATGCATCCAATTCGTCGAGAGCCGTGTCGCCTCTGGCATCGAGTCCGACGACCCGGACACCGGCATCTGCCCACTGCCCCAGCGTGCGATTGAGATTCGTCGCTCGCGCCACCGGCACCCGGGCCGCCGCGCCTGCGCTGGCCCGCCAGGCCACCGCGGTCACCGACGCCGAGCGTCGCTGCGGGATGAGCACACCGTGACCGGCGAAGGCCGCGACTGAGCGCACGATGGCCCCGAGGTTGCGCGGATCGGAAATGTTATCCAAGGCAACCAGCAGGGCTGGTTGCACATCACTGGTTGCGGCAGCCAGAAGATCGTCCGGGTGAGCGTATGCGTAAGGCGGAACCTGCAGTGCGATGCCCTGATGCAAGCCATTGGAGCTCATCCGGTCGAGGTCGTGGCGTGGCACCTCGAGGATCGGGATGCCGCGATCTGCGGCCAGCGTCACCGATTCGGTCAACCGCTCGTCGGCTTCGGCGCCGAGTGCGACGTAGAGTGCCCCCGCCGGCGCGTTCGCGCGCAGGCATTCCAGTACTGGGTTGCGACCGAGAACCATCTCAGTTTCGTCGGTGGGCTTGTGATACGTCTTGCGGGCCTGCAGGGCGGCACGTTTCGCCGCAGGGTGATGGGCTCGCTTGGAAGCTGGCGGGGTGGCACCGCGCCCTTCGAGCCCGCGTCGGCGGACGCCCCCGGAGCCCACTGTCGGGCCCTTCTTGGTGCCCTCCTTGCGGATTGCACCGCGCCGTTTCGAGTTGCCCGCCATGCCTAGTGTGCCTCTCCGTCGGCCAGCGCCCATTGCGGGCCGTCGGCGGTATCGGTGACATCGACCCCGGCCTGCTTGAGCCGGTCGCGAATCTCATCGGCTCCAGCCCAGTCCCGATCGCGCCGGGCATCATCGCGACGCCGCAACTCGGCGGCGACCAGGACGTCGACCGCGGCCAGGGCAGCGGCGGTCTCATCCCGGGTCTCCCATCGCTCATCGAGAGGATCGCAGCCCAGAACCGCTGTCATCGAACGTATTTCGCCGGCCCTGGCCAGTGCGGTGTCGTGATCGCCGGCCTCCAAGGCGCGGTTGCCGTCGGCGCGGGCGGCGTGCACCTCGGCAAGAGCGGCAGGAACGGCGAGGTCGTCATCGAGTGCCGCACCGAACTTGGCCGTCCACCGTGTCGGAACCACCGAACCAACCCGTGTTCGGACCCGGTGCAGGAACTCTTCGATACCGGTATAGGCCTTGGCCGCATCCTGCAGGGCGGTCTCTGAGAACTCAAGCATCGAACGGTAGTGTGCGCTGCCCAGGTAGTAGCGGAGTTCGGCCGGTCTAACCCGTTGCAGCACAGCAGGAATCGCCAACACATTGCCCAGCGACTTGCTCATCTTCTCCCCGCCCATGGTGACCCAGCCATTGTGCAGCCAGAAGTTGGCGAAGCCGTCTCCGGCGGCGCGTGCCTGGGCGATCTCGTTCTCGTGGTGCGGGAACACCAGATCCATGCCACCGCAGTGGATGTCGAACGCCGCGCCGAGGTACTCGTGCGCCATGGCGACACATTCGGAGTGCCAACCCGGACGACCGCGGCCCCAGGGTGTGGGCCAGGACGGTTCCCCTGGTTTGGCGCCCTTCCACAAGGTGAAGTCCCGCTGGTCGCGTTTTCCGGTCCCGACACCCTCACCCTGATGGACATCGTCGAGCCGATGGCCGGAAAGCTGTCCGTAGTCACCGATGCTCAGCACATCGAAGTAGACGTCACCGTCACCGGTATAGGCATGCCCGGTGTCGATCAGGCGCTCGATGAGTTCGACAATCTGGGTGATGTGTCCGGTCGCGCGAGGTTCGGCCGACGGCGGCAGCACTCCCAGGGCGTCGTAGGCCGCGGCGAAAGCCCGCTCGTGGGTGGCCGCCCACTCCCACCACGGACGGCCCGCCTCGGCGGCCTTGGTCAGGATTTTGTCGTCGATATCGGTGACATTGCGAATAAACGCCACGTCGAACCCTTTGGCCATCAGCCAACGACGCAGCACATCGAAGGCGACCCCACTGCGAACGTGCCCGATGTGTGGCAATCCCTGCACGGTGGCCCCGCACAGATAGATCGACGCCTGCCCCGGGCGCAGTGGCGCGAAGTCACGCACGCTACCGGTGTAGGTATCGTGCAAGCGCAGGCCGGCGGCTCCGGTGGTCACGACGTGGCAGCTTACCGGGAAGCCGCGATGACCAGAGCGGTCGCAATAGCGGCCATTCCCTCGCCGCGGCCGGTCAGCCCGAGTCCGTCAGTCGTGGTGGCCGAGACCGATACCGGTGCGCCCAGCAGATCGGTGAGCAATTGCTGGGCCTCGCCTCGGCGCGGTCCGACTTTCGGAGCGTTGGTAATGACCTGGACGGCGGCATTGCCCGGCGTGAATTCACTCTGGATGAGTAAATCTCGGACATGGGTGAGCATCTGCGCTCCGGTGACGCCGCGCCACTGCGGCTGGTCGACGCCGAACACGCTGCCCAGATCACCGAGGCCTGCTGCCGAGAGCAGAGCGTCGCACAACGCATGGATCGCGACGTCGCCGTCGGAATGACCGGAGCAGCCGTCAGCGTCATCGAAGAGCAGTCCCAGCAGCCAACACGGGCGGCCGCGTTCGATGGGGTGCACATCGGTGCCGACGCCGACCCTCGGCAGCGCAGCGCTCATGAGTTCAGCACCGCCCGGGCCAACCGCAGATCGAGTGCGGTGGTGATCTTGAAAGCCAGCACATCACCGGCCACCGTGTGCACAGGCGTACCCAAGCGCTCCACCAGGGATGCGTCATCGGTGCCGGCGAAACCGCCGGATTGCCCGTAGGCGCGACGCAGGATTGCGGTCTCGAATCCCTGCGGGGTCTGCACCGCGCGCAAACCGGCCCGCTCAGGAGTTCCGAGAACGACGCCGTTGGCATCGACGGCCTTGATGGTGTCGGCGACCGGCAATACCGGGATGACGGCCCGCAGTCCGTCCCGCAGAGCCGCAACCACGCGTCGTATCGAATCGATCGGCGTCAGCGGACGTGCGGCGTCGTGAACAAGGATGAACTCCGGATCACCGACGGCCGCCAGCGCACGCCGCACACTCTCGTGGCGCTCGTGACCGCCTTCGACAACGGTGGCGCGTCCGTCGAGCAAGGCCGCGGTCTCATCGACCCGATCCGCGGGGGCGGCAACGACCACCCGATCGATCACCCCCGAGGCAAGCAGACCATCGACGGCGTGCTCGAGCATGATCCGGCCACCCAATTCTACGAACGCTTTGGGCAGGCCAGCACCCAGTCGTTCACCAGAGCCGGCGGCGGTAACGACCGCGACCGTATCGGACACAACGTCCTCCGGGCCGTCAGGTCAGTCAGGACGCGGCGGCCAGAACCTCATCGAGGATGGTCATGGCCTTGGCGTCGTCGGTGTTCTCGGCCAATGCCAACTCACCAACGAGGATTTGCCGCGCCTTGGCGAGCATCCGCTTCTCGCCGGCCGACAGACCGCGCTCCTGATCCCGGCGCCACAGGTCCCGAACTACCTCGGCGACCTTGTTCACGTCGCCCGAAGCCAGCTTCTCCAGATTGGCCTTGTACCGACGCGACCAGTTGGTCGGTTCCTCGGTATGCGGCGCTCGGAGCACCTGGAAGACTTTGTCCAGACCCTCCTGGCCGACCACGTCACGCACGCCGACGTACTCGGCATTGTCTGCGGGAACTCGAACGGTCAGATCACCCTGCGCAACCTTCAGGACGAGGTACTCCTTCGCTTCGCCTTTGATGGTCCGGGTTTCTATCGCTTCGATCAATGCAGCACCGTGATGTGGATAGACAACGGTGTCTCCGACCTTGAAAATCATCAGATTCGAGCCCCTTTCACATGCCAATGTTAGCACGACACCGAACAGGGTGTGGAACAACGGTGCAGGTCAGGGGCATCACAGATGAATAGCGGGGGTTGACAGCACGGCAGATCCATGCAGAGCGGGTCAATAACCCCGTATCTACCATCGGGCCCGGCTACCTACTACTGTGCATAGTCGAGCCGTCTCGGCGGTCTACACCGGCCGCCGAACTCACCGAGCAGGAGGCTGCTGTGAACCGCTGGAAGATCCGCCTCTGTGCCACCACGGCGGGCCTCGCGGCCTGCGGTGTGATCCTTGCCGGTTGCGGTTCCGGGCAAATTTCCCAGACCGCCACCCAGCAGGCCGCCGTGAACGGCACCGCCGCCGAGGCCAAAGACATCGCCCTGCGAAACGTTCACCTGATGGCCGAACAGACGTCCGACTTTCTCCAACCAGGAGCGACGGTGCCACTGCTGTTTGTCGCCGCCAACAACTCCGTCGACGCCGGCGACAAGTTGGTGGGAATCACTTCCGACGTCGGGACCGTGGCGGTCACCGGCGACGGTGCCATCCCACCGGGCGGCGCACTGGTCGTCGGCGCGGCCGGCGATGACGTCGAGGCGATGGGCAGCGCACGTCCCGTACTTGCCGAGGTGACGCTGACCGAACCGATCACAAACGGACTCACCTACAACTTCACGTTCGACTTCGCCAAGGCTGGCAAGGTCACTGTCGCGGTACCGATTTCGGCCGGCGAACCAGCCCCTGAGTAGCCCCGGCGGCGTGCCCGACGGACACATCGCGCGCGTCCGCGGAATTGTCACCCTCGGCGGCTAGCGTCATGAGGGTGGGAAAACCTCGATCTCAGTATCGCTGCTCCGAGTGCAGGCACGTCACCGCGAAGTGGTTCGGGCGATGCCCCGAGTGCGAAACCTGGGGCACCCTCGATGAGGTCCCCTTCGCTGCCACTGCCGCCGGCGCGGTCCGGGGCGGCACCATCCCGTCCACGCCGGCGGTTCCGATCAGCAGCATCGATCCGGATCGCACCCGCCATTTTCCCACCGGCGTGAGCGAACTCGACCGGGTACTCGGCGGCGGTGTGGTGCCCGGTTCGGTGAGCCTGCTGGCGGGAGATCCAGGCGTCGGAAAATCGACCTTGCTTCTGGAGGTGGCCCATCGGTGGGCGCAGGCGGGGCGGCGTGCGCTGTACATCTCCGGTGAAGAGTCGGCGGGGCAGATCCGGATGCGCGCCGAGCGCACCGGAAGCAGTCACGACGAGGTCTTCCTGGCCGCGGAGTCCGACGTTGCGACCGTGCTCGGCCACATCGAAGCGGTCAGTCCTAGCCTGGTGATCGTTGATTCGGTGCAGACCATGAACGCCGGCGACACCGACGGTGTAGTCGGTGGGGTGACCCAGGTCCGCGCGGTGACCACGGCACTGACGGCCGCCGCGAAATCCAGTGGCATCGCCATGGTGCTCGTCGGCCATGTCACCAAAGACGGTGCTATCGCCGGTCCGCGTTCGCTTGAGCACCTCGTTGACGTGGTACTGCACTTCGAGGGGGACCGCAACACAGCACTGCGGATGATCCGTGGGGTCAAAAATCGCTTCGGTGCCGCAGACGAGGTCGGATGTTTTCTTCTGCAGGACAACGGAATCCAGTGTGTCGCTGATCCTTCCGGGTTATTCCTTGACCAGCGACCCGAACCGGTCCCCGGCACCGCCGTGACGGTGACCCTGGACGGAAAACGGCCGCTGATCGGCGAGATCCAGTCTTTGTTGGCGAAACCGGCCACTCCCGGGGCCCCTCGGCGCGCCGCCGTCAGTGGCATCGACCAGGCGCGCGTGGCGATGATCGTCGCCGTACTCGAAAAACGCGCCATGGTGCCGATCGGCGCGATGGACATCTACCTGTCGACGGTGGGCGGTATGCGCCTCACCGACCCCTCCTCGGACCTCGCGGTGGCGATGGCGATGGCCTCGGCGTTCATCACCAGACCGCTTCCGGCCACCACCGTGGTGATCGGCGAAGTCGGCCTTGCCGGCGATCTCCGCAGAGTGACCGGGATGGAGCGCCGACTGGCCGAGGCGGCCCGCCTTGGTTTCACCACCGCTCTGGTGCCCGCCGGTTGCGGACCAGCACCCAAGGGCTTGCGCACCCTGGAATCGGCGACCATCGGTGAAGCGTTGCGCACGATGGTCTCACTCACCGAGTCGCGACTGCGGGTGGTGCCGGCGGCGGACGCAAACGGCCAGCATCGTCGACCCGATGGGCCGGATCGGTTTTGACTCAGCCGCCCGGTGCCGGGGGGACTTCGGCGGGCGGCCCGGGCTCAGGTGCCGGACCGAGTTCCGGTGCCGGACCAGGTTCCGGTGCCGGTGGGGGTTCCGGTGCCGGCGGGGGTTCGGGTGCGGGCGGCGGAGCATCGGCGATGATGAACGGCGCTGCCGCCGCGCGCAGGTTGCCCAGCTGGACCACCAGGTTGTAGGTACCCGTCCCGATGGGCTCGCGCGGCAGCGGGCATTCCGGGGCCGAGCCCATGCCGGTCCAGGTGACCTCGGTGGTCACCTGCTCGCCGGGATTGAAGGTTTTGACCAGGGTTTCGTTGGAGGGCGCGCAGTCAAGGTTCGACCACAACCGGTTGTTATCGAGCGTGTAGACATACGCGGCCAGTACCGCAGCGCCGACGTCCCGCTTGCAGGCCACCAGGCCGATGTTGGTGACGACCATCGTGAACTTCGGCTGATCACCGATCACGTACTGCGGGGCGTTGGTGATGCCCTTGACCGCCAGCGTCGAATCAGGGCAATCATCACCGGCCTGCAGAACAGGCGGCGGTTCCACTGCTGCGGTGGGCGTCGGCGTGGGGGCCGCGCTGGATTCGGCCGATTCGACGACCGGCGTCTTGTCCTCCGGTTGCGGGGTTTGGGTGGTCTCGGTAGCGGTGTTCTTCGCCGCGTCCGATCCGCCGAACAGTGCGAATGCGATACCGGCGACCAGGGCTATGGCAAGTGCGGCGATGCCGAGTGCCAGTCCCCTGCGACGCCAGTAGACCTGAGGCGGAAGTGGGCCTTGCGGTTCGAGATCCAGCACGAACTCACCGTAAGGCCAGGTCACCGCCAGCCGTCCGACCCGGCCCGGCGTGTCGCCGTGTTCGCTTGGGTATTGGCGCTATTCGCCGATATCGCCGAGGTGCTCGCGCAGCGTGACCCGGCCATCGGCAAGGCGGTAGGTCAGACCGACAATCGCCAGTTGGGTGCGTTCGACCCGGTCGGCGATGGCACTTGATCTGGACAGCAGTTGGCTTCCGGTCTCGATCACATGACGGGTCTCGAATTCGTCCACCCGGGTAAGTCCTTCGCGACGGCCCAACATGATCGACGGAGTGACGCGCTCCACCACGTCGCGGACGAAGCCACCCGGCACCTGGCCCTTGTCGAGTGCGTCGAGTGTCGCCTGAACAGCCCCGCAACTGTCGTGGCCGAGGACGACAATCAGTGGCACGTCGAGCACGGTGACCGCGTATTCGATCGAACCCAGCACCGCTGAGTCGATGACGTGACCGGCGGTGCGCACCACGAACATGTCACCGAGGCCCTGGTCGAAGATGATCTCGGCGGCAACCCGGCTGTCGGCGCACCCGAACAGCACCGCGGTCGGCCGCTGAGCGACCGCGAGACTTGCCCGATGCTCGATGCTCTGGCTGGGATGCTCCGGTCGGCCTGCAACAAAGCGCTCGTTACCCTGCTTGAGTGCCGTCCACGCCGCCGCCGGGCTGGTATTCGCCATGGACCGTATTGTGCACTGCCGCCGAGGTGGTGAGTCGATGAGTATCCCCGCCGAGGATCTCGTCGCGTGGTTCGCGCGGGCCAAACGTGAGTTGCCGTGGCGCGCCCCCGGAGTGAGCCCGTGGCAGATCATGGTCAGTGAGTTCATGCTTCAGCAGACCCCGGTGGCACGGGTGGCACCGATCTGGGTGGACTGGGTCGCGCGCTGGCCAACCCCGTCGGCGACGGCTGCAGCAGGTGCCGCCGATGTGCTGCGGGCCTGGGGCAAGCTCGGCTATCCGCGGCGCGCAAAGCGGTTGCACGAGTGCGCTGTCGCGATCGCAACCGATCACAACGACCTGGTGCCCGACGACGTCGACACCCTTCTCGAACTGCCGGGTGTCGGCGCCTACACCGCGCGCGCGGTGGCCTGCTTCGCGTATCGCAAGCGGGTGCCCGTCGTCGACACCAATGTGCGTCGGGTGGTGGCCCGCGCGGTCGCTGGACGGGCCGATGCCGGCAATCCATCGCCGGTCCGTGACCATGCTGAGGTCGAGGCCCTCTTGCCCAACGACTCTCTGGCAGCGGAGTTTTCGGCCGCTCTGATGGAGTTGGGCGCGACGGTGTGCACTGCGCGCTCGCCCAAGTGCGGGCTCTGTCCGCTCCCAGTGTGCGCGTGGCGCGATGCCGGATATCCGACCGGTGACGGTCCCGCGCGGCCAACACAGCGCTACGCCGGAACTGATCGGCAGGTTCGAGGGAAACTACTCGATGTGCTGCGGGCGAGTGCGACGCCCGTGCCGCGGGCGCAACTCGACGTGGTGTGGCTGACTGATACCGCGCAGCGCGACCGGGCACTGGATTCGCTTCTGGTGGACGGGTTGGTGGAACAGACCGCCGACGGCCGCTTCGCTCTCGCAGGCGAAGGCAACGATTCGCGCCCGTAGGGCCCAGGTGGACCGCGCCGAACGTCGCTCCAGCGCAACATCGGCCGGCGATCGTCGCGCTGGAGTAACAGTCGGCGTCTAGCGCAAGGGCAGCGACCCGACGAATGCCTCGACCGCCCGGCGGTAGTCCTCGAGGGCGTCATCGTGAACCAGATGACCCGCTGGGCTCACCCGCACGTAACGTGCGCGATCACCGGCCAACTCCGCCATCCGAGTCATCTGTCCGGGTGGGACGACGGAGTCCCCAGCCTCGATCAGCAGCACCGGTGCCTGCACCTGCTGCCACTGCGACCAGTAGTCCCGGGTTCCCCACTCAGCCGCGATCTCAATCCACTTCTCCGGCCTGCCATGCAGCCGCCACCCGGTCTCGGTACGGTCGAAGGCCTCCAGGAAGTACCGGCCGGCGATCGGCCCGAACTCCGCGAAAACCCTGTCAGCAGAATCGAACTCCTCAGGCAGTGCGTGCAACCACGGCTCCCACGCCCCAACGGTTCTGCCAACGAAGTCCGCCGCCATATCCTCGACCACCAACGCGTCCACCACGTCGGGTCGCGCCGCAGCCACGCACCAGCAGTGCAGTGCGCCCATGGAGTGGCCGATCAGCACGGCGGGCCGCCCGAGGGTGTCGACGGCCGCTGCGAGTTCGGCGACGAACCGCTCTGTGCTGATGGGTTCCGGATCGGCGACGTCGCGGCCGCGGTGCCAGGGCGCGTCATAGGTGTATACCGAGCCAAGCAGGGTCAGCCACGGCAGCTGACGCGACCACGTGCTGCCGCGACCCATCAGCCCATGGACAAGGACCAGCGGCCGGCCCGTACCGCCGCAATAGTTCAGCTGGGAACTCACACTCCTATCTTGGCCCGCCCCTGCCCTCTGGCGGGCGCGGTAACCTTGGCGCCATGACCGTGGTGAAGATCAACGCAATCGAGGTTCCGCCCGGGGCCGGCCCAGAACTGGAAAAGCGATTCTCCAACCGTGCCCATGCGGTCGACGGCCAGCCGGGGTTCCTCGGGTTTCAGTTGCTCAGGCCGGTGAAGGGCGATGACCGCTACTTCGTCGTGACCCAGTGGGAGTCCGAGGAGGCCTTCCAGACCTGGGCCGCCGGCCCGGCCATCGCGGCTCACGCCGGTGAGCGCGCCAACCCGATATCCACCGGCTCGTCGCTGCTCGAGTTCGAGGTTGTGTTGGACGTTGCCCGGTCCAGCGCCCAGGGATAACGCGCGCCCGCTCTTTCTGCGGGCGGTGGCAGCCGCCACCACCATCGCAACCGCCGTCGGCCTGACGACCGGCTGCACGTCACCGAACGCCCCTGCGGCCAGCACCGGGGTACGGATCGAGACGAACACCCCGCAGGGTGTTCGGGCTCAGCAGGTCATGGACATGCTGAACTCGGACTGGCCAATCGGAGACGTCGGCGTCCGAACACTGGCGACACCCGAGATGGTGGACCCGATCGAAACCACGATGGAGTCGCTGTGGTGGGACCGGCCGTACACCCTGACCGGGGCCCAGATCGGCGCCGGTTCGGCACGACTGCAACTGCTCTCGTCGTTCGGGGCGCGGCAGGGCATCGAATTGCGCACCAATGACCAGACCATGGTCACTCGGCTGGTAGCGACTACCGAGCAGCCGACGATCAACTCCTGGGCGGACATCGACGCCGCTCTCGGGGCGACCGGGGCCCGCTACTCCTACCAGGTTTCGAAGGTCAACGACGGTGTGTGCGAAAAGGTCGCCGGCACCAACACCGCCGAATCCCTGCCGCTGGCATCGATTTTCAAGACCTACGTTCTGTTCGCGGTCGCCGACGCGGTGACAGCCGGGACACTGAGCTGGGACGACACCCTGACGATCACCACCGAAGCCAAAAAGCTCGGGTCATCGGGTTTCGACAACTTCCCCTCCGGATCTCTGATCACCGTCCGCGAGGCGGCCGGCAAGATGATCTCCACCAGTGACAACATGGCCACCGACCTGCTGATCGAGCGTCTCGGCGTTCGGGCCGTCGAGGAAGCGCTGGTTCGCGCGGGCCACCACGATCCGGCCAGCATGATGCCCTTTCCCACCATGCGTGGGCTGTTCTCGGTCGGTTGGGGCAATCCGGACGTCCGTGACCAGTGGAAGACGGCCTCTCCGGCAGGCCGTGCGGAGTTGCTCAAAGCGGCTAATGCACGCCCCTACGAACCTGATCCGCATCGCACGCACTCTCCCGGTTCCGCTTACGGCGCGGAGTGGTACGGCAGCGCTGAGGACATCTGCCGCGTGCACGCGCGGCTACAACACAACGCTGTCGGTGCAGCAGCGCCGGTCCGCGACATCATGTCCGAGATACCCGGGATCGACCTCGACCGCACGCAGTGGCCCTATATCGGCGCCAAGGCCGGGAACCTGCCCGGGGACCTGACGTTCAGCTGGTATGCGGTCGACCGCACCGACCAGGCCTGGGTGGTCAGTTTTCAACTGAACTGGCCGCGGTACCACAGCCCAAACGCCGGCGGATGGGTGATGACAATCATCAAGCAGGTCTTCGCGATGCTCCCGCGCTACCGATGAGGCGCAGGCGGGCGGCCACGGCCGCCGCCCGCGCCTCGTCGCGGTCTACTCCGTCGTGGCGACGGCGAGATCGGCTTCGATGACCTCGGGCTTCGGTCCACCGCTGAAGGTGAATTTCGCATCCTCGCCGACCCCCTCGCCATCCCAGTTCTCGACGTCGACGGTGACCAGTTGGCCGGGCCGTATTTCGTCGAACAGAATCTTCTCGCTGAGCGCGTCCTCGATCTCGCGCTGAATGGTCCGTCGCAACGGTCGAGCACCAAGCACCGGGTCGAAGCCTCTCCTGGACAGCAGCGACTTTGCCTTATCGGTGAGCTGCATGGTCATGTCCTTGGCCTTGAGCTGAACCGATACCCGGTCCACCATCAGATCGACCATTTGGATGATCTCGTCCTGAGTCAGCTGATGGAAGACGATGATGTCATCGATACGGTTGAGGAACTCGGGCCGGAAATGTTTCTTGAGCTCGTCGTTGACCTTCTGTTTCATCCGTTCGTAGTTGTTGTCACCGCCGCCCTGGGTGAATCCCAGCCCGACCGCTTTGGAGATGTCGGAGGTGCCCAGGTTGGAGGTGAAGATCAACACGGTGTTCTTGAAGTCGACCGTGCGGCCCTGGCCGTCGGTGAGCCGGCCGTCCTCGAGAACCTGCAACAGGGTGTTGTAGATCTCCTGGTGCGCCTTCTCGATCTCGTCGAACAACACCACCGAGAACGGCTTGCGCCGGACCTTCTCGGTGAGTTGTCCACCCTCCTCGTAGCCGACGTATCCCGGCGGGGCGCCGAAGAGCCTCGAGGCGGTGAAGCGGTCGTGGAACTCACCCATGTCGATCTGAATGAGCGCGTCGGCGTCACCGAAGAGGAACTCGGCCAGCGCCTTGGACAGCTCGGTTTTTCCGACACCCGACGGCCCGGCGAAGATGAACGAGCCCGACGGCCGCTTGGGGTCTTTGAGGCCTGCGCGGGTGCGCCGGATCGCCTTGGAGACCGCCTTGACGGCGTCGTCCTGGCCGATGATGCGCTTGTGAAGCTCATCCTCCATGCGCAGCAGGCGCGTGGTCTCCTCTTCGGTCAACTTGAACACCGGAATGCCGGTCCAGTTGCCCAGAACTTCAGCGATCTGTTCGTCATCAACCTCGGCGACGACATCGAGATCTCCTGCACGCCATTGCTTTTCGCGCTCTGCGCGCTGCGCAACCAGCTGCTTCTCTTTGTCCCGCAGCGACGCTGCCTTCTCGAAGTCCTGCGCATCGATCGCGGACTCCTTCTCCCGGCGGGCGTCGGCGATCCTCTCATCGAACTCGCGCAGATCCGGCGGAGCAGTCATCCGGCGGATTCGCATCCGGGCCCCGGCCTCGTCGATCAGGTCGATCGCCTTGTCGGGCAGGAACCGATCGTTGATATAGCGGTCTGCCAGGGTGGCGGCGGCCACCACCGCCGCATCGGTGATCGAGACCCGGTGGTGCGCCTCGTAGCGATCACGCAGGCCCTTGAGGATCTCAATGGTGTGGGCCACCGTCGGCTCGCCCACCTGAACCGGCTGGAAGCGGCGCTCAAGTGCCGCGTCCTTCTCGATGTACTTGCGGTACTCATCGAGGGTGGTCGCGCCGATGGTCTGCAGCTCACCACGGGCCAGCTTGGGCTTGAGGATCGAGGCGGCGTCGATCGCGCCCTCAGCGGCTCCCGCGCCGACGAGGGTGTGCAACTCGTCGATGAACAGGATGATGTCGCCGCGGGTGTTGATCTCCTTGAGCACCTTCTTGAGACGCTCCTCGAAGTCGCCGCGGTAGCGGCTGCCGGCCACCAACGACCCCAGGTCGAGGGTATAGAGCTGCTTGTCCTTCAGCGTCTCGGGAACCTCGCCGTTCACGATGGCCTGGGCCAGACCCTCGACCACCGCGGTCTTGCCGACGCCGGGCTCACCGATCAGCACCGGGTTGTTCTTGGTGCGCCGACTGAGCACCTGCATCACCCGCTCGATTTCCTTTTCGCGGCCGATGACCGGGTCGAGCTTGCCCTCCATCGCGGCGGCGGTCAGGTTGCGGCCGAACTGGTCGAGCACCAGCGAGGTGGACGGGCTGCCGGACTCGCCACCGCGGCCGCCACTGCCGGCCTCCGCGGTCTCCTTGCCCTGGTAGCCGCTCAGCAACTGGATGACCTGCTGACGTACCCGGGTCAGTTCGGCACCCAGTTTGACCAGCACCTGGGCGGCCACGCCCTCGCCCTCGCGGATGAGTCCGAGCAGGATGTGCTCGGTGCCGATGTAGTTGTGGCCGAGTTGCAGGGCCTCCCGCAGGCTCAGTTCGAGGACCTTCTTGGCCCGCGGGGTGAAAGGGATGTGCCCGGACGGCGCCTGCTGACCCTGGCCGATGATCTCCTCGACCTGGGAGCGCACGCCTTCCAGTGAAATGCCAAGCGATTCCAGGGACTTGGCCGCGACGCCTTCGCCCTCGTGAATCAGACCCAGCAGAATGTGCTCGGTGCCGATGTAATTGTGGTTGAGCATCCGGGCTTCTTCTTGAGCCAGGACGACAACCCTGCGGGCGCGGTCGGTAAATCTCTCGAACATCAGTTACCTGCTCTCCGTCACCTGGGCATCGCGGCGGCACCGCGAGCCTGATCTTCACTCTAGTGGGCAGGTGCCGGGCCGCGCCGTCCCCTGACTGTCCCCAGCCCGCCGAGGGGCGGACATGGCAGTGCAACGTCGGACGCCGAGGGAGTATTTCCCCTGCGCTTGCTGCGGTTTTGATTGCCTGCGGTGGCTAATTCGCGGCGAGCGAAACAACCGTGACGGGTCGATGACGCCCCGGCGGGGGCGACGGTCGGGCCGGAAGGAATCAGGTGGCGGCGTGGAAGGCTTCGATGATGTCGGCCGGAATACGCCCGCGGGTGGAGACCTTGTGCCCGCTACGACGGGCCCAGTCCCGGATCGCCGCACTCTGCTCCCGGTCGATCGAGCCACGGCCGCGACCCGACCCACCGGGACGGCCCCGGCGCCGACCACCGACGCGTCGACCGGAATCGATCCACTGCTTCAAATCCTCGCGGAGTTTCTTTGCGTTCTTGGCCGAAAGGTCGATCTCATAACTGACACCGTCGAGAGCGAATTCCACCGTTTCGTCGGCCGGTCCGTCACCGTCGAAATCGTCGACGAGGGTAACGGTCACTTTCTTAGCCATGTTTGTTCAGTCCTTTCGCGGACGCAATTGGATTTGCTTACCGACAATGTGCCATAAACACGTCCAATGTGCCAAAAAGGCGCGCGAATTGACCGCAATGCCAATCGCGGTAATTAGTTTCCGTATCGACGCACAATCGGAAACAACACCGTCTCGCGAATAGACAAACCGGTAAGCACCATCAACAATCGGTCGATACCCATTCCGGTTCCGGTCGTCGGCGGCATTCCGAACTCCATTGCGGCCAGAAAATCCTCGTCGAGTGCCATCGCCTCGTCATCGCCGGCGGCTGCCGCGCGGGCCTGAGCCTCGAATCGTTCCCGCTGGATCATCGGGTCAACCAGTTCGGAGTATCCGGTGGCCAGTTCGACGCCGCGAACATACAGGTCCCATTTTTCGGTGACGCCGGCAATGCTGCGGTGCGCTCGCGTCAGCGGAGTCGTCTCAACCGGGAAATCCCTGACGAAAGTCGGTGCCCACAACGTGGCACCGACGCTGTGCTCCCAGAGTTCCTCAATCAGTTTGCCGTGTCCGTAACCGCGATCCGGGGGTATCTCGATACCGAGTCCGCTGGCAATTACGAGAAGGTAATCGGTCGGCGTCTCAGGTGTGATTTCTTCACCGAGTGCCACCGACAGCGAAGGATACATTTGGAGCGACGGCCATTCGCCATCGAGATCGTAGGTGGTGCCGTCCGGCAATGGCACCTGCCGGGTGCCAATTGCCTCATCCGCTACCTCCTGAATGAGCTCCCTGGTCATCACCGCGGAGTCGTCGTAGGTGCCCCAGGCCTGATAGGTCTCGAGCATTGAGAATTCGGGGGAGTGCGTGGAATCGGCGCCCTCGTTGCGAAACACCCGATTGAGTTCGAAAACCTTCTCCAGACCGCCGACCACGCACCTCTTCAAGAACAGTTCCGGGGCGATTCGCAAGAACAGGTCCGCGTCAAGGGCGTTGGAGTGCGTGACGAAGGGTCGGGCCGCGGCTCCTCCGGCCAGCGTCTGCAGCATCGGCGTTTCGACCTCAAGGAACCCACGCCGCTCCAGAAAGCCGCGGACCGCGCGCACGACGGCGATGCGTTGCCGGGCCACCGACCGCGCCTGG
>CAMDFY010000012.1 GCA_945897705.1 Bifidobacterium breve | reverse complement strand
TCCCGTGCAGACACCCTGGTTCGTGGTCATCGGCATCATCGCGGCGGCCGTCGGCTACCTCTACGCGCGGACGTTCTACGGCACCATCGCACTGACCAAGCGGTTGCCGGGCGGCATCGTGATCAAACCAGCGATCGGCGGCCTGCTGGTCGGCCTACTGGCACTGGCGATTCCGCAGATCCTGTCCAGTGGATACGGCTGGGTGCAAATCGCCATGACCCGAGAGGGATTGGCGACGATCCCGCTGTGGATCGTGCTAGTCCTACCGGTTGCCAAGATCGTGGCGACGTCACTGTCGATCGGCACCGGCGGCTCCGGCGGCATCTTCGGGCCCGGCATTGTGATCGGCGGGTTTGTCGGCGCGGCGATCTGGCGATTGGCGGATGTTTTTGGCGCACCGTGGATTCCGTCTGACCCGAGCGTGTTTGTCATCGTCGCGATGATGGCCTGCTTCGGCAGCGTGGCGCACGCGCCGCTTGCGGTGATGATCATGGTCGCCGAGATGACCGGATCGTTCTCGGCGATACCCGCGGCGATGATCACCGTCGGCATCGCCTACCTGATCATCAGCCGCACGTCGGTGTCGATCTATCGCGCCCAGCGGCTCAACCGTGACAGCGGACCCGCAGACCAGGATTCACTCCAGCGGTAATGGACTGAGCCGCAACAGATTGCGTCGCGGCGACTTGGTGTCCAGCCCCACCAGTACGGTGCCGTCCTCAAGGATCACCAGGCCTTCGGCGTTCTCCGGACTGCCGGCGATACGCCAGACCGCCTCGGCTTCCACTTCACCGCCCTGAGGATCCAGCGAGTCGGGCAGTCGAGCGATCGCACTGCCCTGATCGGAAAGCAGATACAGCCGACCGTCAGGGCCGACGGTGGCATCGCTGATGTCCGGGAGTCGTGCGGCCAACTCCTTCCCCATCCACCATGTCGCCAGCACGGTCAACCCGGCGTCCCCGGGTTCGGGCGCCGTCGCGGGGCCACCGCGCCGCCAGCCGACCGGATCATCACCGGCGGGCCCGAATTCAAGGATCGCGGACGGATCCTTCTCCTTGACCACCAGCAGGTGGCCGCGATCAGCCAGCACCAGTGATTCGCCGCGGGAGGACCGGTCCCCGAGCCAGGCTTCGCGCAACCGGTGACCGTCGGGAACGTCGAGCAGCAGGGTTCCGATCAGCGCCGGTACGGAGAGGTCGATGTGCAGCACGCGGGCGGGCTGTTCCTGCAACACCAGGACCGTGTGCTCGGACGTCGGTTGGATCGCCTCGAATTGCGTTCCGCCGTCGGGAAGGTCGAGACCGGCCAGATCAATGGCCTGCCACTGCAGGGGCCAGGGTTGCAACGGTGCACTGAACACGACGGGATCGTGATCGCCGACGGCCAGTAGATCAGGCCCTGCCGAACCACCGGATGTCCGCACCACCAACCCAGAGACCTCGCGCAACGGCACGTCCGCGATGTCGAGGACCTCAAGTTTCGGCGGCTTGCTCACCGGATCACCCTATGAAACCAGCGGAGCTTTTGATGAAACACGCAGACTTTGTGTCGCCGAGCGTGCGGTGACCGGGCGCTGCACCCCGGTCGCGGAATGGGGGGCCTTCCGCCGGTGCGCAACACCCGGTCACTGAGGGTGACGTTAACAACCACCGCGCGCGGATGCTTACCTCGCGCGCCGTCATTCGGATGCCCTGTGGATAAGTGGTTCGAACCGGCCATCCGGCCCAGGGAGGTACGGGCGGACATCGACCACCGCAGTGGCGGGCAGTGGGCCGTAGAGATGCGGGAACAGCATCGCCGCGGGATCGCCGGGGTCGCCGGGCTCCCAGCGGACCGGCGCGCCGAGCAGGTCGGGGTCGAGGAAGAGCAGCACCAGGTCGACGCGGCCGGCGAAGAGCCGATTGGCGGGCAGGTGCACCTGATGTTGCGCTGAGAGATGAACGAAGCCGACTTCGGCGAGTGACTCCGGACGCAGGTCACCATCTGAACGTGCCTGGTCCCACTCATCGGGAGAACACAGGTGGACCAGCAAATCTGAAGTCTGGGGCACCAGCCCACCCTGCACCATCGGACAACTCCTGCAACACTGGCTGCGAAGACGACTCTGGCCGTGAGACACGACACATCGTTCGGGCGTGGGAACAAGCCCGCACGCTGATGCGTCTGAGACAGTAGACGAACCGCTCGATAGTGGCCCGCCGCCATCGAGGGCACCAAGCACCGAGGGAGGAGCCCCCATGAACGCGACGCTTACCAGTCCCGAGTTGACCAGGGCTGACCGCTGCGACCGCTGCGGTGCTGCCGCGCAGGTACGGGCCACCCTCCCTTCCGGTGCTGAACTCCTGTTCTGCCAGCATCACGCCAAGGAGCACGAGTCCAAGCTGATCGCGATGGCGGCCGTGCTGCAAGCTAGTTCGGACGACGCTTAGACCACCGAACGGCCGGGTTGCCGGTCGGGTCGGTGGCGGTGAGGAATGCTGGAAGGTCATGACCGACCAGTCGTCGCCCGGAGCCCAATCGCCACCCGGACCCCAATCGCCACCCAGGCCCCAATCGCCACCCAGGCCCCAATCGCCACCCAGGCCGAGGCGTCATCATGTACGGCGCATCGCCAAGCGGACACTGTCGAAAAGCTGGGATGACTCGATCTTCTCGGAGTCGGCTCAAGTCGGCTTCTGGTCGGCGCTCTCACTACCGCCCCTGTTGCTCGGCATGCTCGGCAGCCTCGCCTACGTGGCACCGATCTTCGGCCCCGATACCCTGCCAACAATCCAGAGCCAGCTCATCAGCACCTCGAACACCTTCTTCTCCGAAAACATCGTCGCCGAACTGATCGAGCCGACGGTCCGCGACATCGTTCAGGGCGCACGCGGCGCGGTGGTGTCGCTGGGTTTCGTCATTAGCCTGTGGGCCGGCTCCTCAGCGATCTCAGCGCTGGTGGATTCGGTGGTCGAAGCGCACGACCAGACCGCCCTGCGCCATCCGGTCCGTCAGCGATTCTTCGCCCTCGGCCTCTACGTGGTGATGCTGGTGTTCGTCACGGTGGCCGCTCCCCTGCTCGCGCTCGGTCCGCGCAAGATCGGCGAGTATGTTCCGGAAAGCTGGGAGAACGTTCTGCAGTTCGGCTACTACCCCATGCTGGCCCTGGGATTCGTGGTGGCCGTGACGATCCTGTACCGGGTTTCGCTGCCGCAGCCGCTGCCGACGCACCGACTGGCCGGCGGAGCACTCCTGGCGACGGCGGTGTTCGTGGTGGCGACCGCCGGCCTGCGGATCTATCTGGAATACATCACCCGCACGGGATACACCTACGGAGCGTTGGCCGCCCCGATCGCGTTCCTGCTGTTCGCGTTCTTCCTCGGGTTCGCGATCATGATCGGGGCAGAACTCAACGCCGCTATCGAAGACGAATGGCCCGCTCCGGTACCGCATTGGCACCAGTTCCGATCCTGGATGCAGCGCAGGAACCAACCCGTCAGTGACCCCGGCACGCCCGTCGCGGTGCCGACCGAGGCACCGGATGTCGCGGTCAGCCCTTCTTGAGGCTCTCGTAGATCCGCTTACAGTCCGGGCAGACCGGAGATCCCGGTTTGGCCGACTTCGTGACCGGGAAGACCTCCCCGCAGAGTGCGACGACGTGGGATCCCATCACCGCGCTCTCGACGATCTTGTCCTTCTTGACGTAGTGAAAGACCTTGGGAGTGTCGCTGTCGGAGCCGTCGTCGACGCGTTCCTCGCTGTCGGTGCGCTCAATGGTGTCAGTTCGCATGAGACACATTGTGCCTCGCGGGTGCCGATTGCGGTCAGACAGCCGTAAGAAAACCCCCTCGTCCGATCCGGCTCGAGTATGGAACAGTGCAGATATGGAGCATGAGCTGGGTTTCGACGACGACGGCCGGCCCGTGCTGATTACCCGCGCCGCCCTGTCCTACGAAGAACAGCACCGCGCACGGGTCCGCAAGTATCTCAAGATAATGTCCTGGCGCATCCCGGCCTTCCTCGCCGCAGCCATCGCGTACAGCATCTGGCACAACGGCCTGCTCTCACTGGCGATCCTCGCCGTGTCGATCCCCCTGCCGTGGATGGCCGTCCTGATCGCCAACGACAGACCCCCCCGGCGAGCCGAAGAACCGCGCCGGTTCCCCGACGCGCCCCAGAGCACCGCGCTGTTCCCGCGCGCCGAACTGCCCGCCCTGGAGTCTGGGTTCTCCGCGTCCTCGCAACCACACGCCGAGCACGTGCGCGACGAACGTCTCCGCTGACCGAAGATCGGCGCCATTCTTAGTAAACCCTCAGAGCTGTGCGCCATTGCTGCACGTCCGGGCCCCGGAACCCAGCGATGCGCGGGAACTCCACCATCGGTTCCGACGTTGTACTCCATGACAGTTGGATCCGATCAGGAGGCCGCCATGGCAAACACCAGCACCACCCGATTCGACAGCGACCTGGACTCCGCAAGTCCGGCCGCTGATCTTGTGCGCGTGTATCTGAACGGCATCGGCAAGACCGCCCTACTCACCGCGGAGGACGAGGTAGAACTCGCCAAGCGCATTGAGGCGGGTCTGTACGCCCAGCACCTTCTCGAGACCCGCAAGCGCTTGGGCGACAAGCGCAAAAGCGAACTCGCGGGGATCGCCGCCGACGGTCAGGCGGCCCGACAGCATCTCCTGGAAGCCAACCTGCGCCTGGTGGTGTCGCTGGCCAAGCGCTACACCGGTCGAGGCATGCCACTGCTCGATCTGATCCAGGAGGGCAACCTCGGTCTGATCAGGGCCATGGAGAAGTTCGACTACACCAAGGGCTTCAAGTTCTCGACCTACGCCACGTGGTGGATTCGGCAGGCCATCACCCGTGGCATGGCCGACCAGAGCCGCACCATCCGGCTGCCCGTGCACCTCGTCGAGCAGGTCAACAAGCTCGCCCGGATCAAGCGCGAATTGCATCAGATCCTTGGGCGCGAGGCCACCGACGAGGAACTCTCTGAGGAGTCGGGCATTCCCGCCGAGCGGATCTCCGACCTGCTCGCGCACAGCCGCGATCCGGTCAGCCTGGATATGCCCGTCGGCACCGACGAGGAGGCTCCGTTGGGCGACTTCATCGAGGATTCCGAGGCGATGTCGGCGGAGAACACGGTGATTGCCGAACTGCTGCACACCGATATCCGCCACGTGCTGGCCACGCTCGACGAGCGTGAGCAGCAGGTAATCCAGTTGCGCTTCGGCTTGGACGACGGCCAGCCTCGTACTCTCGATCAGATCGGTAAGTCGTTCGGCTTGTCCCGGGAGCGGGTGCGTCAGATCGAGCGCGAGGTCATGATGAAGCTGCGCCACGGCGATCGTGCTGAGCGGCTGCGGTCTTACGCCAGCTAGTAGTCCCTTTTGCGAGTGTGCCCGCCGGATTTTCCGGCGGGCACACTGCGTGCGGGACCGGGTCCGTCGCCGCAGGTGGGCAGTTAGACTCGGGCTGCGACGAAGGGTGGCCTAATGAACGATCTGGTCGACACCACCGAGATGTATCTGCGGACGATCTACGACCTCGAAGAGGAGGGCGTGATCCCGCTGCGCGCGCGTATCGCGGAGCGTCTGGAGCAGAGCGGACCGACCGTGAGTCAGACGGTGGCGCGGATGGAGCGCGACGGATTGCTGCGGGTGGCCGGCGACCGCCATCTGGAACTGACCGACAAGGGGCGCGAGCTCGCGACGTCGGTGATGCGCAAGCACCGGCTCGCCGAACGCCTGCTGGTCGACATCATCGGCCTGCCGTGGGAAGAGGTGCATGCCGAGGCCTGCCGTTGGGAGCATGTGATGAGTGACGACGTCGAACGCCGCCTGGTTCAGGTGCTGGACAACCCGACCACCTCCCCTTTCGGCAACCCGATCCCCGGCCTGAGCGCACTGGGGTTGGAACAGACCGGGGCCGAGTCCGACGGTTCGATCCTGGTCCGATTGACCGAACTGCCGGCCGGCGACTCGGTCGCGGTGGTGGTGCGGCAGTTGACCGAGCACGTCCAGGGCGACGTGGCACTGATCAGCAGACTCAAGGAGGCCGGCGTCGTTCCCAATGCCAGAGTGCTGGTGCAGACCAGTGTGGGCGGCGATGTCACGATCGTGGTCACCGGGCACGCCAACGTCGAACTCCCGCACGAGATGGCGCACGCCGTGAAGGTCGAGAAGGTCTGAGCTCGTCGTCGGCCTCCGGTCACACCGCACGTCGGCCTAACCCGCGTCGCGGCGGCAACCTCACGCCCAGCCGCTTGGCAAGGCGATACCCGGTCCCGGCCAGCTCGCGGATCTGCTCCGGCCGCATACCCGACTGCAACGCGGTGTCGAGCATCCCGGCCATCCGGTGGTCGGGATCGCTGCGCAGTGCCGCCTCCAACGACAACCCCGCTAACGGGCCGTCCCCTCGGGCGTACGCCGAGAATGCCAGTAACACAAGCACTTCCACCCGCCACGGGTCCGGCAGGGTGCGCGCCAGCACGGCCCACAGCGCCTCCGCGGCACCGGCGTCCGCGCCGACTGCCAATGCGTACAACGTGTCGCGGACAGCGACGTCGGTAAGTCCGCATGCCAACGCCGCGATTTCGTCGTCCGCTGGTTGCACACCGTCGCGTACCCGGGCGGCCACGGCCATCACGGTCTCGACATCGCGCCGACCGCAGCCATCCGGATCGGCCTGCCAGTCGGTGTGCCGACGAGCGGCCCTGGCCCGTATCGGCTCAACGAGTGCGGCTGCCCGATCCGGGTCGGCGGCGGCGATGACGGCCTGGAGATCGGAGCGCCGCCGATAGAGTCGCCGGCCGTCCAGGACTGCCGCTGCGGCCAGCGGTGAGGCGGACGGATCCTCGACGTCGCCGTGCGCGCCGCAGCCGTCGACGCAACACCACCTGCCACCGGATTCGACCCGGTCGACCACGTGGGCCGCGTACAGTCCGACATCGACCTTCGCCAGTGCGTCGGTCAGCGCGTCACACAGCCTTCGGTGATCGGCGTTACACATTGGACACTGCGCGCCATCCTCGTCGACGATCACCGCGACTACGGTGTCAGCGCCGGACGTCGCGGCGATCCCGGCCAAGCGGGTGACGTTCTCGGTGAGATCGGCGGCCAGATCTGCGCGCATCACCGCCCCCATCCGACCCCCCTCGAGGGACACCAGGACTAGGGATTTCTCGGGGACAAAGCCGAGAACGGCGGGCAAGGCGGCGATCAGGGTGCCGGGGCCCTCGAAGCGAAATTCAGGGGTCTGCGTGGTCATTCCCCGACGGTGTCAAGGGCGACCGTCAGAGTCGTCACGGCGGGCTGATCGCGGCGCGCCTGCTGTGGAACAAATCACGACTGTGGATCGAATGGGAACGGACGCCGCCGCCCGCGCGTTGTGTATCTGGTAGCGCAGGGCCAGTCGGTCGAGCAGTGCAACGTAACGTGGAGGAAGCGAGGAGGTCACCCATGTCCGACGAGCACGGCCACGATCATCGTCCCGAGCGAATGTATGAACTTGAGGTGCCGTCTCCGCAGCTGTCGTCGTCCGACGGCCGGGGACCGGTGTTGATCCACGCTCTGGAGGGTTTCTCCGACGCCGGCCACGCCATCCGGCTCGCCGCTGCCCATCTGCACAGCGTCCTCGACACCGAATTGGTGGCCTCGTTCGCCATCGACGACCTGCTGGACTACCGCTCCCGAAGGCCCTTGATGACCTTCAAGACCGATCACTTCACCGCCTACGAGGAACCCCAACTCAACCTCTACGCGATGCGCGACAGCCTGGGAACGCCGTTCCTGCTGCTGGCCGGCCTGGAGCCGGATCTGCAGTGGGAGCGATTCGTTGGCGCGGTCCGACTGCTGGCCGAACGCCTGGGGGTCCGGCAGACCATCGGTATGGGCGCCATTCCGATGGCCGTCCCTCACACCAGGCCGGTGACGCTGACCGCGCACTCCAACAACCGCGAACTGATCGCCGAGCATCAACCGTGGGTGGGTGAGGTTCAGGTGCCCAGCAGCGTCTCGAATCTGCTGGAGTACCGGATGGCGCAACACGGTCATGACGCGGTGGGCTTCACCGTCCACATTCCGCACTACCTGGCCCAGACCGACTATCCGGCCGGAGCCGAAAAATTGCTCGAACAGGTCGGAAAATCGGCATCCCTACAGTTTCCATTGGCCGCCCTCGGTGAGTCCGCAGAGGCGGTCCGGAACAAAATCGACGAGCAGGTCGAGGCCTCCCCCGAGGTGGCCCAGGTGGTCGATGCGCTGGAGCATCAATACGACGCGTTCGTCGCCGCGCAGGAGAATCGCTCTTTACTGGCCCGTGACGAAGATCTGCCCAGCGGAGAGGAACTGGGGGCGGAGTTCGAGCGCTTCCTGGCTCAACGCGACGAGGACCTCAGGGACGGCTCATCGGACTGAGGATCCTGACGGTGGGTGCGCAACGCCTCGATCTCACGCTCGAAGTCGGCGGCCGAGGTAAACGAACGGTACACCGATGCAAATCTCAAATATGCCACCTCGTCAAGTTCCCGCAGTGGGCCTAGGATCGCCAGGCCGACCTCATTGCTGGGAACCTCGGGAGAACCGGCGGCGCGCACCGCGTCCTCGACCTGTTGGGCAAGAAGATTGAGGGCGTCGTCGTCGACATCGCGGCCCTGACAGGCGCGGCGAACACCGCTGATCACCTTCTCGCGACTGAAGGGTTCGGTGACCCCGCTTCGCTTGACCACGGCCAACACGGCCGTCTCGACGGTGGTGAATCGGCGACCGCATTCCGGGCACGACCGGCGTCGGCGGATCGCCTGGCCCTCGTCCGCCTCCCGGGAGTCCACGACGCGGGAGTCGGGATGGCGGCAGAACGGACAGTGCATCCCCGCTCCTCTGCTCCCGCCGCACACCATCGTGCGCACCGACAGCGAGCCTACCCCGCTACCGCTCACCCGACCGGAGCGATGAGCGTCTGACCGGCGTCAACCGCCGCCGAGTGGAGCTTGTTGAGGTCCCGGATCCGCTCGGCAACCTCCACGGCCGATGCTCCGGGAGCCACCCTTTCCGCCAGTTGCTGCAGCGTTTCGCCGGCCTGAACCTGAACTACGGCCAACTGATCCGGGGGGCGCACCGCTGCTGCGGCCCGCTCACCGCTGAACTGGGCCAGCGATCCGAGCCAGAGTGTGATCAGCGCGGCCAGCCCCGCCAAGGAGATGGTGACCGCCGTGCTGACCGGTCGACGCGAGTGCGGAGCGCGGGAGACCGCGACGCCGGTGCCGCGATAGCGCAGCGCTGCACCGCCCGGCCGAGCCGGCAGAGCCGCACGACCCGGCCGAGCCGGCAGCGGAGAACCAGCCGGCCGGTGGGACCGAGCCCGCACCGGGGCTCTGCCAGCGCTTCGGCCCGGCCTCGGGCAGTCCCCGAACCACTCCACCAACTGACGATCATCGATGACTGTCATGCTGTCCCCTTCCGCGATTATTCGCTCTGATGTTCGAACTGTACTCGATCACATGTTCGATTTCCGAACATTTGAGCGAGCGTGTCCGACGATAAATCAGGCCACCGACAAAACCGCCGGGCCGCGCACGGGACAGACGCGACACGCCGCTGTCGAACACATGTTTGATAATGTCGGTGCGGGCCATTAGATTCGCGGTCATGAAAGACAGCACTGAAACTCCGAGCAGTACGCCCGGGCGCCGCGCCGCGACCGGCCTCACCGAGCGCCAACGGACCATTCTCGAAGTCATCCGGGCCTCGGTCACCGGCCGCGGCTATCCCCCGAGCATCCGAGAAATCGGGGACGCCGTCGGCCTCACGTCCACCTCATCGGTGGCCCACCAGTTGCGAACCCTGGAACGCAAGGGCTACCTGCGCCGCGACCCCAATCGGCCACGCGCGGTCGACGTGCGCGGCATTGAAGACAGTGCCATGCCGCCGGTCACCGACGTCGAAGGGTCGGACGCACTGCCCGAACCCGCCTTCATTCCAGTCCTCGGCCGGATCGCCGCAGGTGGCCCGATCCTCGCCGAAGAAGCCGTCGAGGATGTCTTCCCCCTGCCGAGGGCTCTCGTCGGGGAAGGATCGCTGTTCCTGCTGAAAGTGGTCGGTGAGTCCATGGTCGACGCCGCGATCTGCGATGGCGACTGGGTCGTGATTCGGCAGCAGAACGTCGCCGACAACGGCGACATCGTCGCCGCGATGATCGACGGCGAGGCAACCGTCAAAACCTTCAAACGCACTGCCGGCCAGGTGTGGCTGATGCCGAACAATCCCGCCTTTGACCCGATTCCGGGCAACGAAGCGGCCGTGTTGGGCAAAGTCGTCACCGTCATCCGCAAGATCTGACGCGGAAGCCAGGTCCGGCCTCCCCGAGATTTATTCGGGGGCTTTGAGGAACCCGTTGGCCTGAGCCAGTTCTTCGCTGGCGAACCACACCTCCGGGAGGGTGTTGTCGTACAACCCCGAATCCGGCGTGTAGTACAGGCCCGAGTGGGTGTTGCCCTTGATCCAGTAGCCTTCAGGCGCTTGATACGGGTCGGCTAGGGGCAGGTGAATCGCCGGACGCCACGGCTCAGTTGCAGGCCGTTCCACGTCGGTTTCGACCGCGATCAACTCGACGGAGGCCACGGAAGCCTCAGCGGCCTCGACGGACCATTCCGGAGGCTCCGGTGCGGCGCGCCGATGCCGCGGCCAGCCGACCTCATCGAGATCGAGTTGCCACATCGAGGACGCACTGTCAGACCCGAAGGTGGAATGCCGCCCGGAGTCGACAGGAACGTCGTCCTCCCAGGCCTCAACCGCGCCGAACTGCTCGGTCGCGTCGAACGACTCCAGTTCGGCCTCCGTGGGGATGCGGGTAGGCGCGGTGTCGATGGCGTCCTCGTCGTTGTCGAACCCGGCGACGTCCGCCGGTGCCGACCAGTTGAACGCCGAGTCGGGCCCGGAATCTGGACGTGCCCCGGGCCACGGGTCATCATCAGCGCCGACGGCAAAGAACCCGTCATCGGTATCCGGATCAGCGACCGCGGACTTCCGAAGCGACCATGCCGCAAGCGATCCCAGCAACAGCACCAGTGGAATCAGCAGCAGCCACCACGAACTCCAGCCGCGCTTGCCGGCGGTGTCGCCGGACGTCGGCCCCGTGGGAGCCTGGGCCACCGCGTCGGGCAGTTCGAGTCCGGACAGCGTCGATGCAAGATCCGCCGGGGATGTACTGAACTTCCCGGTGGCCTGGTTCCAGCTGATTTCGCCGCCGCTGAAGTTCTGGGTGACCTCATCACCGGAGACGGTCTGCGCGCCCGTCGGAACGCCCAGGGTGCCGGTGGCACCGCCGAGTTCGGCCCACGCGGCGTTGATCGCCCCACGGACGACGATCGCGCCGGTGTCGGGCGTCCAGAAGATGACCGGCATATCGGGTGCGCTGAAGGAACTGGTGCGCCCGTTGGGTACGCCGCCATCGGACTCGGTTCCCACCGGATAACCCAAATCGCCGGTGGGTCCCCCCTCGGACTCGTATTTCGACAAGATAGCGCCGGTCACGGCGTGGGCGCCGGTCTGAGGCGAGTAGAAGACCTTGCCACCGGCATAGCCCTGAGCTGCACCATTGTCGCCGATCACCGACGGCGGTCCCTGCCGCGCCCCGAGCGGGCCGCCCAGACCACCACTGGCCCGCCAGGCCAGGTTCATCAACGTGATGGGGTCGGAGGGCACTTCCAGGCCGGCGAGGCCTTCGGCGAGTTCGGCGGGTACTGAGGTGAAGGACTTGGTAGCCAGATTCCACGTCAGTTCGCCACCGGTGAACTTCTGGCTCACCGCATCGCCGTCGTAGCGCTCGTCTTCCACGGGGACGCCCAGCGCACCCGCCGAACCGCCCAACTTGTCCCAGCCCGCGTTGATGGCACCGCGCACCGCCCAGGCGCCGGTCTCCGGCGTCCAGAACACCGCCGGTTTGTCGCTGGCGCTGAACGTGCTCACCCGGCTATCCGGGCCTACCAGGCCCGGGACCTCGTCGATCGTCGGGAAGCCCAGGTCGCTGTCGGCCGGGCCGCCGAGGGACTCGTACTTGTCCAGGATCGCGCCGGCGATCAGGTGAGCTCCGGTGTCCGGGGTGAAGAAGATCTTTCCGTCGGTGAACTTCTGGCCGTAGCCCTCACCAACCTCATAGACGTCGCCATCCTGGCTGCCCACTATTGATCCGGAGCCGCCGGCCGCCGTCCAGGCCGCGCCGATCGCGTCAGCGGCGTCGCTTTCGGGTGTGGCCAACGCGAGTGGAGCCACCAGCACCGCCGCCGCAGCGGTTGCGGCCACGCCCAGCGCGATGCGCCGGGTGGTCGACCTGAGCCCAATTCCAAGCCGCGTCATCCACTGTCTCCCGCGTTCGATAACGAAGTATCTATCTGGTCAATTGCGCTTAACGGTCGCATATATCCGCGCCAGCTAATCACGACACGCGGTGACTTCAGCTGACGGAATTCAAATCGAGATCGAAAACGAATTGATCCGAAATATCCGGAATCGGTCTCATCAGCAGTGGGAACGGCCTGCATCGACCGCCACGTCCGGGGGGCTAAAGGCCCAGACTGCGCCCGACGATCTCCTTCATGATTTCGGTGGTGCCGCCGTAAATGGTCTGCACCCGGGCGTCAAGGAATGCCTTCGCCACGTTGTATTCGCGCATGTAGCCGTAGCCGCCGTGCAACTGCAGGCAACGATCCACCAGGCGGACCTGGGCCTCCGTCGTCCACCATTTGGCCATCGCGGCCTGCTCCGCGGTGAGCTTGCCGTCGAGGTGCAGTCGGATGAACTCGTCGACCATGATCCGCACCGCAGTAGCTTCGGTCGACAGCTCGGCGAGAAGAAATCGACTGTTCTGGAAGGAACCGATCGGCTTGCCGAACGCCTTGCGCTCCTTGACGTAGGCAATGGTCTCCTCAAGCACCGACTCCATTGCGGCAGCCGCCATCACGGCCAGCGAAATACGCTCCTGCGGCAGGTTCTGCATGAGATAGATGAAGCCCATGCCCTCCTCGCCGATCAGGTTCTCGACGGGCACCCGCACGTCGGTGAATGACAGTTCTGCGGTGTCCTGAGCGTCGAGGCCGATCTTGTCCAGATTCCGGCCGCGCTCGAACCCGGCCATCCCGCGTTCGACGGCCAGCAACGAGAATCCCTGCGCGCCCTTGTCGGGATTGGTTTGGGCGACCACCAGAACCAGGTCGGCGTTGATCCCGTTGGTGATGAACGTCTTGGACCCGTTAAGAATGTAGTGATCACCCTCCTTGACCGCGCGAGTCTTGATGCCCTGCAGATCGCTGCCGGTACCCGGTTCGGTCATGGCGATGGCGGTGATCATCTCCCCCGTGCTGAACTGCGGCAGCCACCGTTCCTTCTGCTCTCTGGTGGTCAGTTCGAGCAGATAGGGCGCAACGACGTCGTTGTGCAGGGAGAATCCGACGCCGCTATACCCGCCGGCGACCGTCTCCTCGCAAACGATGGTGTTGTACCGGAAGTCCGGGTTGCCGCCGCCGCCGTACTCCTCCGGCACCGCCATGCTCAGGAAGCCCTGCTTGCCGGCCTCCAGCCACACGCCGCGGTCGACAATCTTGTCCTTTTCCCACTGGTCGTGGTTCGGCGCGACATGCTTGTCGAGGAATGCGCGGTAGGACTCCCGGAACAACTCGTGCTCGGGTTCGAAGAGGGTGCGGGAGTAGTTGACGGCCTTGCCCATGGTTGACCTCCGGGACGGTGCGTTGACTCGTGGCTTTCAGGATAGACCAACCGGATGGTTGGGCGCTAAAGCCGCCGTTGGCGACGGTGATCGGGCCAGGCTGAGGGGTTAGCCCGTCACATAGGGCCGCAGACTAGCGGCAAGCGCGGCCGGGACACGCGCTTTCACCCGGGTGCCGTGATCGGTGTGCTCGGTGGCATCGACCCGGCCGTCGTTGTGCAACCGGGCGACCAGATCGCCTCGGTCATACGGAATGGTCACGTCGACCATCGTTTCGCGAGGTTCGACTAACTCGCCCAGTCGGGTGCGCAGACGGTCCAGGCCCTCGCCGGTATGGGCCGAGACGAACACCGCGCCCGGTAACGCCCGGCGTAACTGCGCAAGTGTCAGATCGTCTGCGGCGTCAATCTTGTTGACCACCAACAGTTCTGGGGCGGGTGCGGCGTGGTGATCGTTTTGCACCTCGCGGATGACCGTGTGCACCGCCTCGATTTGGGCGATCGGATTGACATCGGATCCATCGACGACGTGGACCAGCAGATCGGCGTCGACGACTTCCTCCAGGGTGGACCGAAACGCCTCAATGAGTTGGGTGGGAAGGTGTCGCACAAAACCGACGGTGTCGGTCAGGACCACTGGTCGGCCATCGTCGAACTGTCCCCGGCGAGTGGTGGGCTCGAGTGTGGCGAACAGCGCGTTCTCCACCAACACGCCGGCCCCGGTCAGAGCGTTGAGCAGGCTGGACTTACCGGCGTTGGTATAGCCGACGATCGCAATGGATGGCACGTCGCTTCCCAGTCGCTTGCTGCGCCGGGTGTCGCGGGCCTGTTTCATTTCCTTGATCTCACGGCGCAGGCGCGACATCCGCTCCCGGATCCGGCGCCGGTCGGTCTCAATCTTGGTCTCACCGGGACCGCGGGTGCCGACGCCGCCGCCGCTGCCCCCGGCACCGCCACCTTGGCGCGACATCGACTCACCCCAGCCGCGCAGTCGCGGCAACATGTATTGCATCTGAGCCAGTTCCACCTGAGCCTTGCCCTCCCGGCTGGTGGCGTGCTGGGCGAAGATGTCCAGGATCAACGCGGTGCGATCAACGACTTTGACCTTGACGACTTTTTCCAGGGCGTTGAGCTGAGCCGGGCTCAGTTCGCCATCGCAGATGACGGTGTCGGCTCCGGTCGCAGTCACGATCTCGCGCAATTCGACGGCCTTACCGGATCCGATGTAGGTGGCCGGGTCGGGCTTGTCTCGGCGTTGGATGATGCCCTCGAGCACCTCCGAGCCGGCGGTCTCGGCCAGGGCGGCGAGTTCGGCGAGGCTGGCGTCGGCGTCGGCGGCGCTGCCCTGGGTCCACACGCCTACCAGGACCACCCTCTCCAGCCGCAACTGGCGGTACTCGACTTCGGAGACGTCGGCGAGTTCGGTGGACAGCCCGACCACCCGACGCAGGGCGATACGGTCCTCAAGGTCGAGTTCACCGACGCTCGGGTCGGCGCCGGAGGCGGTCGCATCGAAATCAGCCATAGACCTCCGATGGTGTCACGGGCGGGCGAGGTCGCGCATCCGAATACCGGCCGGACTCCACCGAGTCAGCGTTGCGCGGCCCACCAGGCGTCGGCGAGTTCGCCGCGGGCGACCAGCACCGACGGCCCCCGAAGCAGGCTGGTGGTGTCGGTGATCTCGACACTGACCTGGCCGCCGGGAACGCGGACCCACAGCGTGCCGGTGCTGGCGCCCTGATGCACCAGGGCGGCGAGCGTGGCCGCGACCGTTCCGGTGCCACACGATCGGGTCTCACCGACACCGCGTTCGTGCACCCGCATCGACACCGCGCCGCTCACCGGTGCGGTCAGCACCTCAACATTGACACCGTCGGGGAATTGGGCGCGATCGAACGAGACGGCGGCGCCGACATCGAGTGCGGCCAGTTGGTCGTGGGTGAGCGCAGGATCCAGGCACGCGAGATGGGGGTTGCCGACATCGACGACAATGCCGGTGAAGGATCGCCCGCCGACGGTCGCGGCGCCGGCACCCAGCACGCTGGCTTTGCCCATATCGACGCTGATGTCGGCCATGACGTCATCGGCGCGGTGCACGATCACTTCCCGGGGCCCGGCCAGCGACCCGATGACGAACTCATCGCGTGCCTCCATGCCGCTTGACCGGAGGTAGTGCGCGAACACCCGCATCCCGTTGCCGCACATCTGCGCTGTCGAGCCGTCGGCGTTGCGGTAGTCCATGAACCAGTCCCCCGGACCGACACCTGCGGGCAGTCGGTCCAGTACACCCGCGGCGACGGCCGCTTCCGCGGTGGTCACCCGCAGCACCCCGTCGGCACCGAGACCGCGGTGACGATCACACAGCGCGGCCACCGTCTTCGGAGCCAACTCAAGCCGGGCCGACACGTCGGCCAGCACCACGAAATCGTTCTCGGTGCCGTGGCCCTTGGCGAAAATCACCTGCTCAGGATACGTGACGCCAGTGCGCGACCGCCGCCTCGAGCAGACCGGTCGTCGATCCATCGAGCCAGCGAATGCGCGCATCGCGCCGGAACCATGATCGTTGCCGACGCACATAGCGGCGGGTACCGGTGAACGTCGACTCGCGGGCACGGTCGATATCGGCGGCGGTCGCGCCGGCGTCGAGGGCCTCGATCACCTGCGCATAACCCAGTGCGCGCGCAGCAGTCACGCCATCGCGCAGACCGAGGTCCAACAGCATGCTCACTTCCCCGACCAGTCCGGCGTCGAACATGGCATCGGTGCGTGCCCGGAGTCTGACGTCGAGAGTCGCTGTGTCCCAGTCCAGTCCGATGATCATGGTATCCCAGCGCGGCTCACCGATCCGTGGCGCCGAGGCCGCGAAGGGGCGTCCGGTGAGTTCGATCACCTCCAACGCGCGCACGATCCGGCGGCTGTCTGTGGTCAATATCGCCGCGGCGGCAACGGGATCCCGGACAGCAAGGTCATTGTGCAGAGCAACCGATCCGATGTCGTCAAGTCGCGCTTCCCATCGGGCTCGGACCACTGCGTCCGTAGCCGGAAACTCCCAATCATCGAGCAATGACTGGATATAGAGCATCGAACCGCCGACGATGACCGGCACCGCCCCGCGCGCGACGATGGATTCCACATCGGCGACGGCCGCCTGCTGATAGCGCGCGACGGACGCGGTGGTGCTCACGTCGAGCACGTCGAGTTGGTGATGCGGGATGCCCCGGCGGTCGGCGTTGCAGACCTTCGCGGTGCCGATATCCATGCCACGGTATTGCTGCATGGCGTCGGCGTTGACGATCTCACCCCCGAGATGTTCGGCCAACGCGAGCGCGAGCTGGGACTTGCCCGTTCCGGTCGGGCCGATGACGGCGATGGGCCGGGCCACTAAATCTCCGAGATCCCGATACCGGCACCCGCCGGGGTCCAGGTACCGACGAAATACCCGACGCCGTACGGCGCGCCACGCTGAAGTTCCTCGGCGCCCTGCGATTTCGCGTCGCTGAGACCGCCGAGCACCTGATAGGCGACCCGTCCGATGATGGCATCCGGCAGCCCTCTCAGCGCGGTGCCGTCACCGGCGGCAAGCGCATCGTCGAGGGCGGCCTGAACCGGCTCGGCATCGGGGTCATAACCACCGGGCGCACTCTGGGTGAGGGTGTTGGCCCCGTCGGCCACCACCAGAACTCCGATCGCATCGGCCGTCTCATCGATTTCAGAGCGCAGCGCCCGGCCACGGGCTATGGCCTCATCGGCATCGAGATCGGCGGCAAAAACGCGCACCTCTACCCGGGCCGCCGGGGTAACCCTGCCGCGCAGCCAACCGGCGATCAGTGCGCACAGCGGAAGATCGGTGATCGCCACGGGTGCGTCCGGCGATAGCGCCACCGGGACATCGACGCCGTACCCCGCGAAAGTTCCGCGGGTGTCCGGCCCGATCCTCTGATCCTCGACTCCAACACCGATGACGATCCAGCGATCCGGCAACGTGGCCGCTGCGGTGAAGGCAGCGGTGCAGAACTGCGCGACCTCTGCGGCTGCGGCCCCGGCGAGTTCGGGCACCAGAACGGGCGCCGAGGGAGTCAGTGCGATCGCTGTTAACACACGCTCACGCTAACGTCCGTTGTCTTCAGAGGTGTGCGGCGGTGGTTGGCGCGCCGGCTTCACTACGAGCCAAGGCCGCGGTGGCGAGCACCACAGCCACCACCGCCGCCACCAGAACCACCCACCCACCGTCGGTGGGCCGCAGTGTCTCGCCGAGCACGCTCATTCCCAGCGCCGAGGCCACGACGGGTTCGGTCACCGTCATTGTCGGCAGCGATGCCGCCAGCGATCCAGCCCGAAACGATGACTGCTGCCAAGCGGTGGCGGCGACTGCCACCGCCGCCCACACGTATAACTCCGGCATTTCCAGCACCGCCCACAGACCACGATCGAGATGATCTACCAGGCCCTTGGTGAGAACGGCGAAAAGCCCCCACAGCGAACCCGACACCACACCGAGCAGCACGGCCGCACGGGGACGACCGGCCCACACCCGCGCGCCCACCACACACAGCGCCAGGGCCGGGGCCATCACGGCCACGACGACGGACCACGCCCCCAGCGCGGCGCGAGAGTGCCCCTCGGTTGGATTGCCGACGATGATGATCACTGCTACCGAGGCGGCCAGGAGTGCCGCCCAGATCCACTGGGTGCGGGTGACCGGACGGCCGGTGCTGCGGGCGTTGATCGGAAGCGCGAAGAGCAACGCAGTGACAAGCAGTGCCTGCACCAACAACACCGAACCGAACCCGAGTGCGGCGGCCTGAAGACCAAAACCCAACGCCGATACCAGGCTGCCCAGCCACCACTGGCGATCGGCGAGCAACCGGGTGAACAGTTCCCAGTGTCCGACTGCCTGATTGGTGACCTCATGAGCACTGCGCTGGTGCATGACTTCGCCGATGCCGATGAAAAATGCGGCCCCCAACGCCAGCAGGACTGCAATATCCACCCTGGCCATGAGTCATCGCCTCCGCATCTGCTCCGCTCGGATCAATCCAGTGTGCCCGCAACGGCGGGCCACAGCAGAACTCTGACCGTCAACCCGCGCCCACAACCGCGCCGGAACTGGTTCAATACCCTCCATGCCGATTGCGATCGGCTGTCGAGGAATTACCGGCGCCGCGACGCGCGGCAGTTGCGCGGGAACTCCGCGCGGAGGGTTAGGTGAGGATCCGCCCATGACGACCGATGAACAGCGGGCTGGCGAAGCTCCGAAACCAACTCCACGACCCGGACCACCGGTGGGGAGTTCGACGCCGGCAGCAAGACCGGCGCCGCAGTTCAGCGACCCCCGCAAGTTCGGCCGGGTTGCCGAGGACGGAACCGTCATATTGATCACCGCCGCGGGTGAGCGAATCGTCGGGTCCTGGCAGGCAGGAGACGCCGACGCGGCCTACGCGCATTTCGGTCGGCGCTTTGATGATCTGGCCACCGAGGTCTCCCTGATGGAGACCAGGCTGGCAGCCGGTACCGGCGATGCCCGCAAGATCCGTGCGGCGGCCGCCGCCCTGGCCGAATCACTTCCCACCGCAAATGTTTTGGGCGACACCGACGCCCTGGCGGGGCGACTCGCCGCGATCGGCGATCGGGCTGCGGAGATTGCCGGTGCCGAACGTGCTCGTCGGGACGAGCAACGCGCCGCGCAGACCGCCCGCAAGGAGGCACTGGCGGCGGAGGCCGAGGATCTCGCCGCCAATGCCACACAGTGGAAGATCGCCGGCGACAGGATGCGCGCGATCGTTGACGAGTGGCGGACGATCAGCGGCTTGGACCGCAAGACCGACGACGCTCTGTGGAAACGGTATTCCGCGGCCCGGGACGCCTTCAACCGGCGGCGTGGCGCACATTTCGCCGAACTCGACCGCGAACGCGTCGGTGTCAAAGAAGCCAAGGAACGACTGTGCGAGCGCGCGGAGGAACTGTCCCGATCCACCGAATGGGCCGCTACGGCCGGAAAGTTCCGCGACCTACTCAGCGAGTGGAAGTCCGCGGGCAGGATGTCAAAGGATGCCGACGACGCCCTCTGGCAGCGCTTCAAGGCGGCCCAGGACACATTTTTCGCCGCACGTAACGCGGTCAGTGCCGAACGAGACGCCGAATTTGCGACCAACGCACGAGCCAAGGCACAACTCCTGGCCGAGGCAGAGCAGATCGATGTCGCCGATCCTGACGCCGCGCGAGCGACATTGCGGGCGATCACCGACAAGTGGGACGCGATCGGAGACGCGTCCCGGGATCGTTCTGCCGATCTGGACCGCCGCCTGCGCGCGGTGGAAAAGAAGATCCGGGACGCGGGCGAGTCACACCGCGTCGACCCGGAGGCACTGGCCCGCGCCGAGCAGTTCCGGGCCCGTGCCGAGCAGTTCGAACGCCAGGCCGCCAAGGCCGCCGCCGCCGGTCGCGACGGTGACGCCGCGCAGGCTCTGGCCAGCGCGGCCCAGTGGCGGGAATGGGCCGATACCGCGGCGGCCGCGGTGACTGGGAACCGGTAAGCGACCGCCCCGCGTCAGGCGCGATCCGGGGTCGACGGCGGGTCGGGATCCCTTTGTGGTTGCGCATTGTGGGGTTGCGCACCGTCTGGTTTTAGACCATCGAGTAGCGACGCCGACGACGCCTCAGTCGCCTCTCGGCGGCGTTCGGCCTCGGCGGCCATTTGCACGGCAGTTCGCGTCCAGACCACCCGCGCCCAGTGGAAGGTCAGCAGAATCACCGTCAGCCAGCCCACAATAAGCCCGATACCCGGGCCGGGCAGACCGTCGGCGGCGGTCTGACGCGACCACACCGCCAGCATTCCGAGGGCGCTGGCCAGTGCCGTGCCTGCCAGCGCGATCCAGGCCAGCGTCCAGCGCCGCGTGGTCAGCGCGAGCATGGAGAAGCCAATGCCGAACACTAGGCTCAACCAGGCGAAAATCCTCGACGGAAGGGCGATTCCAGCGCTGACCGCTTTGTCATCGGCGACCAGGACGTCGAGGCCACGGACCGAACCGGTGTGCGGCAGGATCAGTGACACCACGAGCACGAAGACCAGGATTGCCACCACGATGCCCCGCGCACCGGGTTCGATCTCGCCGGCCACCCGTCGCTCAGCGGCCTCAATCTCACTCCGATAAGCCTCAAAGTCGTCGGCCGGCCCTTTCACTGTCCACATCCTGTCGTCATCACCGGTTCCGATGCGCCGACCGCCGGGAGCCCGAGTCCGATGGTGCGCGGGCGCAGGCCTGACTCGTGCGCGTCACCGGCCCGGGTTCGGCGGTGCGCCGACGGTCGGGCATCGGCGATCAGGTGATGCGGCGCCGCACCGGTGATCGCGGTGATCACCACGTCGCCCGGACGCACCGGCAGGCCTCCAGGGCTGAAATGCACCAGGCGGCCGTCGCGGGCCCGGCCGGTCATCCGCGCGGTGGCAGGATCTTTGCGGCCCTCACCACTGGCGACCAACAGCTCTACGGTGCTGCCGACCAACTCTTGGTTCTCCTCGAAGGAGATCGCTTCCTGAAGATCGACAAGTCGCTGATAGCGCTCCTGCACAACGTGTTTGGATAGTTGCCCTGCCATCTCAGCCGCCGGGGTGCCGGGTCGCTTGGAGTACTGGAAGGTGAATGCGGCAGCAAAACGGGCCTGACGGACGACATCGAGAGTGGCGGCGAAGTCGTCCTCGGTCTCGCCCGGGAAACCGACGATGATGTCGGTGGTGATTGCCGCATGCGGCATCGCCGCCCGAACCCGATCGATGATTCCCAGATACTTCTCGGCCCGGTAGGACCGCCGCATCGCCTTGAGCACCCGATCGGACCCCGATTGCAATGGCATGTGCAGTGCCGGGCACACATTTTTCGTGGTGGCCATCGCTTCGATGACATCGTCGGTGAACTCGGCCGGATGCGGTGAGGTGAACCGCACGCGCTCAAGTCCATCGATACGTCCGCAGGAACGCAACAGGGACGCGAAGGCGCCGCGGTCGCGTGGAGCATCCAAGTCGGCAAACGACACACCGTAGGCGTTCACATTCTGACCCAGCAGGGTGACTTCCAGAACGCCCTGATCCACCAGTGATTGCACCTCGGCCAACACGTCGCCGGGCCTTCGGTCGAGTTCTTTGCCGCGCAACGACGGGACGATGCAGAAAGTGCAGGTGTTGTTACAGCCGACGGAGATCGACACCCACGCCGCGTAGGCGGACTCCCGCACTGCGGGCAGCGCCGACGGGAACTCCTGTAGGGCCTCGGCGATCTCGACCTGCGCCTCACGGTTGTGCCGGGCCCGCTCCAGCAGGGCCGGCAGCGAGCCGATGTTGTGGGTGCCGAACACCACGTCCACCCAGGGTGCCCGCCGCAGCACGGCGTCGCGGTCCTTCTGCGCCAGGCACCCGCCGACCGCAATCTGCATGTTCGGATCGGCCTTCTTACGGGGTGCCAGATGGCTGATGTTGCCGTAGAGCTTGTTATCGGCGTTCTCCCTGACCGCGCAGGTGTTGAACACCACCACGTCGGCGTCGGTTCCCTCCGGAGCGCGGCGGTAGCCGGCGGCGTCCAGCAGACCCGCCAGGCGCTCGGAGTCGTGGACGTTCATCTGACAGCCGTAGGTCCGGACCTGGTAGGTGCGCCCCACGCGGGTCGGATCCGGTGTCTCGCCGTGGAGCAACGCCGTCCTCACGTGTCTCATCGTACGGAGGGTGGCCTGACTCGAGAAACCGCATGATCGGCCGGCAGCCCACCGGCGACCTGGGTAGGGTCTGTCCATGGTGGGCGACAGTTGCGGGCCAATGATCTCGATCAGGGGCGTCAACAAGCACTTCGGCGCCCTACACGTCCTGCGTGACATCAACCTCGACATCGACCGCGGTCAGGTCGTAGTGGTCATCGGCCCCTCCGGTTCGGGCAAGTCCACGCTGTGCCGCGTCATCAACCGGCTGGAGACCGTCGACTCGGGCACCATCGCCATCGACGGCGAGCAACTGCCGGTCGAGGGCCGCAAACTGGCGCAGTTGCGATCCAACGTCGGGATGGTGTTCCAGTCATTCAACCTCTTCGCGCATAAGACGGTCCTGGAGAACGTGATGCTGGCACCGATAACGGTGCGCCACCTCGCCCGAGAGGCGGCCCGGGAGACGGCCATGGCTCTCTTGGAGCGCGTCGGCGTGGCCAACCAGGCTCAGAAGTACCCGGCCCAGCTTTCCGGCGGCCAGCAGCAGCGAGTGGCGATCGCACGATCGCTGGCGATGGGCCCGAAAGTGATGCTCTTCGACGAACCGACGAGTGCGTTGGACCCGGAGATGATCAACGAGGTGCTGGCGGTGATGACGGCACTGGCCGGTGACGGGATGACCATGCTGGTGGTCACACACGAGATGGGCTTTGCTCGCCGAGCCGCCGACCGGGTGGTGTTCATGGCCGAGGGCGCCATCGCTGAGGACGCCACTCCAGCTGAATTTTTCGACAACCCACGCACTGATCGGGCCAGGGACTTCCTCGGCAAGATCCTCAACCACTAGGGGCGAAAGGAACTCTCATGCCCAAATTCTCGTCGCGCCGCGTCGGCGCTTTCCTCGTCGCGATCTCCCTGCCACTGACCGCGACTGCTTGCGGTAGCGGTGACAGCGGCGATGGTGACGGAGGGAAGATCGTCGTCGGGACGAAGTTCGACCAACCCGGCCTTGGCCTGAAGAAGCCAGACGGCACGATGACCGGGTTCGACGTGGATGTCGCCAGGTACGTGGCAAAGGAACTCGGCTACAGCGAGGATCAAATCGAGTGGAAGGAATCCCCGTCGGCTCAGCGGGAGACCCTCATCGAGAACGATCAGGTGAAGTACATCGTCGCGACCTACTCGATCACCGATAAGCGCAAAGAGAAGGTCGACTTCGCCGGACCGTATCTGCTCACCGGGCAGAGCCTGCTGGTCACCGCCGGCAACACCGATATCACCGGCCCGGAGTCGTTGCAGGACAATAAAAAACTGTGTTCTGTGACGGGTTCGACGCCGGCGCAACGCATCAAGGACAAGTACCCCGGCGTGCAACTGCAGCAGTACGACACGTATTCGGCATGTGTCGAGGCGCTCAAGAACGGCGCCATCGATGCCGTCACGACCGATGAGGTGATCCTGGCCGGTTACGCCGCGCAGTCCCCCGGTACGTTCAAGATCGTCGGGAAGCCGTTCTCCGAGGAGCGCCTCGGCATCGGCATGAAGAAGGACGACGCCGAACTGCGTAACAAGATCAATGATGCACTGGAGAAGATGGAGAAGGACGGCGCCTGGCGGGCCGCGTTCGAAAAGAATCTCGGCCCGGCCGGCATCAGTGTCCCTGAACCGCCGCGTATCGATCGTTACTGAGTTCAGCGCCCCAACGCCCCTCAGCGGCTGACGTGGAGGTTCTCAACGAGTATCGCGGCCAGATCATCGAGGCGTTCTGGATCACGATCCAGCTGACGGTGTTTTCCGCTCTCGGTGCGTTGATCCTCGGCACCGTCGTGGCCGCCATGCGACTGGCACCGGTGCCGACGCTCAACTGGCTCGGCGCCGCCTATGTCAACGTGGTGCGCAATACTCCACTGACGCTGGTCATCCTGTTCTGTTCCTTCGGCCTGGCACAGACGCTGGGTGTGACGCTGGTCGACCCGACGTCGCCGACGTCGATTGTGGACAGCAACTTTCGGCTGGCCGTGCTCGGGTTGACGCTCTACACCGCCGCGTTCGTCTGCGAGACGGTGCGGGCCGGAGTGAATACCGTGCCACTCGGACAAGCCGAGGCTGCCCGGTCCCTGGGGTTCACCTTCGGCCAGAACATGCGGATTGTTCTACTGCCCCAGGCTTTCCGGGCGGTGATAATCCCACTCGGCTCAGTCTTGATCGCCCTGACCAAGAACACCACGATCGCCTCCGCGATCGGCGTGGCCGAAGCAGCCCTCCTGATGAAGGAGATGATCGAGAACACCGCCGCACTGTTGGTAGTTGGCGCAATCTTCGCGGTCGGCTTCGTCGTTCTGACGCTGCCATTGGGGTTGTTCTTCGGCTGGTTGGGCAGACGCCTGGCGGTGGCCCGCCAATGACGAACGCGTCGGTGCTGTTCGACGCGCCCGGCCCTCGCGCCCGGATGCGGAACGCGGGCATCTCGGTGGCGGCGCTGGTGGTGTTCGCGCTGCTGGCGTCAGTAGTGGTCGCCAGACTGATCAGCAAGGGCCAGTTGACTGCGGCCAAGTGGAAGCCGTTCCTGACCGCCGACCTGTGGCGCACCTACGTGTTGCCGGGCATCACGGGCACGCTGACTGCGGCCGCGTTATCCATTGTGTTGGCGACGATCCTGGGTCTGGCGCTCGGCGTGGGCCGACTGTCCCCGACCGCCGCCATCCGGCAACCGTGCGCGGTGATCGTCGAATTCTTCCGGGCGGTTCCGGTGCTGATCATGATGATCTTCGCGTACTTCCTCTATGCGGTCTACGACACGTTTCCGTCCAAATACCTCGCCCTGGCCGGGGTCGTCACCGGCTTGACGCTCTACAACGGTGCCGTGATCGCCGAAATCGTCCGCGCCGGTGTGGCGGCGCTGCCGCGCGGCCAGCAGGAGGCGGCCGACGCACTCGGGCTCAGTTGGAGCCAGACCATGCGCACCATCCTGCTTCCGCAGGCGGTCACCTCGATGCTGCCGGTGCTGGTGTCACAGTTGGTGGTGGTACTCAAGGACACCGCGATCGGCTATCAGATCACCTTCATCGAGATGGTCCGCCAGGGCACCGTGATCGGCGCGTCCTACAGCAACTATCTGCCGGCACTGATCGTGATCGCCGCCCTGATGATCAGCGTGAACTTCGCGCTGTCGGCGGCGGCGACCCGGCTGGAGCGAAGACTGCGCCGGTCAGGGCGTGCGCCGCGACCGTTGGAAGTCTCCGCACTCGAGACCGGCGACTGATTCAGGCCTCCCCGGTCGTTGGGCCCGCGGTGCCTAGACCCGGCGGCGCTCCCGTTCAGCCGCCAGCGCATCGGTGACCACCGCGACGGCCATGGTCTGGCTGTATCCCCGGCGGGCCAGCATGCCGACGAGTCGGCGCATCACCTTCGGATCGTCGCCCTCAGCCAGCACCTCACGTCGGAGCTTGCGTTCGACGAGTTGTTCGGCGCGCCCACGTTCGGCGCCGGCGTCGATTCCGTCCAGTGCGGCGGCGATCACCTCGGCGTCGACACCCTTGGTCCGAAGTTCAGCGGCCAAGGCGCGCTTGCCTTTTCCGGAGTACGTGTGACGGTACCGCACCCATTGCGCGGCGAAGTCCTCGTCATCGACCAGACCGACCGAGACCAGCCGACTGAGCACCGTCTCGGCCACCTCATCGGGATAACCATGCTTGGCCATCTTCCCGATGAGTTCGGCACGACTCCGGGCCCGCACGGTGAGCAGGCGCAAGCACAGTGCGTGCGCCTGCTCCTCGCGGGTCTCAGAAGTCGACGGGAGCGGGCAGGACGTCATCGACGGGTTCGTCGGTCACCACCGCACCGATGCCGAGCTTCTCTTTGATCTTCTTCTCGATCTCGTTGCCTACGTGGGGATTCTCAACCAGGAAGGCACGGGCGTTCTCCTTGCCCTGGCCGAGTTGCTCACCTTCGTAGGTGAACCACGACCCGGACTTGCGGACAAAGCCCTGATCGACACCCATATCGATGAGCGAGCCCTCACGGCTGATGCCCTTGCCATAGATGATGTCGAATTCGGCTTGCTTGAACGGCGGCGAGACCTTGTTCTTGACAACCTTGCAGCGCGTGCGGTTGCCCACCGCATCGGTGCCGTCCTTGAGGGTCTCGATCCGTCGCACATCCAGACGCACCGAGGCGTAGAACTTCAACGCCTTACCGCCGGTGGTGGTCTCGGGTGAACCGAACATCACACCGATTTTCTCGCGCAACTGGTTGATGAAGATCATCGTGGTACCTGAGTTGCTCAGTGCGCCGGTGATCTTGCGCAACGCCTGGCTCATCAGGCGGGCCTGCAGGCCGACGTGGCTGTCGCCCATCTCGCCCTCGATCTCCGCACGCGGTACCAGCGCGGCCACCGAGTCGATGACCAGGATGTCAATCGCTCCCGACCGGATCAGCATGTCGGCGATCTCGAGTGCCTGCTCGCCGGTGTCAGGCTGGCTCACCAGCAGGGCGTCGGTGTCCACGCCCAGATTCTTGGCGTACTCAGGGTCGAGGGCGTGCTCGGCGTCGATGAACGCCGCGATACCGCCGGCAGCCTGGGCGTTGGCCACCGCGTGCAGGGCAACGGTGGTCTTACCCGAGGATTCCGGGCCGTAGATCTCGATGATGCGGCCGCGCGGCAGCCCGCCGATGCCCAGCGCCACGTCGAGGGCGATGGAGCCGGTGGGGATAACTGAGATCGGCTGACGAACCTCGTCGCCGAGTCGCATCACCGCGCCTTTGCCGTGATTCTTCTCGATCTGCGCGAGCGCGAGTTCGAGAGCCTTGTCGCGGTCCGGGGCTTGCTGTGCCATGGGTGTCTCCGTTCTTTCCGGTGTGTCCGATCGACCGATGTCGGTCAGTTGGCCGTGACGTTAGAGAGGACCTCTGACAAAACGGGCTGACCCTGAAAGCGACGGTCGAACAAGGCCCACAATAACGAACATGTGTTCGATGGCAAGGAAGGCGCGCGGCGTGTCGGGGACGGGTCCGGGTGGCTACCACTGATCGCGGGGCACGTCGAAGTCGGCACACAGCGCCCACCAGACGTCGCGGGGGTCGATACCGTCTTCGATGGCCTGCACAGCGGTCCGCCCGCCTAGCTGGGTCAGGACATGGTCCACCACGACCGAGGCACCCCGAACAGTTCCGAATTGCCCGTCAACGAGTTCGCGGAATTGCGTCAGTCGCACGACAATGAACCTACCCAGGACTACATGGCCGCACGGCACACCGCTACCGGGTCTGCCACCCCGGCGATGGAATCCCCCGCCCGAAGCGCCGCCTGCCGATAGCCCGGATCCGACAGCACAGCGGTGACACCGGCAATCAGTGCATCAGCGCTCAGTGGCCGCACCAATCGCGCACTTCCCTGTCGCACAACACGGTTCGCCAACTCCCA
>CAMDFY010000011.1 GCA_945897705.1 Bifidobacterium breve | reverse complement strand
GAGGCGCAGTCGGCGACCGGGCTGCCCGGCGGCATCGCGATACCGCACTGCAGGTCGGCGACTGTCAGGGAACCCTCGATCGGTTTCGCGCGACTGCAGCCCCCCGTCGAGTTCGGCGCACCCGATGGCCCGGCCGATCTGGTGTTTCTGATCGCCGCCCCGGAGGGCGCCGGGTCGGAGCACATGACGCTGCTGTCCGGTCTGGCTCGGGCACTGGTGCGACCGGACTTCGTGGCCTCACTGCGGGCGGCGACCACCGACACCGAGATCGTCGCCCTCGTTGACGCCATCGTGAGTGCCGATACTGGCCCGGTTCCCACCACAACCGTTGCGCCCCAGGGTAAGTCGATCATCGCGATCACGGCGTGCCCCACCGGGATTGCGCACACCTATATGGCCGCTGATGCCTTGAAGTTGGCGGCGCGGCGAGCCGGTGTGCAGTTGACGGTGGAGACCCAGGGCTCGTCGGGCAGCACTCCGGTGAGCGCGGCAACGATCGCGGGTGCCGACGCGGTGATCTTCGCCACCGATGTCGGAGTCAAGGACCGGCAGCGGTTCGCCGGTAAGCCGGTGATCGCCTCGGGTGTGAAGCGGGCCATCAACGAGCCCGATGTCATGGTGGCCGAAGCCGTTGCGGCGGCAGACAATCCGAACGCGGCCAGGGTCGAGGGAACGTTGACCGCAGGTGCATCCGCCGGCACTCCAGCATCGGGGGCGTCGAGCCTGGGCTGGGGCACCCGTCTGCGTCAGATCCTGCTGACCGGCGTGAGCTACATGATCCCGTTCGTCGCCGCGGGTGGTCTGCTGATCGCGCTGGGATTCCTGTTGGCTGGGTACGACATCGCCAATACGCCAGAGGGCAAAACGGATTCGCTGGCCCACATCATCGCGACCGGGAACTCACTCACCAATCTGCCCAGTGGCGGGCTGGGTCAGTACCTGGGCGCGGTGCTGTTCACCCTCGGCGGGTTGGCCTTCGGCTTCCTGGTTCCGGCGCTGGCCGGCTACATCGCCTTTGCGATCGCCGACCGTCCGGGTCTGGCGCCCGGCTTCACCGCCGGTGCGGTTGCGGTATTCGTCGGCGCCGGATTTATCGGCGGCATCGTCGGCGGTCTGATCGCCGGCTTCGCCGCACTGTGGATCAGCCGCCTCAACGTGCCGCAGTGGGCCCGCGGGCTGATGCCGGTGGTGGTGATCCCGTTGTTCGCCTCACTGGTGGTCGGTCTGCTGATGTTCCTGCTGCTGGGTCGCCCACTGGCCGATATCACCTCGGGGCTGACCAACTGGCTGAACGGACTCTCCGGCGGATCGGTGATCCTGCTCGGGGTGATCCTGGGTCTGATGATGTGCTTCGACCTCGGCGGCCCGGTGAACAAGGCGGCCTACGCATTCGCCACCGCAGGGCTCAACATCGCCGAACCCGCGAGCCTGCGGATCATGGCCGCGGTGATGGCTGCGGGCATGGTGCCGCCGCTGGCGATGGCGCTGGCCACCACACTGCGGCCGCGGCTGTTCAGTGAGCCGGAGCGGGAGAACGGCCGGGCGGCGTGGCTGCTGGGTGCATCATTCATCTCCGAAGGAGCCATCCCGTTCGCGGCGGCCGACCCGTTCCGGGTCATCCCGTCGATGATGGCCGGCGGCGCGGTGACCGGGGCGTTGATCATGGCCTTGGACGTCACGCTGAAGGCGCCGCACGGGGGGATCTTCGTATTCTTCGCAATCGGAAAGCTGTTGTGGTTCCTCGCAGCCCTGGCCGCCGGTACCGTGGTCGGTGCTCTGGCCGTCATCGCCGCCAAGCAGTTCGTGAACCCGAAGGCCGAGGCGGAGGCGAACGCTGCGTTCGCTTCTGCCTGAACCGGTTCACTCGCTGTTGAGTTGGCTGACGCGTTGAGGTGACACCTGCAGCAGCGTCGCGGTGTCACGAACCGGGATTCCGTGATCGGACAAGTTTCGTATTAGTGACCGAAACGCTTGGGAAGCCTGGCTTTCGACTTCTCGGGCTCGCTCCCGCAATTGCGTGACCTCCCGTGCGGACTCAGCAATATCCCCGAGGGTGTCGACCTGAATTCCAGTGATCCTGATGCCGACGTCCTCGGTCCGCGAATGTGTGCTGACCGCGATCAGGCTGCGGGCCATCTCCTCGACTTCACCGATTCGGCGTGCCTGAGTGAGCCCGGTGATCTCGGGTATCTCGACCATCCACCAGTTGCCATCACGGCGGACGTGAACGTCATAGCTGTGCATTACGACATCGCGTCCTTACTGAGTTGAATCGTTTGGTTGATTTTGCGGACTACCCCGGACTGATCATCCGGTGGCTTTCCGGCACCGCTACCCACACACCTGAGGGGTGCGCCCACTTGCTGTGACGTCCGTCGGTACTGATTCGCGCGAAGCCAGCCTTCCTCAGTCGCCTGACCACCGATCTGGTGGGTTCCTCGGCCACCACAACAATAGTCAAGGGCCGTTGATTCTTCTAGAATAGCCACCTAGACATGAAGCTGTGGATGGAATTGCGGGCGTCAGAGGGAAATTTCCAGTAGACATCTCCGTGAGGTCGAACGATACACAGAGGAGCTAAAGATGCCCAGTAAGACCGTGACGGTTGGTTCGGCGGTCGGACTGCACGCCCGCCCCGCCGCCGTGATCTCGGAGGCCGTGGTCAATGCCGGTGTGCCGGTGACCCTCGCACTCGATGGCGGGGATCCGGTGGATGCCGGTTCGGCGCTGATGATCATGACCCTGGGCGCCGGCAATGGTTCCCAGGTCACCATCGAGACCGATGACGCGACAGTGCTGGAGACCATTGCCGCACTGGTGGAACAGGACCTCGACGCCTGAGGCTGGCTTCAGATCAGGCCAGGCCCTTGAGCATCAGGTTCCAGTAGAGGAACGGCAGACCGTACTTCTTGAGGTACCAGTACGACCGGTGCGGCTTGGTCGGGTCCAGCACCGGGAACGACGGTTGCAGCGCGAAGTCGTAGTCGAACTCCGCCAGCAGCATGTCGTGGCCTGAGGTGACGATCGGGCACGAGGCGTAGCCGTCGTAGGAGCCCGTCAGTGGACGGCCCTTGAGGTGAGCGTCGATGTTCTCCACCACCACCGGCGCCTGTTTGCGAATCGCCGCACCGGTCTTGGAGTTCGGCGTCGATCCGGCGTCACCGAGTGCAAAGACGTTGGGGTAACGCACGTGCTGCATGGTGTGCTTATCGACCTCGACGTAGCCGGTGGGTTCGCTGGTCGACAGCGGGCTGGATTTGATCCAGTCCGGTGCGGACTGACGTGGCACCGCATGGAGCATGTCGAAGGCCAGCGTGGTGTCGGTGCCACCCTCGCCCATCGCGGTCAGCGTCACCTTGCGGGAGTCGGCGTCCACCGCCGTCACCTCTGACAGCGTGTGCAACTGGATTCCGTAGCCGGCAATCACCTTGTCGAGGTTGTCCGCGATCGCAGGAATGCCGAAGATCCGCGGGGTCGGTACGACGAGGTGGATGTCGATCTTGTTGAGTACGCCTTGCTTCCGCCAATGATCAGCCGCCAGGTAGGCGATCTTCTGTGGAGCACCGGCGCACTTAATCGGACCGGACGGCATCATGAAAACCGCACTGCCTGAACGCATATCGCGGATGTACTCCCACGTCTTCGGCGCCAGGTCATAGCGGTAGTTCGATGCGACACCACCACGGCCGAGAGTTTCGGTGAGCCCCTCGGTCGCATTCCAGTTGAGTTGAATACCGGGACACACCACCAGTACGTCATAGCCGTAGGACGAGCCGTCGGAACAGGTGACCGTGTTGTTGTCCGGGTCGAATGCACTGGCGGACTTGCGGATCCAATTCGCACCCTTGGGCATCACCGAGGCTTCGGGCCGCCCCGTTGATGACGCCTTGGCCTGACCGCCGCCGACGAGAGTCCACAGCGGCTGGTAGTAGTGCTTATCCTCCGGTTCGATGACAGCGACATCGGTGTAGCCCTTGCGCAGTAAGCGCGCGGCCATGGTGATGCCCGCGGTGCCACCGCCGACGATAAGAACCTGGTGCTTGGCATTCATTACTTGTTATTCCTCCCCGTATTAGGCGCTCTGGGTGGCTTCGTCCCAGGCGTTGTATCCGCCCAGGACATCGCTGACGTCGCCGAAGCCGCGCTGACGCAGGAAACTGGCCGCCACCGACGAGCGGTACCCGCCGGCGCAGTAGACCACGGTCGGCTTGCGCGGATCGAGTTCACCGACCCGATCAGGCAACTGGCCCACCGGGATGTTGACCGCTCCCGCGATCATGCCGGCGTCGGCTTCGCCCGGATTTCGGACGTCGACCATCTGCAACTCCGGGACATCCGCAATGCGCTCGCCCAGGGCGTTGGTGGTCAGCCGCGATGCGACCTCGACATCGGTCCGATGGGAGAACATCACCTCGTAGGGATTCTCGAGGAAGCCGACCACCCGATCGAAACCAATTCGAGCAAGGCGGTTCTTGCCCTCGAGTTCCTGACCCGGATCGGTCAGCAGGACGATGTCGATCTCGGGTTTGATCACCGATCCGGCGAACTCCGCGTAGCGGCCCTCTAAGCCGATGTTGATCGCCGCTGTGAGGTGGCCCAGGCCGAACTCTTCGGGACTGCGACCATCCACGAGCACCGCCCCGCCGGCCATTGCCGCGCGGACCTCGTCGTAGGACATCGCCCGGGGCATCTGGGTCTCATCGAGCAGTTCCCGGCCCTGGCGGTTGAGGATCGCGTTGTAGACGAAGTACCCCGGGGCCGGTGGCTGCCCCTCGGTCACGAGATCGACGAACGCCTCCTTGGTCGGCGCACGCAACGCGTAGTTGGTCTTCCGTTGCTCGCCCATAGTCGACCAGAGTTCAGTCGACAGGTTTTTGCCACAGGACGAACCGGCTCCGTGTGCGGGGTAAACCCGGGTGGCGTCCGGCAAGGTCATCAGTTTGTTGTGCAGCGAGTCGTAAAGGTTGTCGGCCAGTTCCTCACGGGTGAAACCGATCGACGAGAGCAGATCCGGACGGCCGACATCGCCGATGAACAGAGTGTCGCCGGTCAGGACACCGTAGGGCTCGACGTCACCTGGGTGCTCATAGATCACGATGCTCATGGACTCCGGGGTGTGGCCGGGTGTGTGGCGGAATTCCAGTTGGAGTTCGCCGAGTGCGTAGCGCTCGCCGTCGGCGACGGGCAGGTGGTCGAACTCAGGCTCGGCCACCGAAGAGTAGACGATCTTGGCGCCGGTCGCCTCGGCCAGTTCCAGATGGCCGGACAGGAAGTCGGCATGGAAGTGCGTCTCGATGACCAGTTCGATGGTCAGGCCGAGTTCCTTTGCGTCGGCGATGTATTCGCTGACGTCGCGCTGCGGGTCGATGACGACCGCGCGTCCCGTGGTCTCGTCGCCGATCAGGTACGAGGCGTGCGAGAGGCATTCGAGGTAGTACTGGTTGAACTTCATGATGATGTCCTCCGTGTTGTGCTAGACGGTGTCAGCAGGCGTGTTAGGAAAGGCTGAGAAAGAGCTTCTCGAGTTCGGCTTCAGTCAGACCGTTGGCCTCGCCCGGGTTCGGGCCGGCCGCACACTCGCGAAGGCCGCACGCGACGATCTTGAACCCGGCGCGGTCGAGCGCCTTGGATACCGCGGCGAGCTGGGTCACCACGTCCTTGCAATCGCGGCCACCCTCGACCATCGAGATCACACCCGCAAGCTGGCCCTGGGCCCGGCGTAACCGGTTAAGTACCTCAGCGACGTAGTTTTCGTCATCCAACATGGCGCGCTTCCTGTCCACCTATACCTGCGGGGGTATCCCAGCGTCCAGATTACATACCCCCCGAGGTATATGCAACACCGAGGTGCTTCTCCGAGCAGAGGTCGACGACTGCGGCGACGACATCCGCGGCGCGCAGCCGCTCGAGGTCATCGATGGTGACCGATCCCGCATCGGCACGGTTCTGCGCCGCCACCCGCGAGTCCCGCAGTCGTTCGGCACGTTCAACGACATTGCGAGCGAAGCGGCCGTTCTGCAGAACATCGATGCCAGGCGTGCCGTCCGGAGCGAAAAAACGCCGCAGGTCGCGGCAGGCAGCGCTGAAAGCCTCGCGGGCATCGGCGTCGATCACGGTGGCACGGGGTCGGCCATAGCGCACGGCGATCTCGACCAGTTCGTCGGGGCTGTAGGACTCGAAGCGAAGTTTGCGGTTGAATCGGCCGGCCAATCCGGGATTGACGCCCAGGAAGTCATCGACCTGCTTTTCATAACCCGCACCGATAAAGCAGAAGTCGAACCGGTGAACCTCCAGGGCGATTAAGAGTTGGTTGACCGCCTCCATGCCGATCATGTCGGGCCTGCCGTCGTGATGTCGCTCCACCAGGCTGTAAAACTCATCCATGAACAGAATCCGGCCCAGGGAACGATCGATGAGGTCGTTGGTCTTTGGCGCCGACGTCCCAATGTGTTCGCCGCAGAAATCTGAGCGCTTCACTTCGATGATCTCCGGATGCGCGACGATGCCGAAGCCGGCATAGATCTTCCCGAGCGCCTCGGCTGTGGTGGTCTTGCCGGTGCCGGGCGGACCCACCAGCAGCATGTGGTTGGTCTGGTTGGTGACCGGCAACCCGTGCGCCAACCGCAGCGCCCGAACTTCTAGCTGGTCCTCGAGTTCAGCGACGGCGCGTTTGACTTCAGCCAGCCCGACCTGGTTATCCAGCAGCGCTCGTCCCTGGATCAACAGTTCCGCGCGGCGCTCTGAGTTGCGCTCATCGGCGCGGGTTTCAGGGGAACGTTGGGTCGTGACGTCCCATCGGTGCGTGCGCGTGCCGATCGTCTCCTCATCAGTGATGACCAAGTGCACCCCGGCATCGCCGAGAGCCTGCTTGGCCGCATCGATCAGGACTCCATTGAGGGTGGCCCTCGACAACCAGATCTGCGCCTGTTCCTCGTTTCCAAGTTGCCGGTGCACCATTCCCCGTAGGTACGCCAGATCGGCCGCGATGAGCGGGAACTCCACCAGGTCGACGTTGGCGACCCGGTCCGCCCAGTCCAGGGCAACCCGGGCCTGACCCAGGTGGGCCGCCGCGTGAGCGGCCAGCGCGCTACTACCCGCCGTGACCGCCGCCATGGACAGGGCGTGGGGCGGAAGCACACGTGCGACCTCGGAGAGGACGTCGGGCCAGCGCTGAGTGGCGAACATCAGGTAGGCGCTGATGTGTTGGTGCCACTGATAGCTTTCGCTGGAATCAAGGAGATGATTATCCCGGCCCTCCAGAAGCTCCAGACTCTCCAGCGTCGCCGCCGCCCTGTCGAATTGCCCGTCGTCGACGAACGCGCTCGCGAGCGCGATGTCCGCGTGAGAGGCCTCGGTCACCGTGATCGACAGGTACGGACCGGCCTTGATGACGGCGCCGAGCCGGACGCCCAAACGGGTCGTCTCCCGGTGCAGTCGCGCGCCGTGGGTGTGCAGCGCTTCCAAGGTCCGCAGGTCCGCGTCGCCGCCCGCTATCCGGCCCAGCCAGGCATCGGCCATCGCGGGATCGGCGTCGGTCGCCTCCTGGAACAGCCGGCGCGCCCTGGCCGGATCAGCCTCGAATACCGCCATTGCCTGATCGAAATGTCTCCGGGCGGCCGCAGTCGCGCCGTTTGCGCCCACCACTAGTCCACGGCGACCGCGGCCGGGTCCACTGACCGGACACTGGCGTAACGATTTTCGGCGCGGAAGAACTCAACCTCGACGAAGTTGCTGACCCCGGCCGCGGTGACCCTGATCACGCCCGGTGCCGTTTGCGCGATTTCAACGTCGGCGGACACCTGTGGGGTGTCCGCCGGGGAAACCGAAATGACCGTACGCGGCCGCGGCACAGCCTGAACGGTCCCATCGACAACACTGACGGTGCTTCCACGGGCCGGCCGCGGCTGATCAGTGATCGCCACGTTCGGCATGCGGACGCTGTCCCAGCGCGACGCGTCAGCGGTATGCACGGTGATGCGCTCACCGGTTGCCGCTGTACGCGCCACAATTCGCTTGGCGATCGCATCGTCTGCGGCGATGTGGACCCGGCTGTGTTGGCCCGGATCCGTCAACGGGAGCGACATCCGATCCCCGCTCGCTGATCTTCCGAGCAGCACGCCCGATGATCCGACCTCACGGATCAGGCCGCGCTGGAGCCGACCTTTACCGAGACCTCGGATCTCGGGACGCGGAATACACATGCTGGCTGCTACGGCCGCGGCCTGGCGCCCCGGCAGCGTCTGCAGCATCACACTCGGAGGTGCCGTTGCCGGCTGAGCGGTGTGCACGGTGACCGTCGCCGTGACGCCGCCGTCGGACCCAATCGTCAGGTTCTGCGTGATCGCGTCGGCGGGCAGCGACCACGCCTGACTGAGTGCCGAGCTGGTGAGGTCCACGGGTCGGTACGCATAAGTGCTTCGCCAACCCGAGTCGTCGCGCAGCGCTCGCCAACGGCGATTGGCCGGTTCGAGACAGCGCGTGCCCAATCGCCGATCCAACTCGATCATCTCGCTCGCGCTGGCGACTTTGACCCGAATCCCTCTGCACCGCAGAGCAGCAGCGATGCGCTGGGTGGCGGCCAGTGCTGCGATGCCTGCACTGTCGCGACACTTGAGGGCCTCGCCGTTGGCCAGTGACCTGATTCGGATGATCAGCCACGTCTCTCGCCTGCCGGCGTACGGTGATGGCCCGATCAGAGTGTCGTATATCCGGGGGAAGTCACCCGCGTTGCCGCGTCGAGAGCCTGTACAGACCACTGAAATGGATTCGATCGTCAGCCCCAGGCTCTGCGTCATAAGGCCGTGGAGTTCACTAACGTCGATAGTATTAGCGCTCTGGGTTGCTGCAGAACCGGCGAATACCGTGGGTTGGTAGGGCTTTCCGAGTAACACAAGAGCAGTGACGGTGATCCCGTCCTGAAATCGGACCCCGCCGCTGGAACGATCGTTGGCCACTGTCACCGGTTCGACGTATTGGATCGTCCGATTTCGGTGAGCGAACAAGGCAGCCCATGACCACAGCGGTTGACGCCACCATGGCAGCACCAGCCCTGCCGCGCCGAGTGCAAGACCGGCCGCGCCGCCGGCGTAGCCGGTCAGGCTCCAGCCGAAGAGTCCACACAGAAACACCCCGCTGATGACGGCCAACCGAATGCTTTCGGTCATCGCGATCTCCTGGCCCGGGCAATGAGCGAGACCATCAGGGCTGCGCCCATCACCACGGCGGTGAACGCCAGTGCAAAACTGTGGGCGCGGCCATCCGGCGGCGGTGGCGGCGGCGCGGGCGTGAGCACCCGGGTCTGTGCACCAGGAGCAGTACGTTCACCGGCCGGGAAACTGAATGTCAGCGCGGCGACTGGATCGACCATGCCGTAGCCCACCCGGTCGTCAACCCCTGCGGGTGGGTTGTGGGCCGTCCGCAGGATCCGGTTGATGACCTGGTGCGCCGAGAGTTCGGGGAACTTGGCCCTGACCAGAGCGGCCACTCCACTGACGTACGCGGCTGAAAAACTGGTACCCCAGAACTTCACTGCGGATTCGCCGGGCCGCACCGGCGGATACGCGTTGACCGGGCCACCGGTCTGGGGCGAGAGGCCGACGATCGCCGTGCCGGGCGCTGCCACACCGACCCACGGTCCCGTAAGGCTCCTGTCGACCGGTGCCCCGGTGGCGTCCACCGCTCCGACCGAGAGCACATAGTCGGAGAACCAGGACGGCGACGAGACGGTGGTGACTCCGGACCAGTTTCGCGGCCCGCCGGCGACCGTCGGCCCGACAACGGTGTTCTGCGCGCAGCCGTCTTCATTCTGGTTGCCGGCGGCGGCAACGATCACGGCGTCTTTGACCGTGGCCGCGTACCAGACTGCGGCGGCGATCGCCCGCTGGTCGAGGGGATCAGCCGCGGAGACACAGGCCGCCACGCTGACGTTGATCACTCCGGCACCGGTGTTGGCGGCGTGTACCACCGCACGCGCGAGGGTCGCGACCGTACCGGCCTTTCGATGCGCCCCACCGTCGCCCGGATTGGCCGGTTCGAACGCACGCGAGGACTGACGGATGGAGATCAGCGTCGCGTGCGGGGCAACACCGGCCACGCCGTCCGGTGGGACGGCCGGGGCAGCTGGCGGCGCTGGACGCGGCGGGTTCGGCGGAAGCGGCGTCGGCATCCGAATACCGCTCGGGGCGGCGGTGATCACCGAGGCGACGATGGTGCCGTGAGCATCGCAGTCGCTCAGACCATCACCGCCCATCACGTAGTCGCCGCCGGCGATGACGGGAAGCCGAGGTCCGGGAGTGACTCCGGTGTCGATCAACGCGACCGTCACCCCGTTCCCCGTGGAGAACTGCCACGCCTTGCTGACGTTGAGCATCGCGAAACCCGGAGATGGGAAAGCGGCGTCCGGCGCGGACGTCAACGTCGTTGGGGCACAGAGGTTGCTCTGTCGCATCGGCTGTTCCGGGCCGGGCGGGCCGTCGGTCGGCACCAGCGTGGGATCCACGACCGGGCGGGGCAGGGCCGATACGCTCGGCATCACTGCCGTTGGCGCGGCCACCAGCAGCACCGCCGTGATGGCGACCGCCCGAACTGCGCCACCCGGTCTCATCGCATCCGAACCCAACCAAACAGTCCACCCACCCAGGCGGCAAGCGGAAGCGCGACGACGATGGCGACCAACTCGAGCCATTCGGTCGCCATCCGAACCAGCGGCGTGAACCGGGTCACCGGAACCAACAGGGCGAGAACAAGGCCCGCGGTTGCGAATCCGACAAGCAGGAGCGATCCCCAGAGCAGCGCGGGACCGTAATCACTCGGCGCAGCCAGCACGTAGCGGCCGACGCCGGCGCTGAAGCCGGCCGCCGCTCCGCAGACCAGGGCGACCGCCTGACGGCGGTCTGCGAATGCCCGGCCGCGACTGATGAATATCACGATGAACAGCGCGGCCAGTACCGCCGCTGCGGCACTGCGGGGTCGCCCCGGCATTAACGTCGCCCATACCGCAGGCGGCAGAACAGCAGCAGCGGCCGCGCAGATTCCGGTCAGCACCGAGTTCGCACGGCTGGCAAGCTCGGCGATGATCGCACCCCGCGGCGTGGGATCCAGGTTCTCGCGGTCGTTGACCGGCGCCACCGCATCCGCCGGCATGCCCTCGCCGCGGCGAAAGAGATCCCGGCCGGTGATTGATCCGAAATGAGGCGGCCGGATCCGGGCCGCCAGCAACGCCAGCGTCGGCGCAAGGGTGAGCAGCACCAGCGCTGTGATCAGAACACCCATGCCCAGCCACTGGCTGGGGACTGGGCGCCACATACGCACTGCCGCCACTAATCCTGCAATGACGCTCAGTGCCACCACTGCAGCCGCGGCGGCGAGATGGCATCGCGTCGCCGCGACGACCCCGCATGTCAGGGTTGCCGCCGCCGCCGCGGCGATGAACGCGTGGGCACTTCCCAACGCCCCGGGCGCCGCAGCCGCAACCGCGAAGGCCGACAGTGGTATCGCCGGCCAGGCCAGTCCGGCAACCAGATCGCGCCGGCCCGGCCACCATCGCCGTATCGAAAAGGCGACCGAAAGCAGAAGGACTCCGGAGGTACCGGTGGCGATGGCGGGAGCGAGGCCGTCGCCGACGCCGCGGACGTAACCGGCCAACAGCAGAATCGCGCCCGCGGCCATGGTGGTCAGTGCAATCGCGGTGCGGGCCGCAGTTTGCGCGGTCACCGGTGGAAACAACCGGCTGCCGACCCGCGCTAGGCCCGTCGACAGCGACTCGAAGTGCGGCTCGAACGAGTCGCCCTGCTGTGCCGGGGTGAGCAGCAGTGTTGACCCGTCCTCGACGCCGAGCTCATCGAGCGATCGGGTGATATCGAGCCGCGTTCCGTTGGCTCGTTGTAGCTCGTAGGCAACACCGGCGTCGAAGGTATCGGCGCCACGGCGCTTGAGGTCATCGTTGAGTAGTTCCACGATGTCGTCCATGAAAACTTCAATCGGCACGGCTGCCGGATAGACCTGAGAGATGAGATGGTCACCGCAGATGACTGCAACCGCACAGCGAGCGGGAAAGCAGACCTTCATCATGAATGAGGCCTGTCCGCTTCCGGGACGTACTTGTCGGCGATGGCGGCAGCGATCTCGTAGAGGCGCAGCCGGGACCTCTTATGCAGCTCGTTGTCGATGTCGATGATCCCGCCCCTGGCCAGATGGGAATCATGGGGAAGGTACTCAACCGTGGCGCCGGAACGGCTGAATCTCTCCGTCAGATAGCCGAGGGCATCTTTATCGCGATCGTCACGAATATCGTTGAGAATCACCATGCTCCGAGACACCAGCTCGTGATGCCCCATTGCCCGAAGTAGATCGATCGCACGCGTCACCGGCAGCGATGTGTCAGCGGTGAGGCCGGAAACGAACACCAGCGTGTCGCAGGCTGCCAGAACAGACTTGGTCACGGGGTGCTCGAGATCGTCGCAGACGTCGACCAGGATCACGGTATGGGTGCGTCGGAGTCTCGACAGCACTCCGGTGAACATGGCGGGTACCAGGGGGCGCGGCTGGTCGGAGGCGCGATCTCCACAGAGGACATCAAGTCCGACGCCGTTCTGCCCCAGGTGCTCCCTGATGTCGGCGTAGCCCTGGACGTCGGCGTCGTTGAGCACCGCCGCGTAATCCCCCGGCGGGGCTTCGTCTATCCGGCCGGCCAGCGTCCCAAATCCCGGAACCGCATCGATGGCGACAACGTTCTCCGGACGACACTGGCGGAAGACACTGCCGATGCACGCCGTCAAGGTGGTCTTGCCGACGCCCCCCTTGCCGGATACGAACGCGATCACGTATTGCTTGCGGATGTGTCGACGGATGCGCTCGCGCAACTGACGGCGGTGCCGTTCGGCCGGCGACTCGCCTGGGTTGACTTTCCCGGCAGTGAGGCCGTAGACGAGTTTCCGCCAGCCTGATCCCGGTGGAACCTTCGGCGGTGTCACCAAGTCCGAGATACGCAAGGTATCCGAGACCGAGTCGGGGGCACCCGTCTCGGTGGACTGTACGTTCCAGAGATCGGTCATCTAGATCGCCTTCCGGTGAGAGTGCCAGGCGTCCCGAGCCGGCAGTCGGCGCATCATCCTTTGCACTGCGGCGGCGATGGCCGCCTCTGATCCGGGACTGAGGATCATCCAGGTTCGGCCACCGCCGTCAACCCGTTCCGACACCAGTCGGCCCGCCGCTGTGTCAATGAGTGTCACGGCGCCGGCCTCGACGGTGGGAATCAGTCGTGTCGCACCAGATTGCAGCGCGACGATCCCGGCGTGCGCCGACCTCTCGGTGTCGGCAGCCGACGACAACACGGCGACTTGATCGGTGTCTAAACGACGCTTGTCGAGGAAGCTGCGCAGACTGTCACCATCGCTGACGTTCGCGAGCAGATCTTCAGTATCCAGCGTCACCGGCCGAAATGAGGCCGGATGCGTTGCACCACAGACCCGTTGGATCTGTGCACCGATCAACGTGGTAGCGGACTTCTCGCTAGTCGCGACTCCTATTCCAGTGAGTCTGACGGTGGTCCCCTTACGTTCCAGCGCGACCCACCACTGTGCGAAGCGTGCCAATATGACCCGGTCCGGACGTTCATTCGGTACGGGAACGCGCAGGTCGAGAAGCAGGGCTACATCACGGCGCGAAAGCACGGTGAGCCATTCCAGGAGTATGTCGTCGACATCACCGTGGCCGTTGATGACAGCGGCGGAACGCAGCTCTTCAGCGACCGGGTGGTTGAGTACAGTCTGCTCGGTCTCGACACTGGGTAGGTACGGGCGCAGTCCGAGTTCGGGCGCGAGCACTTCGGTCCGGGACAGCACCTGCAGTACCCAGAGTCCGTCGGTCGTGGTCGTTAACACTATCTCCCCCGATCCAGTTCACCGGTCCAGTTCCCCCGCCGGTGGGACTCCCCGTGCCGTGAGTCCCACCGGCTGAAGTTGATCTCGGCTAAAAGAGGCTGCCCATCATGATGTCGGTCTGATGAGCGCTGTCGTTGACGGCACTGATCGTCTGGCCGTGATGATTCATCGTCTCGATGAGACCCTGCAAACCCTGCAGCATCTGCATTTGGGCTTCATGAAATGACGTCGCCGCAGTGCCCTGAAAGAAATCGGCGATCGCGTTGGTGCGTCGCTGGACATCGTCGTGGATCTCCAGCAGTTGCGTAGAACGGGCACCGACGTCAGAGGCGAAGTCAGCAACCCCGCCGTGGTGGTAGGTGATGTGATCCGACATGAAAAGAGTCCTCTCCTGGGTTGGTTGGGTCGGGGATCAGGTGCTAGCGGCGAAGACTGTCAGGCTGCGGGCGGAATCGCCCTCGTGGCTTTCGATCATCGAAGCCGCCTGACTCAAGCCATGCGCCAGGCGCGTGCCACCGGTGATCATCTGCTGCAGTTCGAGATTGATCTGTCCGGCGGTGTTGACCGAGGCCAACTGAGCCTGGCCGCCCCAGACCGCCGAGCCGATGCCCTCATGGCTGCTCAGGTAGCCGTTGGCGATGGATGCCGCGTGCTGGAGTGCGGTTTCGATGGCCTGCTGAGTGGTGCGCAGCACCTCCGGCGTGACGATGAGGGTCATGCGTTCTCCTTCTACTTGTTCGGATGCTCAACCCCGTCGCGGGGAAAGTGCGTTCGAGTATCTGGCGTCATACGCGGGCTGTCACTTCACCTCCTCCCCTACTTCGGGGAGCACTAGGCTGCGAAGGTGCGATTCGCGTTCAAGACCTCACCGCAGAACACCACCTGGGCAGAAATGCTCGCGGTGTGGCGGGCCGCCGATGACATCGAGGTCTACGAGTCCGGCTGGAACTTCGACCACTTCTATCCGATCTTCGACGACCCACTGGGCCCGTGCCTGGAGGGTTGGACGACGCTGAGCGCACTGGCGCAAGCCACTACCCGACTGCGACTGGGCACCATGGTGACCGGGATTCACCACCGGCACCCGGCGGTACTGGCCAACATGGTGGCCGCGGTGGACATCATCTCCGGTGGCCGGCTCGAACTCGGCGTCGGGGCGGGCTGGAACGAGGAAGAGTCCAGTGCCTACGGTATCGAACTAGGCACTGTGGCAGAGAGATTCGATCGCTTTGATGAAGCGTGCCAGGTGCTGATCGGGCTGCTCAGTCAGGAGAGGACCGACTTCGACGGCCGGTTCTATCAACTCAAGTCAGCCCGCAACGAACCGAAGGGTCCGCAGCGTCCGCATCCGCCGATCTGCATTGGTGGCGGCGGCGAGAAACGAACGTTGCGAATCACCGCCAAGTACGCACAGCACTGGAATTTTCCGGGCGGGACGCCGAAGGATTTCGCCCGTAAGCGCGACGTGCTCGCCGCGCACTGCGTCGCCGTCGGACGCGATCCGAAAGAGATCATGATGTCGGCGCAGATCCGGCTCACCCCGGAGCTCAACTACCGGGCCGTCATCGCCGATGCGATCGCGTACGGCGCCGAGGGGATGGACCTGGCGGTCATCTACCTTCCGGCGCCCTACGATCCGGCGGTCGTCGAGGCGCTGGCCGAGACGATCCGCGACTCGGGACTGTGGATCAGAAGCCAAACCGCATGAGGTCGTCGGCGGTGACGAGCCTTTCATGTCTGGCCGGGAACTCTCGGTTCTTGATCGGATAGCGAAACAATGACCAGGCGATACGCCCGACCCGCGAGCGGGTAATCGGCACGAGGTACACGGAGTTTCTCCTGTGGTCGACATCATCGGCAACCGGGGACCGCGGCACCCGCAGCACCCACCCCAGCTATTAGAGCCGGGGTGCACGGTGATCGTCAGGAGGCGCGCCGACGCAGGTCGCGTGTTTCTATAGTTGCAAAAGTTACTAGTGTTGCGGCATTGCGGTCGGCAGGATGGGTGCTGGCAAAGCTGTGGTGCCCATCAGAAAACGGTCCACCCCCGCGGCGGCGGCGCGGCCCTCGGCGATGGCCCAGACGATGAGCGACTGCCCGCGTCCCATGTCCCCGGCGACGAAGACACCGGGGACCGAGGTCTCGAAATCGGCGTTTCGGGCCACGCTGCCCCGGTCGGTCAGGTCGATCTGGAGTTCGGTCAGCAATCCGGGCCGTTCCGGGCCGACGAACCCCATCGCCAGCAGAACGAGATCCGCCTCGAGTTCGAAGTCGGTGCCCTCGACTTTCGCGAACACGCCGTCGGACATCGCGACCTCATGTGCGCGCACGCCGGTGACAAAACCGTCACCGCCCAGGAAGCGTTCGGTGTTAACGGCGAAGACCCGCTCACCGCCTTCCTCATGGGCCGACGACACCCGGTACATCAGTGGGTAGGTGGGCCACGGCGTGGAGTCGGCTCGCTCCTCGGGCGGTCGCGGCATGATCTCAAACTGGTGCACGCTGGCCGCGCCCTGACGATGCGCCGTCCCCAGACAGTCTGCGCCGGTGTCCCCGCCGCCAATGATGACGACGCGCTTTCCGTTGGCGGTGATAGGCGGCTGGCCGTCGGCGTCGAGCACTGGGTCGCCGTGGGTGGCCTTGTTGGCCCACGGCAGGTACTCCATCGCCTGGTGGATCCCGCCGAGATCCCGGCCCGGGATGGGCAGATCGCGCCAGTCAGTTGCGCCGCCGGCCAGGACGACCGCGTCGAACTGCTCCCGCAACTGGGCGCCGGTGATGTCAACGCCGACGTTGACGCCGGCCTCGAACCTGGTGCCCTCGGCCCGCATCTGCTCCAGGCGCCGGTCGATATGACGCTTCTCCATCTTGAATTCGGGGATGCCGTAGCGCAGCAGTCCGCCGATACGGTCGGCTCGCTCGTAGACGGTGACGTCGTGGCCGGCGCGGGTCAACTGCTGGGCGGCGGCCAGGCCGGCCGGGCCGGAGCCGACGACGGCGACGGTCTTGCCGGTCAGCAGATGTGCCCGCTTGGGCACCACCCAACCCTCGTCGAACGCGTTGTCGATGATCTCAACCTCGACCTGCTTGATGGTCACCGGGTCGGCGTTGATTCCCAGCACGCACGAGGCCTCGCAGGGGGCGGGGCACAGCCTGCCGGTGAACTCCGGGAAGTTGTTGGTCGCATGCAGTCGTTCGATCGCTTCCTGCCAGCGATCCCGGTGCACGAGGTCATTCCACTCTGGAATGAGGTTGCCCAGTGGACAGCCGTTGTGGCAGAACGGGATTCCACAGTCCATGCACCGTGATGCCTGCTGCTGAAGTGCCTCGTGATCAAAATCCTCGTACACCTCGTTCCAGTCACGCAGACGCAGTGGAACGGGCCGTCGACGCGGCGTCTCACGACGGGTGTACTTCAGGAAGCCATTCGGATCAGCCACGCGAGGCCGCCATGATCATCTCGTCGACGTCCGCTCCGATGCGCTCGGCCTCGGCGATGGCGCCCAGCACCCGCTTGTAATCACGCGGCATCACCTTCACGAAGTCTCCCGCTTGGCGGGGCCAGTCGGCCAGAATGCGTTGGGCCACCGCCGAATCGGTGGCGTCATGGTGAGCCACCAGGATGTCGTGCAGCCAATCGAGATCGGCATCAGCGAACTCGTCGATGTCGACCATCTCCGCGTTGAGGTTGCCAGGCAGGAGGCCGTCGGGATCGTAGACAAAAGCGACTCCGCCGGACATACCTGCGGCGAAGTTTCGTCCCGTCGGTCCCAGGATCACCACCTTGCCGCCGGTCATGTACTCACAGCCGTGATCGCCCACGCCCTCGACCACCGCATGCGCGCCGGAGTTACGCACGGCGAACCGTTCACCCACCGTGCCCCGGATGAAGGCCTCGCCGCTAGTAGCGCCGAACAGAATGACGTTACCGCCGATGATGTTGTCCTCCGCCACGTAATCCTGCGGCCCACGATCGCTGGGGCGCAGCACGATTCGGCCACCGGACAGACCCTTACCGACGTAGTCGTTGGCATCGCCGTGCACCCGCAGGGTGATGCCCTTCGGCACGAAGGCGCCGAAGCTATTGCCGGCCGAGCCGTCAAAGGTGATGTCGATGGTGCCGTCCGGCAGGCCATGTGCGCCATAGGCTTTTGTCACCTCGTGGCCGAGCATGGTTCCCACCGCGCGATTGGTGTTGGTGATCTTCATCGCGAATCGCACCGGGGTACCTGAGTCCAGAGCTTCGCGGCACCGGACTATCAGCTGTTGGTCCAGCGCCTTGTCCAAGCCGTGATCCTGCCGCGAACTGCAGTAGAGATCCTGGTTCATGAACGCCGAATCGGCCTCGTGCAGAACCGGTGTGAGGTCGAGTTTATGTGCCTTCCAATGCGAGACAGCCTTGGTGGTGTCCAGCGCGTTGACCTGTCCGACCATCTCGTTGACCGTCCGGAAGCCCATTTCAGCCATCAGCTCGCGGACCTCTTCAGCGATGAACATGAAAAAGTTCTCGACGAATTCGGGCTGGCCGTTGAAACGCTTGCGCAACACCGGGTTCTGAGTGGCCACGCCCACCGGGCAGGTGTCGAGGTGACACACCCGCATCATGATGCAGCCCGACACCACCAGTGGTGCGGTCGCGAAGCCGAACTCCTCAGCGCCCAGCAGGGCCGCGATCACCACATCGCGGCCGGTCTTGAGCTGGCCGTCGACCTGCACAACGATCCGGTCGCGAAGACCATTGAGCAGTAGCGTCTGCTGGGTCTCGGCAAGGCCCAACTCCCACGGCGCACCGGCATGCTTCATCGACGTCAGAGGGGTCGCGCCGGTGCCGCCGTCATGACCGGAGATCAGCACCACGTCGGCATGCGCCTTGGACACCCCGGCCGCCACCGTTCCGACGCCATTCTCACTGACCAGTTTGACGTGGATGCGAGCCGCCGGGTTGGCGTTCTTGAGGTCGTAAATCAGTTGCGCGAGATCCTCGATGGAGTAGATGTCGTGATGCGGCGGCGGCGAGATCAACCCGACGCCGGGCGTGGAGTGCCGTACCTCGGCAACCCACGGATAGACCTTGTGGCCTGGAAGCTGGCCTCCCTCACCGGGTTTGGCGCCCTGTGCCATCTTGATCTGGATGTCGGTGCAGTTGCTCAGGTAGTGGCTGGTCACGCCGAACCGACCGGACGCCACCTGCTTGATGGCACTGCGGCGCGAGTCGCCGTTCGGATCGGGTGTGAACCGGCTGACCGCTTCGCCGCCCTCGCCAGAGTTCGACCGTGCGCCAAGCCGATTCATCGCGATCGCCAATGTCTCGTGCGCCTCAGCCGAGATCGAACCATAGCTCATCGCGCCGGTGGAGAACCGCGTGACGATCGCGGCGGCCGGTTCCACCTCGGCAATCGGCACCGGGGGGCGGACGCCGGTCTTGAATTTCATCAGGCCGCGCAGGGAGGCCATCTTCTCGCTCTGGTCGTCGATCAGCCGGCTGTATTCCTTGAAGATCGAATACTGCCCGGTGCGGGTGGAGTGCTGAAGTTTGAACACGGTGTCAGGGTTGAACAGGTGGTACTCGCCCTCTCGGCGCCACTGGTACTCCCCGCCCACCTCGAGTTCACGATGCGCGCGTTCGTCAGGCCGGTCGAGGTAGGCCAACGCGTGGCGGGCGGCGACGTCGGCGGCGATGTCATCGAGTTCGATCCCGCCCATTGGGCAGTGCAGGCCGGTGAAGTACTCGTCGAGCACGGCTTGGGAGATTCCGATGGCTTGGAACAACTGGGCCCCGGTATAGGAGGCCACTGTGGAGATGCCCATCTTCGACATCACCTTCAGCACGCCCTTGCCGGCCGCCTTGATGTAGTTCTGCAGAGCCTTCTCACGGTCGAGATCGGTGGAGCCACCCAAAACGCCGCGGTCGATCATGTCGCTGATCGATTCGAAAGCCATGTAGGGGTTGATCGCGGCCGCACCGAAGGCGATCAACATCGCCATGTGGTGCACCTCACGGGCATCGCCGGCCTCGACGACCAGGCCCACCTGGGTCCGGGTGCGCTCCCGAACCAGATGGTGATGCACCGCGGCGACGGCGAGCAGGGTCGGGATGGGCGCGGTGGTCTCGTTGGACTCTCGGTCCGAGAGGATCAGGATCCGCGCCCCATCGGCGATGGCTGTCGATGCGGCGGCCCGGATCTCATCGAGAGCGCGACGCAGGCCCTCCCCGCCCTCGGCCACTGGGTACAGGCATCGGATCACCGCAGCGCGCATTCCGTGCTTGTGGCCGTGCACCTCATCATCGGGATCGAGGTTGACCAACTTGGCCAATTCGTGGTTTCGCAGGATCGGGTGCGGCAGCAGGATCTGGTGGCACGACTCCGGCGTGGGATGCAGCAGGTTGCCCTCGGGCCCGACGGTGGCCTGCAGGCTGGTCACCACCTCCTCGCGGATAGCATCCAACGGCGGATTGGTCACCTGTGCGAACAACTGCTGAAAGTAGTCGAACAGCATCCGAGGCCGCGTCGATAGCACCGCGATCGGGGTGTCGGTGCCCATGGATCCCAACGACTCCGCGCCGGTTCGTGCCATCGGCGCGATCAGGAGGTTGAGTTCCTCGTAGGTGTATCCGAAAGCTTGCTGCCGCAAGACAACCCGGTGATGCGGCATCCGAATATAGGGGCCCTGCGGCAGGTCGTCGAGATGGAACTGCTCGGATTCAAGCCACTGCCGATACGGATGCTCGGCGGCCAATTCGGCCTTGATCTCCTCGTCGGCGACGATGCGGCCGCGGGCGGTATCCACCAGGAACATCCGGCCCGGCTGCAATCTCATGCGCTGAACCACAGTGGCCGGATCAAGATCGAGCACTCCGGCCTCCGAGGCCATTACCACCAGACCATCGTCGGTGACCCAGATACGGGAGGGCCGAAGCCCATTGCGGTCGAGCACCGCACCGACAACGGTGCCGTCGGAAAAGCACACCGATGCGGGCCCGTCCCACGGCTCCATGAGTGCGGAGTGATAGGCGTAAAAGGCGCGGCGGTCTGGGGCAAGCGACTCGTTACGCTCCCAAGCCTCGGGGATCATCATCAGCACCGCGTGCGGCAGGCTGCGGCCGCCCAGATGAAGCAGTTCGAGCACCTCGTCGAAGCGCGCGCTGTCCGAGGCACCCGGGGTGCAGACCGGGAAGATCTTCTCGACGTCGGTACCGAAGAGGTCGGTGTCGATCAGTGCCTCGCGGGCACGCATCCAGTTCTCGTTGCCGGTGACGGTGTTGATCTCGCCGTTGTGAGCGATGCGTCGGAACGGGTGCGCCAGCGGCCACGACGGAAAGGTGTTGGTGGAGAAGCGCGAGTGCACAATGCCCAGCGCGCTGGTGACCCGTTCGTCCTGCAGATCCAGGTAGAAGGCTTTCAACTGAGGGGTGGTCAGCATCCCCTTGTAGATGAAGGTCCTCCCCGAAAGGCTCGGGAAGTACACGGTCTCGCGGCCCGGCCCGTCCTGGCCGGGCCCCTTGGTACCAAGTTCATGCTCGGCGCGCTTGCGGATCACATACGCCCGGCGCTCCAGTTCCATTCCGGAGGCACCACCGATGAACGGCTGCCGGAAAGTAGGCATGGCGTCGCGGGCCAGCGCACCGAGCGAAGAGTCATCGGTGGGGACGTCGCGCCAACCGAGCAGGCTCAGCCCCTCGGAGGTGACAATTTGCTCGAAGGCGTCGCAGGCGGCCGCGGCATCGCGGGCGGACTGCGGGAGGAATGCGACGCCGGTCGCATAAGAACCCTCTGCGGGCAACTCGAAGTCGACCACCGCCCGCAGGAACTCGTCGGGGACTCCGATCATGATCCCGGCCCCGTCCCCGCTGTTGGGCTCAGCGCCGGCGGCGCCGCGATGCTCGAGGTTCAGCAGCGCGGTAATGGCCTTGTCGACGATGTCGCGGCTGCGCCGGCCGTGCATGTCCACCACCATGGCGACACCGCACGCGTCGTGTTCGTACGCGGGGTTGTAGAGCCCGACACTGCTGGGCATATGCACCTAACCCTTCACACCCTTGACAACTTTTCGCACAGCGACCCGGCGACGGCGCCGCGCCCCGTCGGGGTTCCTCCGTGCGTCGGTGAACGGCGGCCCTTCTGTGGTCTGCAACAGGTAGGGAAACGATAGGCAAGCAGGGCCGCAGATACCAAATTAGGTGAACCTAATCACGACGGGGGTGCGCAACCGGCACGGGTATTCGGCATGATTTGGCCCATGAGTGCACCCGGAATGGCACGCCGGTTGGCGGCCGAGTTGATCGGTACCTTCTGGCTGGTGTTCGCCGGTTGCGGGGCCGCGGTGTTCGCCGCGGACCCCGCGGGCGACTTCTCAGCCGGTATCGGCTACACCGGCGTCGCCCTGGCCTTCGGCCTGGCGGTTCTGACCGCGGTGTATGCCTTCGGCACCCGATCCGGAGCCCATTTCAACCCCGCAGTCAGCCTGGCCGCGGCGGCGGCCAGACGCCTGGAGTGGTCAGCGGTGCCGAAGTACTGGCTTGCGCAGATCACCGGAGGCGTCCTGGCCGGTGCGGTGATCGTCATCATCGGCAACGGCCGACCGAACTGGACGCCGACCGGCAACATGGCCGCGAACGGTTATGGTGCGAATTCGCCGTTCTACTACTCGCTGACCGCGGTACTGATCGCCGAGACGGTGTTGGCGCTGCTTTTCGTGCTGGTTTTCCTCGGCGCCACCGATGACCGGGCCCGCCGAGCCTTCGCCGGATTGGCGATCGGCCTGGCCTACACACTGGTCTACCTGATCTCAATTCCGATCTCCAACGCCTCGATCAACCCTGCGCGGTCCACCGGGGTTGCTTTCTTCAACGGTGCCGGCGCGCCCGGTCAACTGTGGGCGTTCTGGCTGGCACCACTACTGGGAGCGGCAGTGGCCGGGTTCGCCTACCCGGCGCTGTTCGGACGCGACGAGGAACCCGCGGGTACGACACCGGGGACTAAGGCCGACCAGTGATTCGATCGGCGAGTGTGGCGATGGGCGAGGTTGTCGACCGGCCGCCGGCCTCGTGGCGGTCGGCGAGCTTATAGGCGGAGTACAGGCCCTGCACTCCCAGCCAGCGCAGGGGTTCGGGTTCCCAGGTTCTCGAGCGGTGGTCCACCCACGGCAACTCCGTCAGTGCGGTGGAACGCTTGAGCACCAGATCAGCCAGGGTGCGTCCGGCGAGGTTGGTAGCCGTCACACCATGCCCGACGTAACCACCGGCCTCTCCCAGTCCGTTGGCAGGATCAAATGCAACTCCGGCGGTCCAATCTCGCGGTACGGCCAGCACTCCGCACCAGCCGTGCGCGATCGGCACACCCCGCGTCTGCGGCAGCACGGTGTTGAGCACCCCGGCGAGATAGTCGATGGTGCGCTGGCCGACCGCACCGTCGCGGTCGATACGCGAGGCGTAGCGGTAGGGCACCGCGCGGCCACCGATGGCGATGCGGTCATCGGCGGTGCGCTGGGCGTAGAAAAAGCCGTGCGCCAGGTCCCCGAGGGTTTCCCGCCCCTCCCAGCCAATTGTGCGCCAGAGACTTTCGGACATCGGATCGGTGGCGATCATGGCGCTGTTCATGGGCAGCCAACGCCGGCGCAATCCCCGCATCCGCGCGGTGAATCCCTCGGTGGCACGCAGCACGATCGGAGCCCGCAGCACGCCCAGTGGGGTCTCGGCTCGTCCGGAACTAATCGTGGTCACCGGGGTTTGTTCGTAGATCGTCACACCCAACCGTTCCACCACGTCAGCCAAGCCACGGGCGAGTTTCGCCGGCTGTATTCGTGCGCAGTGCGGGTTGAACGAGCCCAGCACCAGGTGATCGACCCGAATCCGTTCGGCTGCTTGCGAACCCGAAAGGATCACGGCGTCGTCGACTCCCCAACGGCGATCCTCATCGAACTCGGCGCGCAGTCGCTGTGCCTGAGCCGGGGTGCGGGCGACTTCGAGGTTGCCGCCCTTGACGATGTCGGCGTCGATGCCTTCGCGGCGCGTCACGTCGATCACCTCGTCGACGGTCTCGTTGAGTATCCGCTGCCAGGTGATGACGCTGTCCCGCCCGTGTCGCTTGGCCAGCAGATCTCGACTGCCGGGTGCCAGACCGGACAGCCAGCCGCCGTTGCGCCCGGAGGCGCCGAACCCGGCGAATCGCGCTTCCAGCACGGTGATGCGCAGGGCTGGATCGGCCGCCTTGAGGTAGTAGGCGGTCCATAGCCCGGTGTAGCCGGCCCCGACGATGCAGACGTCGGCTTCGCGATCCCCGGGCAGGGCGGGTCGCGGATCGGGCACCTGGGCGAACCAGTGCGAGACGTGGCCGTTCGTTGCCATCTGATTAGTCTCGCTGAGCGGCCTTGGCGGCGCGCAGCGAGGTCCAGAACTGCGCGGCCGCGGCAATGGAGTCTTCGACCGGCGCTGGCTGCCAACCGAGTTCACGCACGGCCTTGGAATGATCGACGGGCGCCTCGGCGCGCATGAGCCGAACCGCATTGAGAGTGAGTCGCTCATCTTTGCCGCGCAGCCGGGCCTTAGCGGTGCCGAGGGCACCCATCGCGTAGGTCACCGGCAACGGGATTGTCTTCGTCGGACCGGGCACCCCGGCGGCATCGGCGGCGATCCGCACCACCTCGGCATTGCTGATCATCTTCTCCGAAATCAGGTAGCGCTCACCGACCCGGCCGCGATCGGCCGCCAGGATCATCGCGGCGGCGGCGTCATCGACCCCGACGGCCTCAAGCTCAATGCTGCCCAGCACGAAGGGCAGCTTTCCAAACGCGGCGCCGGCGATGATGGCGCCGTGTGGGGTCCGGCCCCAATCACCGGGGCCGTAGGTGGTCGACACGCACATCGCCACGGCGGGCAAGGTGGAGCCGAGCACCATGCGTTCGGCCTGTACCCGGGTACGTACATAGGGGGTGAGTGTGGTTTCGTCGGTGATGACGTCGGACTCGCTGGCTACTCGGCCGCGGCGGCGGTCGACGGTAGCGTAGGTACTGGTGAAGATGAAGCGCCGCAACGGGTTTTCGCGGTGCACGGCCTCGGCGACGTCGAGGACATTGCGAGTGCCGTCGACGTTGGTGCGGTACAGCGGAGCCGGGTCGATCAGATAGCCGCGGGTGTCGACGACGCAGTAGTAGACATCTTCGCAACCAGTCATGGCATCGGCCAAGGTGTCGTTGTCCCAGATGTCGCCGACGAAGCGGTGGGTATTGAGATCGTCGATACCGGTGGTGGTGGCGCCCTCGCGCACCATCGCCCGCACGTCGTGGCCGGCCGACACCAGTTGGCGGGTGACATGCGAACCCAGGAAACCGTTGGCGCCGATGACGAGTTTCGGTCCGCTCACCGGGCGGCGCCGTTCTTGCGCATCCACGCGGCGGCGTCGTCGTCGAGGGTGCCGAGTTGCTGCGCCTTCTTGCACCACTTCATACCGGCCGACAGGAAGCGCAACGGGTTGTAGATGTCTTCCTGTCGGCTCCATAGCCCGTCGCCGGCGTAGGTGATGATCGAGATATTCGTGGCGCTGAAGATGGTGCCATCACCCGGATCGCGCATCGGGTTGTCCAGTTCAATGATCACTCGGCCAGTGGATTCGTCGATCACCGACCACAGCGCGGGGAACGCGGTCATGTGGCTGCCCGGAAAAGCGGTCATGGTGCGGTAGATCCATTCGCGCACCTGCACGCGGCCCTTCATGGTTCCCATCGCATGTTCGATGTAGTCCACGTCAGGGGTGTAGTGCGACACCCAGGCGTCCCAGTCTCGGGTTCTGGCGGCGTTGGCGACGGTCTGCTCGAAGGTCGCGAAGGCGTCGGTCAATTCGGCACGGGAAAATCGGGCTGGCGTCACCACCCCAAACTAGTTGGGCGTTGCCCACGGTGGCTAAGGTTGGTCTTTCCGGACAAGGGAGGAAACATGCGGGTGGTCGCGTTTGCGCCATCATTGAGCGCAGTCGAGGAAGACGCCGGCGGGGTGAACATCAAGGGCTTTCCGATGACCAGCTGCTACGTCGACAACTTTCCGGCACAGATCACCGTGCCGATGGTCATCGCGGTATGCGCCCTCGGTGGTGCCGACTACGACCCCGTCCAGGTCATCGTCGCCACATCCCCGGACGGGGAACGGGTGGGCAGCCTTGAATTCGGTTGGCACTGGCACGACAACCCGCCCACGCCGGTCAAGTTCCGGGTCTTCACCCAGTACCTGCCCATGCGCGCGGAGTCCAGCGGGGTTTACACCATCGGGCTCTACAACCACCTTGACGAGACCGAGACAGACGTCCTTTTCCCGCTGCCGGTGCTCAAGCGGAACCCGCTTCTGCAGACCAGGGTGCCCTGAGGATGACCGAGAATCCGCGCGCGGATGTCGTCGCCCACCAATACGAGAAGTGGCAGTACCCCGAGCCGATCCAGAACCTCGAGACCTGGCTGAGCAGCAACTGGCAGTGGTTTGACCCAAGCCATGCACATCGGATCCTGTGGCCCGACCGACCCTTGCAGGCCGACCTCGACATTCTGATCGCGGGATGTGGCACCAATCAGGCCGCGGTCTTCGCCTACACGAACCGAGCATCGAAGGTGGTGGCAATCGATGTCAGCCAACCCTCGCTGGATCATTCGAAACACCTCAAGGACAGGTACGCCCTGAAAAACCTTGAGCTGCGTCTACTGCCGATCGAAGAAGTGCCCTCACTCAAGCAGGACTTCGATCTGATCGTCTCGACTGGAGTGCTTCACCACCTGGCCGAACCGGAGGTCGGGATGAAGGCGTTGGCTGACGTTCTGCGGCCCGACGGTGTCGCTGCGATCATGCTCTACGCGCGCTACGGTCGTGTCGGCGTGGAGATGATGCAGGCGATCTTTCGTGAACTGGGGCTCACTCAGGACGAGGAATCCCTGCGCACCGTCAAGTCGGCACTGGCCTCGCTGGCATCGAGTCACCCGGTCAAGAGCTACCTGTCTATCGCGCCGGACTTGGCGTTCGACGCCGGCATGGTAGATACGTTCCTTCACGGCCGCGACCGGAGTTACACGGTCGAGGACTGCCTGGACCTGGTGTCCTCTGCGGGCCTGGAGTTTCAGGACTGGTTCCTCAAGACGTCGTACTACCCGCCCACGCTGACCGAGCCGGGCAACGAGTTCTACGCGGCGATCAATCAGCTGCCCAACGATAAGATGTGGGCCGCGATGGAGCGCATCAAGACGCTCAATGCGTGCCACTTTTTCCTGGCCACCCACGCGGGTCGGCCGAAGCAGAGCTACCGGATCGACTTCTCGGCGAGCAATGCTCTGGACTACGTGCCACTGATGCGGTTGCGGTGCGGGGTCAGCGGCCAGGAGATCTACCGGCCGGGTTGGCGTGTCCAGTTGGACCCCACCCACCTGCCCTTCGCCCAGCACGTCGACGGTGAGCGTTCGATTCGCCAGATCGCGGAGCGGGTGGCGCTCAGCGGTGTGCTGGCGGCTGCCGACCAGGCTGAGCTTGAGTACATGGGCCTGGAGCTATTCGAGGGGCTCTGGCGGATGGACTTCATCGCGGTTGATCTCAGCGCGGCGTCGCGGTAATGCGCGTCGTTGCATTCGCGCCAGCGCTGACCGTCACCGAGGACGAGGCCGGCGGGGTCAGCGCCACCGGGTTCCCGATGACCAGTTGCTTCGTCAGCGAGTCGCCAGCAGACATCACCGTGCCGATGGTCATCGCCGTCTGCGCATTGAGCGGCGGCGAGTACGACGCGGTCCAATATCTGATCGCCACCGGTCCGGACGGCGAACGGATCAGTGCCATGGAATTCCGCTGGAACTTCGAGGACGTCGATGACATCCCGGTCAAGTTCCGGGTCTTCGTCCAATATCTGCCGCTGCGCATCTCCACCACCGGCATTCACACCATCGGTCTTTACGACAGCCTCAGCGCCACGACGACTGACGTGCAGTTCCCGCTTCCGGTACATACCTACGACCCGACAACACAGGGGCCTGGCAACTTTTAACCGGCGATCACGCCAGCGGCGTCACGCGGCGGTGCAACACCACTCGGCCGCCCTTCTTCGGGGTGAATGCGACACCACGGCTGTGCCACTTTTCTCCCGGCGCATTGGTGGTCTGAATAGTGAAGTGCCGCAGCACTGTCCGAAGCACCACGTCCATTTCCATGTGCGC
>CAMDFY010000010.1 GCA_945897705.1 Bifidobacterium breve | reverse complement strand
CCGCTGGCGCCGACCACGATGATCGACGCGCCGTCGAGGCCGCGATCAGGCATGTCGTTGTGCCGCCTTCCTTCGTGGTGGCCCCGTTTCGGTGGCCGCAGCCGAGACAAAAAGCGGCAAAACCGAGACATAAGTGAGCTATTTGCGCGATGGTGCACTATCGTACTCTGGGGTCTGACCATGGACCCGAGTCGCAACCGAAGGTGAGAGATGATTCCTGCGGAACTGTCCCAAGGACAATTTGATACGGTTTACAACTTCCTATCCCTGGTGATTGCAGCACAGCTGTTCACCACGATCTTCCTGCTGGCATCCCAGCGGAGGGTCCTGCCCCGTTACCGGCAAGCCCTGGTGATCTCGGCGACTGTGACTGGCATCGCCGCCTACCACTACTTCCGGATCTTCGACTCGTTCAAGCACGCATTCGTGACTGACGCGGCCGGCGGGAAGGGCACCTACGTCCAGGCAGCGGGACAGTCGTTCAACGAGGGCTACCGATACGTGGACTGGTTCCTTACCGTTCCACTGCTGCTGACCGAACTAATCGTGGTGCTGGCGCTGGCCAAGAAACTGCAGGCGTCGCTGCTCTGGCGTCTGATCCCGGCCTCTGCGTTGATGATCGCGCTCGGCTACCCCGGCGAGATCAGCGGTGACAACGCCACTCGCAACATCTTTGGCCTGCTGTCCACCATTCCGTTCCTCTACATCCTCTACGTGTTGTTCGTCGAGCTGACGAAGTCGCTGGACCGCCAGCCCGAGTCGGTTCGCTCGACGGTGAGCACCATGCGGATCCTGTTGTTCGCAACGTGGGGCGTCTACCCGATCGCCTACATCCTGCCGCTGTACTTCCCGGGCTCCGGCGCGGGCGGCTGGGTTGGCATGCAGATCGGTTACTCGCTGGCCGACATCCTGGCCAAGTGCCTTTACGGTCTGCTGATCTACAAGATCGCTCGCCTGAAGTCCTACGCGGACGACCCGAACTTCGCCGCTGAAGAGGGTCACCACGAGCACGATCAGGTCGTCGTCACCAGCCGCGGCGTAACTGCCTAACGCTGGCCGGCCCCGGCCGGCAGACCACACCAGCGCCCCCCGGGATCGTTCCCGGGGGGCGTCGGTGCGTTTGGTGGTCGTTTCTCTTGCCTAACTTGTCGTACCCCCCTGGGATGATGGCGTCATGTTCGAGACGACACCGCCCCAGCCTGATGGCATCGACCTAGCCGACCTGGCCGACCTGGCCGACCCGATTGCCTCCGTGATTGCCGTCGAGTTGTCGCGGCGCGTCGTCCGGCGCGGTTTGAGTTGGACTGAGCCGATGGTCACCGACCTCGCCGAGCAGGAGACGGTGCTTCGCCAAGCCGGTGGAATCGATTTGGTGAAGAGAATCTTTGCGCAGCGTTTCTACCGTCGTGTCGACGCCGAAGTTTTCCACCTGCTCCGCAGGTGTGTGCCCCTGGCGCACGCCGAGGTTGCCCTGTCGGCCGTCGAGGAGGTGCTGCGCAGGCATTTCTCCGACATCGTGGGCACGGCGGCCAGCCACCTACTCAGTCACGGCCGCGATACGGCCATTCAGATGACGGCGGTCGCCGCCACGATGGCCGGCCGTGAGGTGCACAGCGAGGTGCTGGAGATCATCGGCCGGATCAGGCTGACCGAGGAGACGCAGTAGCGCCGTCAGCGCGGCGCCAGATAGCCCACCGGCCCTGAGGCCAGGCACACGGTCAGGCCAGCGGTGTGGGCCCGGACGGTGATCGCGTCACCGGCACCCGATAGCCGCACGTACACCCGGTTGAGCCCGGGTTTCACCGGGACCTTGGTTTCTGGGCCGGCTGGTAGTGACAACCCGACGGTGCCTTCGGTGTTGGCCAGGTAGTTGATTTCGGCGGTCCAGTCGGCCGGCAATAGCGGCCCGTCCAAGGGCATCCGTGCCGGGGTGTCCGGATCCACGAAGTACCCGCATCTCGCCTGCGGGCCGACCGCGATCCGGCGCACCCATGTGACGTTCGCGTCGACGAGGTGGCCGGCGGTGGTGAACATCCGCAATCGATCGGTGGCGGCGGCGAAAGCGGGACGATCGGTGATGAGCGCGAACATGTGGCTGGCCAGATTCTCCGGGCCCACGACCCGCTGCAGGATCAACGGATCGACCTCCTGGTCGAGCAGGGGCGCGGACGATCCCGACTTCGCGTCAGCCAAGCCGCGAATCGCATTCTGCAGGTAGGACTTTGTCGGATTGTCCTGCCAACTCTTCAAAAAGGTCTGAGTGGATACCAGGCTGCTCGCGACGAATATCATGGCGAGACCCACCGACACCGCACTTCGGCGCGGTGAGGCGTTCAGCCACTGCGCGTCGCGTCGATTGGGAGCACACAATCCCACCGCGGCCAGCAGGGTCAGCACGACGACCAGGTCGGGCAGGTAGCGCAGGGTTTGGGCCAACTCCAGTGCGGTGAATTCCGAAGAGCGCATCAGGTAGATGGGAACCTGACAGGCGATCACGTAGCCAGCCGCCGCCAGCCACAACGAGGCAGCGCGCTGTTTGCGTATCAGTGTCACCGCCACCACTACCGCCACCGCAAGCCAGCCGATCACCATCGCCGCGACCGGTGGGAACGCCCAGGGCGACGCCGGCGCCCAGCGCTGCCACACCCAGGGGCCACCGATGAGACCGGGCACGATTCCGTGGGTCACCGAGCGACGCAACAGATCCCAGGTCATCGCGGGGTCCCAGCTCCAGCGTTGCTGGTCGACCACCACCAGGTAAAGCACAATCCATGCCGCCGTCAGTCCCAGCATCGCAGTCCACAGCTCCCGGCCGCGGCGCCACACCACGCGTAGCGCCGATCCGTGCCCCTGCACGTGGTGCAACAGGACGGCCAGTCCGAAGGCTACGAATCCGATAACGGCCGACTTCTCGAAGAACAGCAGACCAACCAGGTACACCAGCGTGCCGGTCACCGCATAGCGCCGTTTCCCGGTGCGCACCAACAGGATCGCGTCGCCACACACCCACGCCATCGCGGCGACCATCGGTAGGTAATTCAGCGCCGCTGCCCACCACGCGAACGCCGGCACGCCCAGCGGGGTAAAGAGTGCGAAGCACAGTGGTATCAGCATTACCGCTCGCCAGCCGAGGATCACGTGCAGTGTCCGCAGTAGCGCCATCGACGCGATCAATTGCAGCACAAGCAAACTCACCGCAGGTCCGGCCCACACCAGCGGTGCCAGCCGGGTGATCCCGCCGCCCAGCAGGAACGCCGCCGGCATCACATGACCATCGTGATCGGTGAACAGATACGACGCCGACAGCAGGGGCTGGGTTCCGGCCCGGCCCACCAGGATCAGATCGTCCCAGTAGAAGTAGCCGCCGAATGCCAGAACCGACCGGACCGCCAACTGCAGTGCGATTAGTGCCGCCGCCGCCGCGGCGACCGGTGGGACACGCACGGTCGGCCGAACAGACATCGCCTCGACTGTACGGGTGGTCACCTCGATGGCGCCGGTATGGTGGCCCAAATGCGGGCACTGGTCACCGGCGCCGCCGGCTTCATCGGCTCGACCCTGGTCGACCGACTGCTGGCCGATGGGCACAGCGTCGTCGGCCTCGACGACCTCAGTTCCGGCCGGTTGGTAAACCTGGACGGCGCCCTTGCCCACGGCGGCTTCGGGTTTGTCCAGGGCGATATCGTCAGCGTCGACCTGATCGGGTTGCTGGCCGATTCCCGACCTGAGGTGGTCTATCACCTGGCCGCTCAGATCGACGTGCGGCAGTCGGTGGCGGATCCGCAGTCCGATGCGATGGTCAACGTCATCGGGGCGGTGCGACTGGCGGAGGCCGCGCGTCGCGCCGCTGTGCGCAAAGTGGTCAATACATCCTCGGGCGGCGCCATCTACGGCGTCCCGACGCGCTATCCGATAGACGAGACGACGCCGACCGATCCGGCCTCGCCGTATGCCGCGGCGAAGGCGGCCGCGGAGGTCTATTTCAATAGTTTCCGGCACCTCTACGGACTGGACTGCACTCACGTCGCGCCGGCCAATGTTTACGGCCCGCGTCAGGAACCGCGCGGCGAGGCCGGAGTGGTCGCCGTCTTCACCAAGGCGCTATTGGCCGGCGAGCCCACGATGGTCTTCGGTGACGGTTCCAACACCCGCGACTACGTTTTCGTCGACGATGTCATCGAGGCGTTCGTTCGGGCGTCCGGTGGTGCCGGATCAGGACAGCGCTTCAACGTTGGCACCGGCGTGGAGACCAGTGATCGCGCGCTGCACACTCTGGTGGCCGCCGCAGTCGGCACCCCCGACGCACCCCGATCGGCGCCGGCGCGACCCGGTGACCTGAGGCGGTCCTGCCTGGATGCCGGCAGGGCGCAGACAGTGCTTGACTGGCGTGCGCAGATCGGTCTCGAGGACGGCATCCGGCGGACCGTCGAATACTTCCGCGCGCGTTAGCCTTCCGGCGTCCTGGCACCCGCGAGTGCGACCGCGCGTGCCAACCTGGCGTAGCGGAGCTCGAGTTCCTTGAACCGCAGATAAGTGCTCAACGTCGTAAAGATGAATGCGATAACCAAGGCATAGAACAACAGGTCGGTGCCGCGGTTCACGCCGAGCCAATTGGCCACCACGGTGGTGTCGTCCGGGCGCAGGATCGCGTAGACCGCGGCGATGACGAAGAGCGCATAACCGATCTTGACCCAGGCTTTTGCCTTGGCGTTGCTACGGGCGCGCAGCAGGTACATCAGCAGTGTTACCACCGCGGCGATCAACAACACCTGGATCCAGTTCATCGCCGCAACCTCCCGCGCAGGAATCCGTCAAAAACGATGTTCACCCCGTTCAGCAGGGGCTGACCCTTGGATACTGAATAATCGGTATAGAGAATTTCGACCGGCTCTTCGGCTACCCGCCAACGGTTTTCGTCAATCAGCGCGATGAACTCGCCGGCATGACTCATCCCGCTCATAGTCAGGTCGAGGTTATCGGCGACGGTCTTACCGAAAGCCCGCAGACCATTGTGGGCGTCGGTCAGGCCCAGTCGACGGCTGCTCGGACTGAGCCACGCCGCAGCCCGCAGGATAAGCCGTTTGAGCGGCGGAGTGTGGCTGATCGTCGAGCCAGCGAAGCGCGTGCCGATCACGATGTCGACATCGCCGCGGGACAGCCTCTCCATCATCGACACGACATCTTTGAGTCGGTGCTGACCGTCGGCGTCGAAGGTTGCGAAGACGGCGGCACCCGGCTGACTGCGGGCGTACTCCACGCCGGTCTGGATCGCCGCACCCTGACCAAGGTTCACCGGATGCGACACAACGTGCGCTCCGGCGCGCAGGGCGGTCTCGGCGGTGGTGTCGCTGCTGCCGTCGTCCACGCACACCACATGGGCGAACACCGACCGCAGGTCTGCGACGACATCGCCGATGACCTGCGCCTCGTTGAAAGCCGGAACGATGATCCAGACGCGGGAGGGGTCGATGTCCACAACGTACACGGCGCTGGACCGCCGCCGCCGAGGTGACGATTCAGTCGCCGGCCCGGCCCAACGCCGCGAGGTGGACGGCGATCCCGACCAGTGGTCCGCACAGCAGGGCCACCACCGTGCGCGTCGCAAGGTCCAGTGGCAGGGTGAGCAAACCCGCTGCGGTCACGGTGGCGGCTACCCAACCCAGTGCGTACGCCCGGTGCAGTGCGGCGGCCACCGTCGCCGAACCGGTGAGCGTCAGGACGGCGATCGATATCGCTGCCGCCGTCAGCCAGGCGAGTAGCGTGCCTGAGGTTTGGTACTGCGGGCCGAAGGCGGCCCGCAATAGCCAGGGTCCCAGTGTCCCGGCGGCCAGAATGCCCGCGATCCCGACCAGCATGATCACGGCGGCGGGTTTCAGCAGGGCCTGCAGACGCGTGCCACGGCGGCGGGCCGCGTGGTCGACGAAGTGGGCGATCAAGTTGCCCTGCATGGCCGTCATCGGCACCAGCAACGGTGCCCGGGTCAGGGTGACCGCGAGGATCACCACTCCGCCTGCCGCGCCCAGTTGCCCCGACGTGGCCTTCAGGAGCACCGGAAAACCCATCACCAGGATCGCGCTCGCACCCGATGCAGCGATGGAATGCGAGGCTCCGCGCAGAAATGTGGCAATGCTGCCCGGCGTGCGTAGCCGGGCCGCGCTGCGCACCGCAGGCGACGCCGTCAGCATCAGCACCCAGGCGACCGCACCCCCGACGGTGGCCCACAGGAATCCGGTGAGATCCCAGCCGAGGAGGAACGCCGCCGTGGCGATAACGACCCGGATGATGGCGTCGGTCACCATCAGGGCGCCGTAGCGGCCCCATTGACCCACTCCGGCGAGCATGCCCAGCAGTGTTGCGTGCAAACAGAATCCGGCCAGGCCCGCCGAGAGCAACAGCACCGACAGACCTTGTGCCTCGGCGAAAACCTTCGGAGCCCACAGCGGCGAACTACCGCCGATGACCGCCGCCGCCGCGAGGCCGACCCCGGCGGCGACCCGCATCGGACTGGTGTGCGGGCCGCGGGCGGGCAAGGTCGTTGCGGGATTGGCACGCACTTCGCGGGCAGCCTCCTGAAGCAGTCCGTTGGCCGCGCCGGTAACTAAACCGAAGGCGCCCCAGAACACCCCGAACACCGAAAAGTCCGCCGGGTCCAGTCTGCGTGCGGCCAGATAAAGGACCGCATAGCCGCATGCCGCGCTGACGGCGGTGGCCAACCCCACCCGCGCAATGCTGCCGCGAGCGACCGGTCCGGCCGAGGCGCCTAGGGCGTCCATCCCGGCGCTGCCGTCAGTCACAGCGGCGGCACCGGCATGGAATGAAGCCAGGTGTCCCACAGGGGGCGCAGTGATTCCTCGGCGTAGTTCGCGGCCAGTCCGGTGAAGTCGTCGGTGACGACGGTGCCGTGCCGATGGCGCGTGGTCCAGTCGCGCAAGAGCGCGAAAAACTTCTCGTCGCCGATGATGCCGCGCAATGCGTGCAGAGTCAGCGCGCCGCGTTTGTATACCCGGTCGTCAAACATGTCCGCGGCGCCCGGGTCGGACAGCACAAGGTCCGCGGGTTGTTCCGCCAGTTTCCGGTGGTACTGGCGGGCGAGTTCGTCGGCGCTGCGCCCCCCGGAGTTCTCCGACCAGAGCCACTCGGCGTAGCAGGCGAATCCTTCGTGGAGCCAGATGTCGCGCCAGCGGCGCACCGTGACGCTGTTGCCGAACCACTGGTGGGCGAGTTCGTGCGCGATCAACCGCTCCGACGCTCCCGTCCCGTCGCAGTGGTTCGCGCCGAAGATCGAGACCCCCTGTGCCTCCAAGGGAATGTCGAGTTCGTCGTCGGTTACCACCACGGTGTAACCACCTGCCAGCGGATAGGGACCGAAAAGTTCGATGAAAAGCTTCATCATGTCGCGCTGGCGGGCGAAGTCGCGATCGAAGTTACAGCGCAGCCGGTCAGGGAGGATCGCCGTCATCACCACCGGTGCTTTGGGTAGCCGATGTGCCGAGTACATGCCGATCTGCAGGGTGGCCAGATAGGTCGAGGTTGGTTCGGGTTGTTCGTAGGTCCACACCGTCTGGCCCGCCCGGACCCGTTTCGATACCAGTTCGCCGGCAGCCACCGCGTAGTAGGGGCTGTCGGTGCTGATCGTGGTTCGGTAGCTGGCCTTCGAACTGGGATGGTCGTCGCAGGGAAACCACGACGGTGACCCATTGGGCTGGCCTGCCACCAAGACGCCGTTGGACAGTTCCTCGAATCCCACATCGCCCCAGAGGCTCCGGATCAGCCGAGGGGCGCCGCTGTAGCGGATGACGATCGACATCGCCGAGCCGGCCGGCAGTGGATCGGACAGCCGTATCCGCAGCTTGCCCTCTGAGGCGGCGAAGTGGGCCGGCCGGTGGGAGTTCACGGTGACCTTGGTTGCGTTCATGGAGTCGTGCAAATCGAGCGTGAACGTCTGAAGTGACGCCAGCGTGGCGGCGGTGATGGTCGCTCTACCGCTGAGGCGGTTGCTGGCGACCTTGTACTCGACATCGAGTTCGTAGCGCGAAACCCGGTAACCGAAGTTGCCGTTGTTCGGCAGGTAGGGGTCGATCACCGGTGCCTTCCGCGACTTTTTGGCGGTGTTCTTCACTCGGATGTTCCCAGCGTTCCCGGAATTTGTGGCACCTGTGGCGATCGGCCTGAGTTTCCGGCCGCCTTGCGGCCAACCTGCCATGGGGCAATGGGATTGCCTTGCCAGCGGGTGGAGGGTGGCACCTCATCGCCCCGCATCACCAATGACGCAGGCCCGATCGTCGCCCCGGCGCCGATACGGGATGCCGGCAGCGCCACGCAATGCGTTCCGAGCGTCGCGCCGTTCTCGAGGACCACGGTGTCCATCCGCATGATCCGGTCGTGGAACAGGTGGGTCTGCACCACGCAGCCACGATTCACCGTGCTGCCGTCGCCCAACCTCACCAGGTCTGCCTCGGGCAGCCAGTACGTCTCGCACCACACACCGCGGCCGATCTTGGCACCCAGCGCCCGTAACCACACGTTCATCACCGGCGTACCGCTGGCGGCCCGGGCGAACCACGGCGCCGCCACCGTCTCGACGAAGGTGTCCGACACCTCGTTGCGCCAGATGAAAGACGACCACAGTGCGTGCTCGCCGACTTTGATCCTTCCCACCACAAGCCACTTCGCGACCACAGCGCAGATGCCCGCGACCGCTCCGGCTGCCAGTAGTACGACGCCACTGCCCAGTGCGGCCAGGCCGTACCCGCCGCGTAGGACAAGCATCTGCAGACTGGCAAGTGTTGCCGCTCCGATGGCGAAGGTCACCATCACCGGTAACAGCCGGCAGGTCTCGACAGCGGAGCGCATCACCTTCAGGCGCATCGGCGGGGCGTAGGTCAGCGCTGGATCGGCGCTGTCGGCATTGCGGCGCAACCGAATCGGCGGACTTCCCAGCCACGATGAACCGGCCTTGGCCTTGGATGGGGTGGCGGAGAGCACCGCAACCAGACCATCGTCGGGAACCCGACGGCCGGGCTGGGTGATACCCGAGTTGCCCAGGAATGCTCGCTTGCCGACGGTGGCCGTGGCGACGTGGATCCAGCCGCCGCCGAGTTCGTAAGATGCGACCATGGTGTCATCGGCTAGAAACGCCCCGTCTTCGATCACGGTGAATTTCGGCGTCAGCAACGCAGTAGAGATTTCGGTGTTGCGTCCCACCTTCGCGCCCAGCACCCGCAGCCACACCGGGGTCAACAGGCTGGCATAGAGCGGGAACAGATAGCTGCGGGCGGCATCCATTAGGCGCTCTGTCGCCCACAGTTGCCAGCCCACGCGGCTGCGGACCGGGTGATAACCCTCGCGCAGACCGAGTGAGAGCCCGCGCACCCCGATCACCGTTAGCGCCGCATAAACCACCAGTGCGACTCCGGTGGCCACCGGGATCCACGGCGCGGCGGCGGCCACTGCGTCGCTGAGGGTGGCACTCCGGCGGGCCGGGTAGGCGAGAACTGCGAGTCCTGCAGTCAGCGATGCCAGCGGAAACGCTCCAAGAAGTAGCGAGGACAGTCCGTAGACGAAGACCCAGCGCGACGCCCGCGGCGGCCGGTGGTCGGGCCAGGGGTGGCGGGCCTTACCCGATTTGATCGCGGGCGAGCCCTTCCAGTACTGGCCGCTTTTGACTTTGCCGACGACGGCCGAGCCTGCCGCTACGTCGGCGTTTTTTCCGATTACCGCGCCGGGCAGCAGTGCGGTCCGCGCGCCGATGGTCGCGTCGTCACCGATGGTGATCGGGCCGACGTGGAACTCATCGCCGTCGATCCAGTGCCCGCTCAGGTCGACTTCGGGTTCGACCGAACTACGGTGGCCCAGGGTCAACATGCCCGTCACCGGCGGGGCAGAGTGCAAGTCCACACCCTTACCGACTGAATTGCCCAGTGCCCGTGCGTAATACACCAGCCACGGTGCGCCGGCCTGGTTCTCTGCACCGCTGGCGTCAGCCAGTCGTTCGGCCAACCACACCCTCATATGTTCGGACCCGCCGCGGCGGTAGCTGCCCGGCTTGAGATTGCGCACAAGAATGCGGGCGCCCACGACGGCGATGCTCATCCGGCCGAGCGGGGTGATGAAGGCGGCGAAGGCGCCGCCGATCAGCCACCAACTCACCGGCACCAGCCACGGCAGCGGATAGATGCCGGAGACGATGTTGTTGATCAGCGCGAGCCAGGTCACCCACTGCAGGCCGGTTAGCGTGGCCAGGGGTGCGGTGAGAAGGACCTGTGCGAACTGCGTCGACAGCGGCGTCGGAGCGACCGTTCGCGGCGTGACGGCGACGGGCGCTGGGTTGCGCTGGTCGATGTCGTCAAGGAAACCCGCCAGGGATCCGAGCCTGGGGTGGTCGTAGAGCTGGGCGACCGTCATCCCGGGATAGCGTCCGCGCAGGGCGACCACGAGCTGCGCGGCGGACAGTGAGCCGCCACCGAGGGCGAAGAAGTCCGCCTCGGGTCCGTCGACAGTCGCGCCGAGGACGTCCCGCCACAGCCCCGCGAGCCAGCCCATGGTGCCGCCGAGTTCGGGGCCGTCATGATCCTCGTGGCCGGGGGCGGGCCATGGCAGCGCATCCCGGTCGACCTTTCCCGATGTCCGGGTGGGCAGTTCGTCGAGCAGCACCAGCCGGGGGACCATAGCCGCCGGCAATGAAGCGGTGAGGTGCGCGCGCGCGGCATCCAGGTCGAAGGCGGGGTCGGCTGAGGCGATGTATCCGACCAAAACCGGTGTGCCACTGGCGGTTTTACGCACAGCAGCAGCTCCACCACTGACACCGGGCAGGTGCACCAGAGCGGAGTCGACCTCGCCGAGTTCGATGCGGCGACCGCCGACCTTGACCTGGTCGTCGGCCCGACCCTGGAAGTACAGCCCGTCGGCTTCCAACCGGACCAGGTCGCCGCTGCGGTAGGCGCGGTTCCAGCCCAGCGACGGCATCGGCGCGAACTTTTCGGCGTCCTTCACCGGGTCGAGGTAGCGCGCCAGGCCCAGTCCGCCGATCACCAATTCGCCGACCCCGCCGAGTTCCACCGGAGTGCCGGCGCTGTCGACGACAACCAGATCCCAGCCGTCCAACGGCAACCCGATGCTGACCGGTCCGGCGCCGTCGAGTCGTGCGCCGCAGGACACCACGGTGGCTTCGGTCGGTCCGTAGGTGTTCCACACCTCACGGCCGTCGGTGACCAGTCGCTCCGCCAACTCGGGCGGACAGGCCTCCCCACCGAAAATCAACAGTCGGACCGCCTCCAAGGCCTCGGCCGGCCACAGCGCCGCGAGCGTCGGCACCGTCGACACCACGGTGATATCCCGTGAGACGAGCCACGGCCCCAGATCCATCCCGCTGCGCACCAGGGCGCGCGGCGCCGGCACCAGGCAGGCTCCGTGACGCCAGGCCAGCCACATCTCCTCACACGAGGCGTCGAAGGCGACCGAAAGTCCGGCCAGTACCCGATCACCCGGTCCGATTGGGTTGTCCTGCAGGAACATCCGCGCCTCGGCATCGATGAACGCCGCCGCGTTCCGGTGAGTGACCGCGACTCCCTTCGGAACGCCGGTGGAGCCCGAGGTGAAGATGATCCAGGCATCGTCACCGACCGCGGGTGGGCCGGCGCTCCAGCCGCGCGACGAACCCGGGCCGCGGCTCAGGCCTGCTTCGGTGATCACCCCGACGACTCCGGCTTCGCCGAATACCAACTCGGCCCGCTCCTGCGGATCGTCGGCGTCCACCGGCACATAGGCCGCACCAGTCGCGAGTACCGACAGGATGGCCATGTACAGCGAGTAGCCGCCCGAGGGCATCCGGATCCCAATCCGGTCGCCCCGGCCGATTCCACGCGCGGCCAGCCAGCGCACACCCTGCTCGATGTCGGCGATCATCTCCGCGTAAGTCAGCTGCACCGCGCCGTCATCGATGCCGGGGGCGTCCGGGTAGCGCGCGGCGGTGTCATAGAGAACGTCGATCAAAGTCCGCGGGGACGGGGCCTGATCGGATCGCAGATAGTGATGGGGGACCCCGGGCAGCGCCACGCCTGCGAATCTTAGGCGTTAACAGGCGCTGATGCCCCGGTGTGACATCGCGGGATCCCACCTGAGACACTTCCGGCGAGAGGGGAGTATTCCTTCGCTGCGGTGTCGTCACCACGGTGGCCGTGTCGGCCGTCCGGTACCGCAGGTCGCCTCGGCGGCGGAAGAGACCTCGGGCGTTTTTTGGCGGCCGGAGGTCGAGCAGTGAACGTGTCCGCGATCGAGTGGATCGTCACCTTGGCGGTGACGCTCGCTGTTCTGCTGGTGGACGTGGTGGTGTTCGCCCGCCGACCCCACGAGCCAAGCCGGCGGGAATGCCTTATCGCGCTGGGGTTCTACATCGGTCTGGCGGTCGCATTCGGAATCTGGGTGTGGAAATTCCACGGCAGCCAGTTCGGCTTGGAGTTTTACGCCGGGTGGCTCACCGAATACAGCCTGTCGATCGACAACCTGTTCATCTTCGTGATCATCATGGCCAGCTTCAATGTGCCCAAAATCCATCAGCAGCAGGCACTGCTGGTCGGCATCGTGCTGGCTCTGGTGTTCCGCGGCGTCTTCATCGCGCTGGGAGCCGTTGCCATACAGAGGTTTTCCTGGATCTTCTATGTCTTTGGGGCGTTCCTGGTCTTCACCGCCGTCAAGTTGGCACGCGACACCGATCACAGTGACGACGCGGACAACGCGGTGGTGCGTTTCGCTAAGACCTACCTCAATACCACCGACAGCTGGCACGGCCTCAAGCTCTACGTCAAACGGGGTCGCAAGCGAGTCATGACGCCGATGTTCCTGGTCATCGTCGCGCTGGCAACCACCGATCTGTTGTTCGCGGTGGATTCGATCCCGGCGATCTACGGCCTGACCAGCGAGCCCTACCTGGTGTTCACCGCCAACGTGTTCGCGCTGATGGGGCTCAGGCAGCTGTACTTCTTACTGGGCGACCTGCTCAATCGGCTGGTCTATCTCTCTCAGGGGCTGGCCTTCATCCTTTTCTTCATCGGCGTCAAACTGCTGCTCCACGCGTTGCACGAAAACGAGCTGCCGTTTATCAATGGTGGCGCTCCGGTCAACGTGCCAGAGATCCCCACCCTGTTGAGCCTGGCGGTGATCGTGGTGACGCTGCTGATCACCATGGTGGCAAGCCTGGTCAAGACGCGGATCCTCGACGCCCGCTGAGGTGATGTGACGCTCAGTCACCGCCAGTTGTCATAGCCGCCCGGAGGGCCAAGCAGGCGCTCGAGCCTGCTGCGGTGAACCTTGGCGATTTCATCGCGGACGATCTTGCGCTCGGTCTCGGCGTCGTTGTGCGTGGCGTGGGCGCTACCAAGGCGGTTCATGATTCGGGGGTGAGCTGCCAGGATGTCGTCGATCGCATCCTCCGGCAGCGCGAACAGCAACGCATCGGCGCGGCGAAACAGCGCGTCGTGGCTGGCAAAAGGACGTTCGCGGGCGAGTTCGGCCGCCAACGTGAGGCTGTTGGCGCATCCGTAGAGCGCATGAACTGCTCGACGAGTCGGCAGGTCGTTGAAGGCCTCAATCCCAATGCCCTGGTGCAGCAACACAGGGCAATCATTAAAAACAGATGCCACAACAGCGTTACCGTGCGTTACGGCCAGGAAAACTCTCACCGTTCGGCACACCCGCGCGGTGGGGACGGGTTTAGTGCCCCTCGGCGGCGAACCGAACTCGGGACCGTTCGATCTCGGCCTCCGCCGCGGCGCGCCCCACGAAATCGGCGCCCTCGACGTACTTGCCCGGCTCGAGATCCTTGTAGTGGATGAAGAAGTGCTTGATGGTGTCGAGTTCGTGGCTCGGCACGTCGGCGAGATCAGTGATGTGATCCCAGCGGTGGTCACCGGCTGGAACGCAGATCACCTTGTCGTCGCCGCCGGCGTCGTCGACCATCTGAAACATCCCGACCGCGCGGGCGAGGACGATGACACCGGGATGCACTGATTCGGGCAGCAGGACCAGCGCATCGAGCGGATCGCCGTCCTCGCCGAGGGTGTCTTCGATGTAGCCGTAGTCGGCCGGATACCCCATCGGTGTGTACAGGTAGCGGTCCAGGCGCAATCTGCCGGTTTTGTGGTCGATCTCGTACTTGTTGCGCTGGCCTTTCGGGATTTCGATCGTGACGTCGAAGTGCACCGTCCGACTCCTCACTGGCTATGGCCGCCAGTCGGCGACGCGGCATCACAGTACGCAGCGATACCCTTTTTCACGGGTTCATTGGGCACAATGGTCCTTGGGCGCGAAGGTTCATCGGGCAGAGGGAACTCCGAACGGGGCGCCCTTCCCGGACGCAGTATCAGGAGGGTCATGGTCCGCACACCGGCGCGCGGCACCAGTGTGGTGCTGGCGGCCGCAGTGATCGCACTGGTCGCCGTGGTAGTCGCCGCTGCGGCGCTACTGGGCTCCGGAGGCAAAAGCAACGCTCAGGTCCCCGCGCCGCGGCAACTCGTCAGCGCGAACCCGGCCGTGGTGGGTGTCCCCGACTCAGCGGCCGTGCCGACCACCCAGGGCTTGACGGCCACGCTGGCCGCCGCCGTCGCCGATCCCAACCTCGGCACCCTCAGCGGCCGTATCACCGATGCCAAGACCGGGCAGCAGTTGTGGGAGCAGCGCGCCGGGGTTCCGATGCTGCCGGCGTCGACCAACAAAGTGCTGACGACGGCCGCCGCCCTTCTCACGCTCGATCGCGATACCCGCATCACCACGACGGTCCAGGCGGCCGATCAGAGCCGGATGCCCGGCGTGGTCGTGCTCGTGGGCGGCGGCGACCCGACCCTGTCGGCCGCCGCGCCCGGCGTGCCAACCTGGTACCGCGGCGCGGCCAGGATCGCCGACCTGGCCGATCAGGTTCGCACAAGCGGCATCGCGGCGACCGCGGTGCAGGTGGACACCTCGCTGTTCACTGGCCCCGATATGGCACCCGGCTGGGATCCCGCGGATATCTGGGGCGGCGACATCGCCCCCATCCAATCGGTGATGCTCGATGCCGGAAGGATTCAGCCGTCCACGCTGGAATCCCGGCGGTCAGCGACGCCGGCACTCGACGCCGGCCGTGCGCTCGCGGCAGCCCTCGGCATCGACCCGGCCCGGGTCACCTTCGCGCCCGGCCCGGCTGGCGGCAGGCAACTGGCATCGGTGCAGTCCGCTCCGCTGATGGAACGGCTGCTGGAAATGATGAACACCTCAGACAACGTGATGGCCGAGACCATCGGCCGCGAAGTGGCGAAGGCGACCGGCCGGCCGCTGAGCTTCGCCGGGGCCGTCGATGCCGTGGTGGCCGCACTGGCGTCGGCGAACATCGATATGGCCGGAGCATCGCTGGTGGACTCCAGCGGTCTGTCGGTGGTCAACCTGCTGACCGCCAAGACCCTCGACGAGGTGGTGAACGCGGCCGCCGGTCCCGACCAACCGGTACTTCGGCCGATGGTCGACCTGCTACCGATCGCCGGGGGAAGCGGCACCCTGTCGAACCGGTTCGTCGGCGGTGATCCGGTGACATCCCCGGCGGGTTGGCTGCGTGCCAAGACCGGGTCGCTGACGAAAATCAACTCGTTGGCCGGGATTGTCACCGATACCAATGACCGGGTGCTGACGTTCGCATTCATTTCCAACAACGCCGGGATCGAGGGACGAACCGCCATAGATGCGCTGGCTGGCCTGCTGCGCACCTGCGGCTGTGGATCATGAGTCTGCTCAACCGGCCCGCTGAGTTGACCGTCGGGAAAGCAGTCGACTGGCGCTTCGCTGCAACGGTGGGAGCCCGGCTTGCTCGTCCCGGTCCACCCGCCACCGACTACACCCGCCGGCAAGTGATCGCCGACCTGTCGGAATTCTCCCGCGTTGCCGAAGGGCCCGTCCGTGATGTGACCGGACTGCTCTGTGACGGGCCGATCGCCGAGGCTCGCGTCGTCAACAGAGAGGAGTGGATTCGCGCGGCGTCGGACTCCATGCGTGTGATGACCGGTGGTGCCACCGCGGCGGTCAATGCGATGGCCGGTGGCGCCACCGCGGCGAACAACGCCCTTCCCGGTCGCCTCGCCGGCGCGCAGACCGGCGCGGTGTTGGCGTTCGTCTCCACGGGCATCCTGGGTCAGTACGACCCTTTCGGTAGTGACGATGGCGGTTGTCTGCTTCTGGTCTATCCCAATGTGATCTCGGTCGAACGCCAACTTCGGCTGGTGCCCAGAGACTTTCGGCTGTGGGTGTGCCTGCACGAGGTCACCCATCGAGTGCAGTTCACCGCCAATCCATGGCTGGCTCACTACATGTCGCGCGCGCTGGCAGTGATCACCTCCGACGGTGGCGAGGATGTCGGACGAGTCCTGGGTCGGCTTGCCGGTTTCGTCAAGGACCGTCGCCGCGGGACAGGCGACGCCGGTGCTGGCAGCGACGGCATCATCGGACTGCTGCGCGCGGTGCAGTCCGAACCGCAACGTGCGGCGCTTGATCGGCTGCTGGTACTCGGCACCTTGCTAGAAGGGCACGCCGATCATGTGATGGACGCCGTCGGACCCTCCGTGGTGCCAACTGTTCAACTCATCCGCCGGCGCTTCGATGACCGCCGACACCGCACGCAGCCGCCGCTGCAACGGGTGTTGCGCGCACTGCTCGGAGTGGACGCGAAGCTCAGTCAGTACACCCGCGGCAAGGCCTTTGTCGACCACGTGGTGGACCGGGTCGGGATGGCGCGCTTCAATGCGGTCTGGACCGGCGCGCACACCCTGCCGCTCCCCGACGAGATCGAAAATCCGCAGCGGTGGATCGACCGAGTGCTGTAGCCGGGCTGCGCACGACGCTGGCCGGGTTCGCCGCGACCTGGCTTGCTGACGCGCCGCTCTGGTGCGTGGCACTGTCCGGTGGCCCCGACTCGCTGGCGCTGACCGCCGCCGCGGCGGCGACCCTGCCCACCACAGCCCTGATCGTCGACCACGGACTCCAGCCCGATTCGGACCTGGTGGCCGCGGCAGCCGCCGAACAGGCCCGGGCGCTGGGCTGCGTTCGGGCTGAGGTCCTGCGCGTGCAGGTCGGGCATGGAGGAGGTCCTGAGGCGGCCGCCCGGACCGCCCGGTACCGCGCACTCGATGGTGCCCGGCTGGGCGCACCGGTGCTGCTCGGACACACCTTGGACGACCAGGCCGAGACCGTGTTGATGGGGCTGGGACGGGGTTCAGGTGCGCGGTCGATCGCCGGTATGCGGCCCAGTGACCCGCCGTGGTACCGGCCGCTGCTGGGGCACCGTCGCGCACTTACTCGTGCCGCCTGCGCCGAACTCGGACTGACCGCCTGGGATGACCCGCACAACAGCGACCCCCGGTTCACCCGGGTGCGGCTGCGCACCGAGGTGCTGCCGCTGCTCGAACAGGTCCTGGGCGGTGGGGTGGCGGAAGCGCTGGCCCGGACCGCCTCGGCATTGCGCGAGGACACCGACGCACTTGATGGACTGGCCGCTGATGAACTACCGGCGGCCCGGGCCGGCGATGACCTGGACGCCACCGCCATCGAGGGGCTGCCCGCCGCCCTGCGACGCCGGATGATCCGCGGCTGGTTGCTTGCCGGCGGCGCGAGCGGACTCACCGACCCTCAAATCAAGGCCGTGGACGCGGTGGTGATCGCCTGGCGCGGCCAGGGGCCGGTGGCGGTCAGCTCCGACCTGCCCTACACCAGATTGTTGGTGCAGCGGCGCGGCGCGCTCCTGACCCTGCGTCGCGAGCCGGTCTGATTGTTCCTATCCGCACCCGGCATGGCACGCTGTGGGCGTGTCAGCGCACGAGCTGTATGCCGGGGACATCAAGTCGGTGTTGGTCTCCGCGGAGCGGATTGCGGCCCGGACCGTCGAACTCGGCGCCCAGGTCGGCCGCGACTACGCCGAGGTGCTCACCGATCAGGATCTGCTCTTGGTGACGGTACTCAAGGGCGCGGTGATGTTCGTCACCGACCTGGCGCGCGCGATCCCGCTGCCCACCCAGTTGGAGTTCATGGCGGTGAGCTCCTACGGTTCGGCGACATCGTCCTCGGGCGTGGTTCGCATCCTCAAAGACCTCGACCGCGACATCGCCGACCGAGACGTGCTGATCGTGGAAGATATCGTTGACTCCGGGCTGACGCTGTCCTGGTTGCTACGCAACCTGGCCACCCGCCATCCACGGTCGCTGCGGGTGTGCACACTGCTGCGCAAACCCGACGCGGTGCGCGACAATCTCGAGATCGCCTACATCGGCTTCGACATTCCCAATGAATTCGTCGTCGGATACGGACTGGATTACGCAGAGCGCTACCGCGACCTGCCCTATATCGGCACCCTTGATCCCAAGGTCTACCAGCACTGATTGCCAACGGGCCCTGGAGAATTCGTTTCCCCACGCCTGTCGATTAGTTCAATTCCCAGACTGCGGTGACCGAGAAGCTCACAGTCTGCTCGCCCGGCTCCAGTGGCACCGGGGCCGCCATCGCTTCGGCTCGCGGCATCGGAACTGCCACCGGCGGCCCGCTGCCGGGTGCCTCAGAGATCGAGATGACACTGCCCAGAGACAGACCAGACAACTCCGCATACTGCTGCGCCCGGTTCTTGGCGTCGGCGAACGCCTCGGCGCGAGCCTCGCTGACGAGTGTCGAGTCGTTCTCGATGGAGAAGGTGACCGAGTTGATGCGAGTGGCGTCGCCGCCGGCATCGACGATCGCGGCAAGCCGCTCCGGGGCGGCGTCGAGGTCGCGAATCCTGACCCCGATGGTGTTCCCGGCCCGGTATCCGGTGACGACGGAATTCTCGCCGTACTGCGGTTGCAGGTTGACCCCGGTGGTGCTGATGTCCTTGGCGTCGGTCCCATCCGCTGTCAGGGCCTCGATCACCGCCCGCTGGCGATCACTCGCCTGGTTCATCGCGGCCGTCGCGTCGGGGGCCACCACTTCGATGCCTACGTCGGCGGTCAGGGTGTCGGGCGCACCTCGCACCTCACCCGAGCCCACCACGGTGACCTGACGCGGACTGGTCGCGACCGGCCCGGCGTTCGAGTCACACCCGGTGAGGCCCGCGGCGACTGTCGCCGCCACCACACCAGCAACCATGGCTGCCGTGCGCCGGCGCGGAATTGTGAAGGTGGCCATGATTCACCGTAGCGCGCCTCCGCGACTGTTTCGCCACCAGCTAATTCATGCCCACTCGACGTCGGCGAGAAACGCCAGCAGTTCGGTGGTGACCTGCTCGGGCCGCTCCTGCTGAATCCAGTGCCCGGCGCCATTGAGCAGCACCTGCCGGTATGGACCCACGACGACCTCGTGCGCTCTGTCGGTCCGTGTGAACTTCAGCACCGGGTCGTCGGTTCCACCCACGAAAAGTGCTGGCACGCTAATGGTTTGAGCCGCCGGTGCGGCCATGATTTCCCAATTGCGTTCGTAGTTGCGATACCAGTTGAGCGCACCGGTGAAGCCGGTCCGGGTGAACTCGGCGACGTAATGGTCGAGGTCGGCGGCGGTCAACCAGTCCGGTAGCCGGTCAGGCTCGGGCAGCCGGTCGATGAACCCCTCAGGCCCCGGTGCCAACATCCGCGCCACATCGGCGTCGTCTGACGGGGTCCGCATCCCGCCGAGCATCCTGCGCAGACTGCGGCGTGGATCGGCAGCCATCTCGGCATCGGCGACACCGGGCTGCTGGAAATACAGCATGTAGAAAAAGTTCTCGCCGAACATCCGGCGCAACGCGTCGGTGACCGGAGTCAACGGCCGGGGTACCGGCGGCACGCTCAGACCCGCTACGGCGGCGACCCGATCGGGATGCAACAACGGCAGGCTCCAGGCGACCACCGCTCCCCAGTCGTGCCCGATGACGGCGGCGCGTTCGGCACCGAGGGCATCGAGCAGGCCGACCAGATCCCCGGTCAGCGCCGCGATGTCGTAAGCCTCGATCGCGTCCGGCCGGGTTGATCCGCCATAGCCGCGCTGGTCGGGTGCCAGCACGTGATAACCGGCCTCGGCCAGGCGGGGTATCTGGTGGCGCCAGGAGTAGGCCAGTTCGGGGAAGCCGTGGGCCAGGATCACCGTCGGTGCGTCGGCCCGGCCGGACTCGAGAACCCGTAACCGGACGCCGTTGACGTCGACGAACCGCTCGATCGGGGCCCTCACCAGCCCCAGCCAAGCACACGGCGATTCGACGCCGGGTCGCATCGGCGATTGGGAACCAAACAGTGACGGAAACCCTCGGCGCGGCACCTGCCGTCGGGGTAGCGGTAACCTGGTCGTTCAAGGCTGAGCAGACGGAAGGACGGGCCCCCGGGGCCGAACGCTTGTGAACCGGAAAACTGTTGTGCGGACACTGACGGTGATCTCCGCTGTGTTGCTCCTGGGCTGGTTGTTTGTTTTCTTCAGCGACGACACCCGCGGGTTCAAGCCGATCGACACCTCGGTGGCGGTGGCCCAGATCAACGCCGACAACGTCAAGTCAGCCCAGATCGACGACCGCGAGCAGCAGCTGCGGCTGGAGTTGAAGAGTGCCACCGACGAGACCGCGAAGTCGACCAAGGTCATCGCGAAGTATCCGACCGGATACGCGGTTCCGCTATTCGAGGCCCTGAACGGCAAAGGCATTAAGTCCAACACCACGGTCAACCAACCCAGCATGCTGGGCTCGTTGCTGATCTACATGCTCCCACTGCTGCTGCTGGTGGGGTTGTTCGTGCTGTTCTCTCGGATGCAGACCGGCGGCCGGATGGGGTTCGGGTTCGGCAAGTCCAAGGCGAAGATGTTGACCAAGGACATGCCGACGACGACGTTCGCCGACGTCGCGGGCGCCGACGAGGCGGTCGAGGAACTCTACGAGATCAAGGACTTCCTGCAGAACCCCAGCCGCTATCAGGCACTCGGGGCCAAAATCCCCAAGGGTGTGCTGCTCTACGGGCCGCCGGGAACCGGCAAGACGTTGCTGGCCAGGGCGGTGGCCGGCGAGGCCGGGGTGCCGTTCTTCACCATCTCCGGTTCCGACTTCGTCGAGATGTTCGTCGGTGTCGGCGCCTCGCGGGTGCGCGATATGTTCGAGCAGGCGAAGCAGAACTCCCCGTCGATCATCTTCGTGGACGAGATCGACGCCGTCGGTCGTCAGCGCGGCGCTGGTTTGGGCGGCGGCCACGACGAACGCGAGCAGACGCTCAACCAGTTACTCGTCGAGATGGACGGGTTCGGTGAGCGCCAGGGTGTGATCCTCATCGCCGCCACCAACCGCCCCGACATTCTGGATCCCGCACTGTTGCGGCCCGGCCGGTTCGACCGCCAGATTCCGGTTTCCTCGCCCGATCTGGCCGGCCGGAAGGCGGTGTTGCGAGTGCACTCGCAGGGCAAGCCACTGGCTCCAGGTGCCGATCTGGACGGCCTGGCCAAGCGCACCGTGGGGATGTCCGGCGCGGACCTGGCCAACGTGATCAACGAAGCCGCATTGCTGACCGCCCGCGAGAACGGAACGGTGATCACCGGTGCTGCGTTGGAAGAGGCCGTCGACCGGGTGATCGGCGGACCGCGACGCAAGGGTCGGATCATCAGCGAGACCGAGAAGAAGATCACCGCCTACCACGAAGGCGGCCACACCCTGGCGGCGTGGGCGATGAGCGACATCGAACCCATCTACAAGGTGACCATCCTGGCCCGGGGTCGCACCGGTGGGCACGCGGTGTCGGTGCCCGAGGACGACAAGGGCTTGATGACCCGCTCGGAGATGATCGCCCGCCTGGTCTTCGCCATGGGCGGCCGGGCCGCCGAGGAGTTGGTGTTCCGGGAGCCGACCACCGGCGCGGTCTCCGATATCGAGCAGGCCACCAAGATCGCTCGGGCGATGGTGACCGAGTACGGCATGAGTTCCAAACTCGGCGCGGTCCGCTACGGCACCGAGCACGGTGATCCGTTCCTCGGCCGCACCATGGGAACTCAGGCCGACTACAGCCACGAGGTGGCCCGCGACATCGACGATGAGGTGCGCAAGCTGATCGAGGCCGCGCACGACGAGGCCTGGGCGATCCTGACCGAGCACCGGGATGTTCTCGACGTGCTCGCGGCGGAACTGCTCGAGAAGGAGACGCTGCACCGGGCCGAACTAGAGGTGATCTTCGCCGGTATCCAGAAGCGTCCGCGCCTGGCGGTGTTCGACGATTTCGGTGGGCGGATTCCGTCGGATAAGCCGCCCATCAAGACCCCGGGTGAGCTTGCCATCGAGCGTGGCGAGCCGTGGCCTCAGCCGGCCCCGGAGCCCGCCTTCAAGAAGGCGATCGCCGCGGCCAGCGCCGTGCATGCCCAGCAGGGCACCGATACCAACGGCAACGGCGCGCACCCGGCCGGTCGCCACCACGCGAATAACGGACCGGCGCAGCCCAACTACGGCGCACCGTCGGGGTGGCAGGCCCCCGGTTGGCCGCCGCCGCCGCCTCAACAGCAGGGCTACTGGTATCCGCCCCCGCCGGGGTGGGGTGCGCCGCCGCACCAAGCGGGTCAACCCCAACCTCAGCATCAGCCTCACCCGACACCCACTCATTCGGCCGCCGGCCCCCAGGATGAACCGGGCGAGGATCACTATCGGCGCACGGCCGATTAACGGACACCCTCGGCGCACGGCCGATTAACGGATGGAGAACCCATGCCGAAGCGCGACTCGGTCTCGCTCGACATCTCTGAGTTCGATCAGGACCGCGCCGAAGCGGCGGTCCGCGAACTTCTGCTGGCCGTCGGAGAGAATCCGGATCGCCAAGGCTTGCTCGACACCCCGGCCCGCGTTGCGCGCGCCTATCGAGAGATGTTCGCCGGGCTCTACACCGACCCCGATACGGTGCTGGAGACCACGTTCGACGAGGAACACGACGAACTGATACTGGTCACCAAAATCCCGATGTACTCGACGTGCGAGCATCACCTGGTGGCCTTTCACGGGATGGCCCACGTCGGTTACATCCCGGGCAAAGATGGCCGGGTGACCGGCTTGTCGAAACTGGCCCGCGTGGTTGACCTGTATGCCAAACGCCCGCAGGTGCAGGAGCGTTTGACCGGCCAGATCGCCGACGCCGTGGTCCGCAAACTCAAGCCGCGCGGCGTCATCGTGGTGATTGAAGCCGAGCATCTGTGCATGGCGATGCGAGGTGTGCGCAAAGCGGGTTCAGTCACCGTCACGTCGGCGGTGCGCGGACAGTTCAAGACCGATGACGCATCGCGATCCGAGGCGCTGGGCCTGATTCTCCGCAAGTGAGGTCGTCACGTGTACAGGTGATGGGGGTCATCAATGTCACCGATGATTCCTTCTCCGATGGCGGACTGTTTCTAAACCCCACCCGGGCTATTGAGCACGGGCTCGCTCTCGTCGCCGAAGGTGCCGCGATCATCGACGTGGGCGGCGAGTCCACGCGGCCCGGTGCGACCCGCATCGATCCCGATGTCGAGACCGCCAGGGTCATTCCCGTCGTGAAAGAGCTTTCCGCCGCCGGCATCACCGTGAGTATCGACACCATGCATGCCGCTGTGGCGCGCGCCGCGTTGGAAAGCGGTGCCAGTATCGTCAACGACGTCAGTGGCGGCCGCGCCGATCCGGACATGGCGGCGCTGGTCGCCGATGCTGACGTCACCTGGATCCTGATGCACTGGCGTTCGGTCCAGGCTGAGCAACCGCACGAGGTGCCGCACTATCGTGACGTCGTGGCCCAGGTCCGTGCCGAACTGCTCGCCAGCGTCGACGCCGCAGAGGCCGCGGGCGTCGAGCGCAGCAAGCTGATCATCGATCCGGGTCTCGGTTTCGCCAAGACTGCGCAACACAATTGGGCACTTCTGCGCGCTCTGCCCGACATGGTCGCTACCGGCATCCCGGTACTCGTCGGCGCGTCACGCAAGCGTTTCCTGGGCTCCCTGCTCGCCGGCGCTGACGGCACACCGCGACCGCCGGGCGGCCGCGAGATCGCCACCGCTGTCGTTTCCGCGCTGGCCGGGATGCACGGAGCGTGGGGAGTTCGCGTCCACGACGTACGCGCCAGCGTCGACGCACTCAAGGTGATCGGCGCCTGGCAGCACGACACGGAGGGAAGCGATGACTGACCGCATTGAATTACGCGGCTTGGCGGTGCGCGGCAATCACGGGGTATTCGATCACGAACGTCGAGACGGCCAAGACTTCGTCGTCGACGTCACCGTCTGGATGGACCTGTCCGGGGCGGCCGCCAGCGACGACCTGGGCGACACGTTCGACTACGGTGTGCTGGCCCAGCGCGCCGCCGACATCGTCGGTGGCCCGGCCCGCGACCTCATCGAGACCGTCGCCGCGGAAATCGCCGATGACGTAATGGCCGATGATCGGGTGCATGCCGTCGAGGTGGTCGTGCACAAACCTCAGGCGCCGATCCCGTTGACGTTCGCCGATGTTGCCGTGGTCGCCCGCCGCTCCCGCCGCGGTGGCCGCGCCCAGCCCGGTCCCGCCGGAGGCGCGCCGTGAGTCGCGTGGTGCTGTCCATCGGTTCCAACCTCGGTGATCGATTGGCCCGACTGCAGGCTGCGGTCGACGGGATGGGCGAGACGGTCAGCGCAGTCTCGCCGGTCTACGAGACCGACCCGTGGGGCGGAGTGTCGCAGGAGCCCTTTCTCAATGCCATCGTGCTCGCCGATGACGCCGGAACCGACGCGCAGGGTTGGCTGCGGCGCGCCCAGGCCCTGGAACTGGACAACGAACGGGTGCGCACCCAGCGATGGGGGCCGCGAACTCTCGATGTGGACCTCATCTGCTGCTTCGGCGCAAGCGGTTCAGATGATCAGGTGCCCGGCAAAGAAGTGGTCAGCGCCGACGCCGAACTGACGCTGCCGCATCCGCGAGCCCACGAGCGGGCTTTCGTGCTGCTGCCGTGGCTGGCGGTCGACCCGACCGCCGAACTGACCGTGGCGGGTCAGCGCCGGCCGTTACGCGAGTTGTTGGAGCGCCTCGACCCGGCCGAGCGGGACGGCGTCCGGTCGACCGATTTGAGGCTGACATGGGGTGGAGGCTGACATGGGGTTGAGGCTCACGCTGCCGCGGGATTCCGAAATCTAATGGGGCCGACACGCAAGCGCGACCTTGCCGCCGCCGCGGTGGCCGCCGCCGTTATCGGTTATCTGGTGATCCACGGCGTGTATCGGTTCTTCCCGGCCGTCACGCTGTGGACCGGTCTGTCGCTGCTTGCCGTCGCCATCGGCGAGGCGGTGTGGGCAGCAACGGTGCGCAGCCGGATTCGTGATGGCCGGGTCGGCGTGGGTGCGGGGCGGCTACATCCTCTTGCCGTGGCCCGGACCGTCGCGATCGCCAAGGCCTCCGCGTGGGTGGGCGCGGTGACGTTCGGGTGGTGGCTGGGCGTGGTGGCGTACCTGTTGCCCCGGCGATCAGAACTCCGCGTGGCCACCGCCGATACACCCGGGGTGTTCGTCGCGGCGATCAGCGCGTTTGCGCTCGTGGTAGCGGCGATGTGGCTGCAACACTGCTGCACGTCGCCCGGGGAGCCGCATGCTGCCGACGAAGCGGTCGGTGGGTAGTGCGACTGGGCGCGAATCGCCGCAGCTTGTCGCACCGGGCACGCACTTTCGACGCGGTACAGTCTGGCCATGACCGCTCAGAACCGCGGCGGGAGAAGTAGGCGCAGCGGCCGCAGGCCTGGTTGGCTGCTCGTGACGGCGCTGCTGCTATTGGCGATCGGCGCAAGTTCCACGCTGGTATTCACCAACCGGGTGGACCTGCTGCGCCTGGCGGTGATTCTGTCGCTGTGGGCCGCGGTAATGGCGGCCTTCGCGTCGGTGACCTACCGCCGGCAGAGTGAACTCGATCAGGCGCGCGCGCGCGACATGAAATTCGTCTACGACCTGCAACTCAACCGCGAGGTCGCCGCACGACGTGAGTACGAGCTTGCGGTGGAGGCGCACCTACGCCGCCAGGTGGCCGGTGAACAGCGCGCTCAGGCGGCCGATGAGATGAGCGCGTTGCGCGCTGAACTGGCGTCGTTGCGGTCCAACCTTGAGATCATGCTCGGCACTGATCTGGGGCAACGGCCGGCGCTGGAGGCCGAGCGCACCGTCATTGCGATGCCGGCTCCTCCGGAACGCGTGGAGAGCAGCCGGATCACGCCGGTGGCCACCGAAGAGGACGCTTTTGCCGAGGAGACCGCCACGGCCGTGTTCGAGAGCCCAATCATCGACGTGCCCGAGGAACCGTTGACTCCGCCCCCCGTGATGCAGCCCCCACCGCCCCCGCCCCCGCCTCCGCCTCCGATGCCCCCGCCGCCGGAATACCGCGGTTCGCACCGGCCGCCGATCGACGCCATCGTGCCCGAGCCGCAGCCGGAGGCCCCGTGGCGACCGCCCGAGGTGCGTCGTGGCCGACACTGGTCGGCCGGTGACGCCGGTGCCGCGCGGCCTAGCGAACCCGTCGTCCCAGAACCCGTCGTCCCAGAACCCGTCGTCCCAGAACCCGTCGTCCCAGAACCCGTTGTTACAGAACCTGAGGGCCAGCACACCGGCGGCCATTCGGTCGCCGATCTGATGTCGCGGTTGCAGGTCGACCCTCCGGCCGGTGGCGGCGGTCGCCGCCGTCGCGAGGACTGAGGAGCGCCGGCGCTAGGATCGGTCAGACCGTCCGGGATCCGCAGGGTCGGGACCCGGAACGTTTCTTCGATGTCAGCGAGGTCGTTCAGGTGGGTGCCCCCAACGGCTTGCGACCGGCTCGCTTGAAGGTCGGTGTCATTTCGGCAGGGCGGGTCGGGACCGCCCTCGGTGCCGCACTGGAACGGGTCGATCATGTGGTGGTCGCCTGCAGTGCCATCTCAGCTTCGTCTCGGCGCCTCGCTGAGCGCCGGCTACCGGACACCCCACTGTTGGCGGTTCCCGACGTCGCCGACCGGGCCGAACTTTTGCTCCTGACCGTGCCCGATTCCGAACTGCCGGGACTGATCGCCGGGCTTGCGGCGACCGGTGCGGTGCGCCGCGGCACGATCGTGGCCCACACCTCGGGAGCTAACGGAGTCGCGCTACTGGCCCCACTTGCCGCCCAGGGTTGCGTTCCGCTGGCCATTCACCCGGCGATGACCTTTACCGGCGCCGACGAGGACGTGGCCCGACTGAGCGAGACATGCTTCGGGATCACCGCGGCCGACGAGATCGGCTACGCCATCGCGCAGTCTCTGGTGCTTGAGATCGGCGGCGAACCGTTTGCCGTTCGCGAGGAGTCGCGAACGCTCTACCATGCCGCACTGGCCCACGGCAGCAACCACGTCGTCACGCTGATCGCCGATTCGGTGGCCGCATTACGCGCTGCGTTGTCCGGACCTCACCTGCTCGGGCAGCAATCCGCCGACGAGGCACCGGGTGGGCTCGCCGAACGCATCGTCGGACCGCTCGCGCGGGCCGCTCTGGAGAACACTCTGAGGCGAGGTCAGGCGGCTCTGACCGGACCCGTCGCGCGAGGGGACGCCGCCGCGGTGGCTGCACATCTGGCCGCCCTGGAGAGCGTCGATTCCGAACTGGCGCAGGCGTACTGCGCCGACTCGCTGCGAACCGCCCAGCGCGCCCACGCGGCAGAGGAGGTCATTGACATGTTGACCGAATGGTCTCATCCGAGGGGACCGATCCGATGAGCACCCGGGCCGCACAGTTTAGTGCGGGCGAACTGAACACCTATCCGACGCCACGCACGGTGGCGGAGGTCTCCCGGGCATTGCGCCACACCGGCCGTCGGGTGATGCTGGTGCCCACAATGGGCGCCCTGCACGAGGGGCATCGCACACTGATCCGGACGGCAACTCGAGTGCCCGGTGCGGTCGTGGTGGTGTCGATCTTCGTGAACCCATTGCAATTCGGTGCAGGGGAGGACCTCGATGCCTATCCGCGAACACTGGATTCCGATTTGGAATTGCTCAGTGACGAGGGTGTGGAGATCGCCTTCACGCCGACCGCGTCCGCGATGTATCCCGACGGTCCGCGGACCACGGTGCACCCAGGCCCGCTCGGTGTCGATCTCGAAGGCGGTTCGCGTCCAACGCATTTCGCCGGAATGCTGACCGTTGTTCTGAAGTTGCTTCAGATCGTCCGGCCGGACCGCGCCTTCTTCGGTGAGAAGGATTACCAGCAACTCGTGCTGATCCGGCAGATGGTCTCTGATCTCAACATCGACGTGCGCATCGTCGGAGTGCCGACTGTGCGGGAATCCGATGGCCTGGCGATGTCCTCGCGTAACAGATTTCTTGATTCCGAGCAGCGGGAGTTGGCTGTTGCGCTGTCCTCATGTCTGCTGGCCGGAAGATACGCGGCCTCCGGCGGCCCCGCGGCGGTTCTGGACGCCGCCCGGGCGGTGCTCGATGAGGTGCCGGCGATCCGCACCGAGTATCTAGAGTTGAGGGGGCCTGCCCTGGAGCCCGCGCCGCGATTCGGGTCGGCTCGACTGCTGATCGCGGCTCACCTCGGCGGCACGCGGTTACTCGACAACATCGAAATCGATTTACCCGGCGGGGAGTTCGCACCCGATACCGGCGGGGTCGACGAACACGAGATCACCTGGAGGAACTGATGTTCCGCTC
>CAMDFY010000009.1 GCA_945897705.1 Bifidobacterium breve | reverse complement strand
ACTTGATCTCGGTGCCGCCGTACTTGCTGTAGATGACGGTGTCGCCCTCTGCGACGTCCAAAGGAATCCGCTTCTCACCGTCCTCGTCCCATCGGCCGGGGCCGACGGCAACGACGGTGCCTTCCTGCGGCTTCTCCTTGGCGGTATCCGGGATCACCAGACCCGACGCGGTGGTCGTCTCGGCCTCGTTGGCCTGTACGAGGATCTTGTCCTCGAGTGGCTTGATATTCACGCTCGCCACGATGAAGCCCTCCACTGTTATGGCTGTGGCCCGGGGCTGTTCCCCGAGCCGGTCGGTTTTCTACCAGGTGTTCGGCATTCGATCGTTCCCTCACGCCGTCGTCGCGGGTGCCGACGCGGGGGTGGTTCTCCTGCCACCTAGCACTCTATACCGGAGAGTGCTAGCACTCAAGGGGGGTCCTCTGCGATTCGCCGAGGGCCGAATCAGTCCTGTTCGCGGGCTGCGTCGAAGCGCCGGTGGTCGACGAGCAGGTGCTCGGAGACATCACCGAGCATCTCGACGTCGGCGATGCGCTCGGTGTAGTACCAGCCGTCGGCATCGCGAGCGAACCGGTCGTAGTAGCGGCCGACGACGATCGGCGCCAGCGCGACCCCGTCGGTCGCCTGCACGACGCAGAACGTGGACCGGGCGGTCGCGGTGTCGGCATCGACGATCTCCACGATCAGGTTCAAGACCAGGTGCCGGGTCTTGGGCGTGCCCGGCCCGGCGGACCCGGCTTCGGGAAAGCGCCGGGTGGTCATTGCGAACAGTCCGGCGATGTTCTGTGCGCCCGACATGGTCGGTGTCCTGGCACCGCCGAAATCAGCCCGGCCGAGCAGTGCGCCCACGCCGTCGAAGTCGCCGGCGTCGAACATCTCCGCACAGCGGTAGACCAGGTCGGTGATCGCCAGCCGGTCCTCGACGACGCTCACCGGACCTGCCCGGCAATCACCGGCAGCCCCGGGTCACTGGCAACGTGCAACGGCGAGGGTTCCGCATCGGCGGCAAGCAGATGGGCGGCGAAAGACGCGATCATCGCACCATTATCGGTACACAGTCGCGGTCGTGGAATCCGTAACGTCAAACCCGCGGCGGCGCAACGCTGTTCGGCCAACTCACGGAGCCGCGAGTTAGCCGCAACGCCGCCGGCGATCAACAGGGTGGACACGGCGGTATCCGTGGCCGCGCGCACCGCCTTGACGGTCAGCACGTCGGCGACTGCCTCCTGGAACGAGGCGGCGACATCGGCGCCGCGGGCGTCGGGGTGGGATTCCACATAACGAGCCACCGCGGTCTTGAGTCCGGAGAAGCTGAAGGCATATCGGTCATCTCGCGGGCCGGTCATCCCGCGCGGGAACGCAACAGCGTCGCGATCCCCGGTGCGGGCCAGATCGTCAAGCACGCGCCCGCCGGGATAACCAAGACCCAGTAGCCGCGCCACCTTGTCGTAGGCCTCCCCCGCGGCGTCATCGAGGGTCGCTCCGAGTTGGACGATCGGTAGCGCCAGCGAGCGCACCGCCAGCAGATGGGTGTGGCCGCCGGAGACCAGCAGGGCGACGCACTCGGGCAGCGGACCGTGGTCGTAGACGTCGGCGGCCAGGTGTCCACCGAGATGGTTGACGGCATAGAACGGCACACCCCAGGCGGCGGCGTAGGCCTTGGCGGCGGCCACACCGACCATCAGCGCGCCGGCCAGGCCGGGTCCGATGGTGGCGGCGACGACGTCGGGGCGGTCGATGCCGGCGGTCGCCAGAGCCCGACGCACGGTAGGGCCCAGTGCCTCCAGGTGTGCGCGGGAGGCGATCTCGGGCACCACGCCGCCGAACCGCGCGTGCTCCTCGACGCTGGAAGCGAGCTCATCGGCGAGCAGCGTGATAGTCCCGTCGGCATCAAGGTGGGCGATTCCGACTCCTGTTTCATCACAGGAGCTTTCGATCGCCAGGACGGTGCGGCCGCTCACGGTGGATCCCGCCGCATAGTGAAGGCGTCGGCGCCACTGGCCCGGTAGTAGCGCTTGCGCAGGCCGACGGTCGCGAATCCGAGACTGGTGTAGAGCGCGATGGCTGTCGGGTTGTCGGTGCGGACCTCGAGATAGACCACCGAGTCGGCGTCTGTGAGCAGTTCGGTCATCATGCGGCGGCCGATCCCACGGCCCTGATAGGCCGGGTCCACGCCGATGGTGTGGATCTCGTACTCGAACGGCGGGGTTCGACCAAGCCTGGCGATACCCGCGTAGCCGACGAGGAGGTCGTCGGCCCGGGCTCCGACGTAGCGCGCATGCGGTGCGGCCAGGGCCCGGGTGAATGCCGCCGCAGGCCAGGGGTCGTCGCCGGCGAACAACAGTGTCTCCAGTTCCGCGCACCGGGCCGCATCAGCGGGTGTCAATCCGCCGTAGACGACGTCCACCTCGCTCACCGCCCACGCTCGGCAAGCGTCTTGGCATCCGGCCGGCGCAGGTACAGCGGAATCAGAGGAAGCGGAGCGACCTCCCAGTCGGCAACGGCAGCGACCAGTCCGGCCGGCGACGGCTGGGCGAAGGCCACCAGTTCGCCGCCGCCGACTGGGACATCGGCCTGCGCGTCCACACCGGGGCCGTCGATGCGCACGCCATCGCGGTAGCGGGCCCAGTACACCTCCCGGCGGCGCGCGTCGGTGATCACTAGCACCTCACCGCGCGTCTGTCCGCCGATGGCGTCGAGCGAACACACCCCGAACACCGGCACATCCAACGCATGACCGTAGGCCGCCGCAGTGGCCATCCCGACCCGCAGACCGGTAAATGGTCCCGGTCCGCAACCCACCACGACGGCATCGATGGCAGACATCGGCACGCTCGCATCCGCCAGTGCCGCAATCACATTCGGTGTCAGCAACTCCGCGTGAGCATGGACGTCCACACAGACCCGTTGCGCGAGTTCGGTGATCCTCCCCGATTCCTCGCGACTCAACACCCCGGCGATCACCGCCGGGGTGGCGGTGTCGATGGCCAGCACGATGCGGGTCACTGCCGGTTCCACTGCCAGCTCGCCGTTCGGGTCTCGCCGGAGGCCCCGCGCTGCAGGGTCACATCGAGATGATGATCCGACAGTCGCTCGGCCACACCCCGGCCCCACTCAACGACGACGACGGCATCGTCGAGGTCGGTGTCAAGATCCAGGGAGTCCAGTTCGGCGAGGAGGTCGGTCCCGCTGTCAAGCAGCCGGTACACGTCGACGTGCACCATCGCGGGACGGTCGGGCCGCCTCGCCCGGTGCAGCCGTGCCAGCACGTAGGTCGGTGAAGTGACCGGGCCCTCGACGTCCATACCGAGGGCAATCCCCTTTGCCAGGGCGGTCTTTCCGGCGCCCAGCGGACCGGACAGCACGACGACATCACCGGCCCGTAGTTGCCGGCCGAGTCGCTCACCGAGTGCGAGGGTGTCCTCCGCGGTGGCCAGCGAGGCAGTACCGGGTTCGGTGCGGGACTCAGTCACGCGACCGTTCCACCAGCCTAAGCAGCGCGTCGTTGATGACATCCGGTGCCTCCAACTGCACTAGGTGTCCGGCCCCGGGGACGATCACCAATTCCGAATCGGGCAGCACCGCGGCCATCTCCTCCGAATACTTCGCCGGGGTGAGCAGATCGCGACCACCGCAGGCGATCAGCGTCGGGATCCGAGCCAGAACCGGCAGGGCCGCAGTCTCATCGTGCACCTCGAGGGCGTGCAGGAACTCCACCAGGGTGGCGACGTCGGTGCCGTGGATCATGGCCTGGGAGAACTCGACAAGGCGTGGACTGACATCGGCGCCGCCGAATGAGGCATCACGGATAATCGGCCGAATCAGCGACCGGATCGCCCCCCGGGTTCGGTGCACGGCTCCGGGCGCGTACCGGGCGGCGAACCGCACCGCCTCCAAAGCCGGGTTCTGCAGAGCCTCACCCAGTGGGGAGCGGGACAGGCCCTCCGCGGCAGAGGAGATCAGCGCGGCTCCGACGACGCGGCCGGGATAGCGCTGCGGGAACTGCCGGGCGTGGGACAGCACCGTCATACCACCCATCGAATGGCCCACCAGGACCACCGGACCGACCGGAACCATCACCGCCAGAACGGTTTCCAGGTCCAGGCCCAGTTGCGGGACGGTGTAGGTCTCGGTCGCCGCCGATCCGGACTGCCCATGTCCGCGCTGGTCGTAGAACACCATCCGGACCTGATCACCCCGGACCTGATCACCCCGGGGCGCGGCGAGTGCGGTGCGCTGGAAGTGGAAGGAGCCCATCCGCACGCAGAATCCGTGCGCGAACACGATCGTCAGGGGTGCGGTTACCGGGCCGACCTCGCGCACCACCAATGACGTGCCGTCCGGGGTGGTGACGACACAGCCACGGTCGGCGTCGAGCAGTTTGAAGTCCTCGCCCTCGTAGACGTCGTTGATCAGGCGGCGCCGCCGCAGGGCCTTGGTGGCCGACAAGCCGGCGACGGTGCTGATGCCCGCGACACCGGCCAGCAGTCCGGCTTTTCCGCCGGCGCCCAGCAGGGCTTTCCCGCGCGACGCGGACTCGGGCTTATCGGCCATCGACACCGCGTCCGGTGAAGCTGCGCAGCACCCGGCCGCGCGGGCTGGTGACCACCTCGTAGTGAATCGTTCCGAGCAGGTCGGCCCAGTTCTGTGCGGTTGGCTCACCAACCTCGCCCGGCCCGAACAGAATCGCCTCATCACCCTCGGTGACATCAGTCGGCCCAGGGCCCAGATCCACGACGAACTGGTCCATACAGATCCGGCCGACGCCTGGCCGCAACCGCTGATTGATCATCACATTCAGGCGGCCGCTCAGCGACCGGTAGACGCCGTCGGCGTATCCGATCGGCAGCAGTGCGACGGTCGTGTCGACCGGGGCGATCCAGGTGTGGCCGTAGGAAATGCCGTCCCCGGCCCGCACCGATTTGACCATCGCCACCGGGCAGGTCAGCGTCATGGCCGGCCGCAACCCCATGTCGCCGCGGTTCGGTATCGGGCTCAGCCCGTACACCGCGATCCCCGGGCGCACCATGTCGAAGCCGAAATCTGGCCGGGTCATCGTCGATGGCGAGTTCGACAGATGAGCCACCTCGAAATCAACTCCACGCCTACGGGCCTCGGCAAGCATTTCGGTGAACCGTTGCCCCTGAGCATCATTGAGGGGGTTGTCGGGTTCGTCGCCACTGGCCAGATGCGACATGATGCCCCGGACCCGGATCGCGTCACTGGCAACTGCCCGCGCAAGAGCATCGAGTACATCCGGGTACTCTCGCGAGCCGACGCCGTTGCGGTTCAGGCCGGTGTCGACCTTGATCGTGACCTGCGCAGTGCGGCCGGTACGCGCCACCGCGGCAAGGAGATCCTCGATCTGATGCAGCGCGGAGATACCGATTCCCACGTCGGCGTTCAGCGCCAGATCGAATTGGGTTCCGGGGGCATGCAGCCAAGCCAGCACCGGGGCGGTGATGCCCTCCGCCCGCAGTGCCAGAGCTTCGGCGATGGTGGCGACACCGAGTTCGGCCACACCGGCCGCGATCGCGGTGCGGGCGACTGCGGCGGCGCCGTGGCCGTACCCGTCGGCCTTGACCACCGCCATCACTTCGGCCGGACCGGCATGGGTGAGCAGCACCGACACGTTGTGCGCGATGGCATCAAGGTCGACGACAGCCCGGCCGTTGACCGCGAGGGTCTGGGCGTGTCTGGCCGGTATCGATCCTGTGGTTTGCATGCTCATGTCACCGAAGAGCATTCTCCCATGCGCCCCGTCCCCTGCGCCCCGTCCCACGCGCCCCGTCCCACGCGCAGGCAGGCTAGTGAGCGAACCGCTCCTCGGTGAAGTGACCACCCGGCTTGATCTCGGCCAGATGGTCGATCACCGCGCGCAGGTCCTCCCACAGCGAGCGAGCCAGGTCGGCAGAGAACCCCTCGCGCACCACCACCCGCAACACCGCGATGTTTTCGGCACCCTCGGGCATGGTGTAGGCCGGCACCTGCCAGCCGTAGATCCGTAGCGCAGCGGAGACGTCGAACTCGTTGTAGCCGAAGTCACCGGACAGCTTGAACGCCACCACCGGGATCTGGGATCCGTCGGAGATGACATCGAAGTGCTCGGACTCGATCAGTTTGTCCGAAAGCCAGCGAGCGGTGTCGGAGAGACAGTTCATGACGCTGGTGTAACCGGCCCGACCCATCCGGAGGAAGTTGTAGTACTGGCCGACGACCTGATTGCCGCCCTTGGAGAAGTTGAGGGTGAAGGTCGGCATATCGCCGCCGAGGTAGTTGACCTTGAATACCAGTTCCTCGGGGAGTTGATCGGAGTTGCGCCACACCACGAATCCGACCCCGGGATAGGTCAACCCGTACTTGTGCCCACTGACGTTGATCGACGCCACCCGTGGCAACCGGAAGTCCCATTTGAGATCGGGCTGAAGGAAGGGGACGACGAATCCGCCACTGGCGGCGTCGACGTGCACCGGAACATCGAGTCCGGTGTCCTGCTGGAGTGTGTCCAGCGCCGCACAGATCTCGGCGATCGGCTCGAGTTCACCGGTGTAGGTGGTGCCCAGAATTCCGACCACCCCGATGGTGTCGACGTCGACGGCCTCGACAGCCTGCTCGGGGGTGATCACGTAGCGGTCCTGCGCCATCGGCAGATACCGCGGCTCGACGTCGAAGTAGCGACAGAACTTCTCCCACACCACCTGCACGTTCGAACCCATCACCAGGTTCGGCGTGCGAGTCTTCCAGGCGTCCTTGTCGGTACCGGACACCCGCTGCCGCCAGCGCCACTTCAGTGCCAGACCAGCCAGCATCACCGCCTCCGAGGAGCCCACCGTGGACGCGCCGATCGCGCTGGCGGCGTCGTCGTCGCGCAGATTCTCGGCGTGGAAAAGATCCGCGACCATCGAGATGCAGCGTGATTCGATCGCCGCGGTCGCCGGGTACTCGTCCTTGTCGATCATGTTCTTGTCGAACGTCTCGGCCATCAACTTCTCGGCCTCCGGATCCATCCAGGTGGTCACGAAGGTGGCGAGGTTCAGCCGTGAACTCCCATCGAGCATCAACTCGTCGTGGATGAACCGGTAGGCCGCGGCGGGTTCCATCGCCTCATCGGGAAGCCGCAGCGACGGGATCGGATTGGTGGCTAGCCGGCCGGTGTAGGCGGGTGCGATGGACGGGGACCGGTATTTCACGTGCGGCATGGGCTTTTCTCCTGGTGGACTCACAAAGTGGCGATCGCGTGGCGGATATGGGTAAGGATGCGCGAGGCCGAAGTCGGCGCGGACACCGGTCCCGGATCGGCGGCCGAGGCGTTGGCCGCGCGGGCGTGCACGAAGGCCGCGGCGGCGGTGGCCCGTGCCGGGTGCAGCCCGGCCGCGAGCAGCGCGCCGATGATGCCGGACAACAGATCGCCCGATCCGGCGGTGGCCGCCCAGGACCCGCCGGCCGGATTGAGGTACGTCGCCTGTTCGGAGGCGACGACGGTGACGTTGCCTTTGAGCAGCACGGTCACGCCGAACTCCTGCGCGAGTCGGCGGGCGGCCGCGACCCGGTCGGCGCCCGGAGGTTCGCCGGCCAACCGGGTGTATTCCCCGGCGTGCGGGGTCAGCACGGTCGGCGCCTGCCGGCCCATCACCAGTTGCGGATGCGCCGCGAGCAGTGTCAACCCGTCGGCATCGATGATCACCGGAACGTCGCTGTCGAGGGCGACCGTCAGCGCATCCAATGCCGCCGCGTCGGTGCCCAGGCCCGGACCGACGACCCAGGCCTGGACCCGACCGGCCACCGATGCGCCGGGCGCGACGACGACCTCCGGCCAGTGTGACACCACCTCGGCCGCTGCGGCACCGGCGTAACGGACCATGCCGGAGGTCGCGGCCACGGCGGCACCGGTGCACAGCACCGCCGCCCCGGGATAGGCCGGCGAACCAGCCAGGATGCCCACGACCCCCTGGGTGTACTTGTCGTCGCGGGGCCCGGGTATCGGCCAGCAGGCCCGGACGTCGGCGGCGTCGAGACTCATCAGATCGGTGGGGTGAAGGTCCAGGCCGATATCGACGACCTCGACCCGGCCGCAGTCAGCGAGGGCGTGCACGGGTTTGAGGCCACCGAAGGTCACGGTGAGCGCGGCACGTACCGCCGGCCCGACAACCGACCCGGTCGCAACATCAACGCCACTGGGGACATCGACCGCGACAACCGGGATGCCGGCGTCCCAAACGGCCTCGAAAAGCTGCGCCGCCTCCGGCCGCAGTGGGCCCTGCCCGGAGATGCCCACGACACCGTCGAGCACCAGATCGGTTGCGTGATCGGGCGTCGCGACCACCCGGCCACCGGCGCCGCGGAACGCGGCCAGGGCGCCCGGGTGGGTGCGCTGCGGGGCGAGCAGGATCGCGTCGGCCGCCACACCACGGCGTCGCAGCAAGGTCGCCGCCCACAGTGCATCCCCGCCGTTGTTGCCGGTGCCCGCGATGGCGCAGATCCGGCGGCCGGCAACGCCTGCGGTGCGCTTGCGCAGTTCGACAGCGACGGCGTTGGCCAAACCTGTTGCGGCGCGGCGCATCAGGACTCCATCGGCCAAGCTGGCCAGTAGGGGCGCTTCGGCCGCACGGATCTGATCAGCGGAGTAGTAGTAGCGCATCGGGCGCTATTCCACGGTGACGGACTTGGCGAGGTTACGCGGTTTGTCGACATCGTAACCACGTGCCCGAGCTACCGACGCCGCGAACACCTGCAACGGGATCGTCGAGAGCAGCGGTTGAAAAAGCGTTGACACCGAAGGGATTTCGATCATGTGATCGGCATAGGGCCGCACCGTGTCGTCGCCGGTTTCAGCGATGACGATCGTGACCGCGCCGCGGGCCTGGATCTCCCGGATGTTGCTGAGCATTTTGCCGTGCAGCACGTTCTTGGGTGAGGGCATCACCACGATGACCGGCAGACCGTCCTCGATCAGTGCAATAGGGCCGTGCTTGAGTTCACCGGCCGCGAAACCCTCGGCGTGCATGTAGGCCAATTCCTTGAGCTTGAGCGCCCCCTCAAGTGCGACCGGGTAACCGACGTGGCGACCAAGGAATAGCACGGTCGACGAATCGGCGAAACGCCGACCGAGTTCGGCCACCGAATCGCAGTGCGCGAGTACCTGTTCGACCAGGGCAGGCATCGACTCCAGTTCACGAAATTCGTGCGCCACCTCGTCGGGGTACTTGGTTCCGCGGGCCTGGGCCAGTGCTAGGCCGACAAGGTAATTCGCGGCGAGCTGGGCCAGAAATGTCTTGGTTGCCGCCACGCCGATCTCCGGCCCGGCGCGGGTGTAGAGGACGGCATCGGCCTCGCGCGGGATCTGGCTGCCGTTGGTATTGCAGATGGCCAGCACCTTCGCCTTCTGCTCCTTGGCATGCCGCACCGCCTCCAGGGTGTCTGCGGTTTCGCCGGACTGGGATATCGCAATCACCAGCGTGCCGCGGTCCAGAACCGGGTCGCGATAACGGAATTCGCTGGCCAACTCGACTTCCACCGGGAGCCGAGTCCAGTGCTCGATGGCGTACTTGGCCAACAGGCCGGAATGGAAAGCGGTGCCGCAGGCGACGATGAAGACCTTGTCGACCTCGCGCAACTCCTGGTCGGACAGCCGCTGCTCATCCAACACGATGCGGCCGCCGACGAAGTGGCCGAGCAGGGTGTCGGCAACCGCAGCAGGCTGCTCGGCGATCTCCTTGAGCATGAAGTAGTCATAGCCGCCCTTCTCGGCAGCCGAGAGATCCCAGTCGATATGGAAAGGACGAGCATGGTCGGAGGCGTCATTGCCGTCGAAGTCAGTAATCCGGTAGCCATCCGCGGTGATCACCACAGCCTGGTCCTGGCCGAGTTCGACGGCGTCGCGGGTGTAAGAGATGAACGCCGCGACATCGGAACCCAGGAACATTTCACCGTCGCCGATCCCGACGACCAGTGGCGTCGAACGCCGCGCAGCCACGATGGTGCCGGGATCGTCGGCATGGGCGAAGACCAGTGTGAAATGGCCTTCGAGTCGCCGCACGACCGCCAGCGCCGAGCCGACGAAATCCCCGGCGGTGGCACCCTCGCGATAGGCGCGGGCCACCAGATGCACGGCGACCTCGGTGTCGGTGTCGCTGGTGAACTCCACGCCGTCGGCCTCAAGTTCGCCGCGCAGCGCGGCGTAATTCTCGATGATTCCGTTGTGCACCACGGCGAAGTCACCGGCGGCGTCGCGATGCGGGTGCGCGTTGCGGTCGGTAGGGCGGCCGTGGGTGGCCCAGCGGGTGTGGCCGATGCCGGCCGTTCCACTCCACTGGCTGGAGTCGGACTGGCTGGAGTCGGACTGGCTGGCGTCGGACTGGGCCAGCGCGGACTCCAGATTGGCCAGGCGGCCGGCCCGACGGCAAACCACGAGCCCGCCCTGCCCGTCGAGGATGGCCAGTCCGGCGGAGTCATAGCCCCGGTACTCCATCCTGCGCAGGGCGTCGACGACGACCTCACGGGCGGGACGGTGCCCCACGTACGCCACGATTCCGCACACGAGTATCCAGGGTAGTCCTCCGGCACCCCCGGCCCTGTGGGCTACCGTCGCAGGGTGGCTCGCCGCAACCGCAAGCTCTTCGCCGCGCTGACCCGGCCCGGACCGCATCGAGTGCTGCGCGGTGACCTGGGGTTTGCCGGCATTCCCGGTGCTGTGTACACCCCCGCATCGGGCTTGGGACTGCCCGCGGTGGCCTTCGGCCACGATTGGCTCACCGAGGCCGGCCATTACGCCGATACCTGTGAGCACCTGGCGAGTTGGGGCATCGTCACGGCCGCGCCGGACACCCAGCGCGGTCTGGCCCCCTCGGTGCTGACGCTGGCCGCCGATCTCGGCGCCACCCTGGACGTGATCACCGGTGTGCGACTGGGCTCCGGTGAGATCAGCGTGAATGCGCAGAAGCTCGGCCTGGCCGGGCATGGATTCGGCGCCGCGGCAGCGGTGTTCGCCGCGGCTGGTGGCCGGGCCACGGCCGTGGCGGCCGTTTTCCCGTCGGTCACCACACCGTCGGCGCAGGAATGCGCGGCGACCCTGGCTATCCCGGGTTTGGTGCTGGCCACCCCCGATGATCGGAAGTCGCTGCGCACCGATGCCCTAGAGGTCGCGCAGTCCTGGGACGGCGCTGTACTTCGGGTGATCGACAAAGCCAACGCGACGGGCCTGGCCGAAAAACGCCGCGCGCTGCGACTGCTTGGTTTCCCGGGACCGAGTTCGCGCACGCAGAAGACCGTGCGGGCATTGCTCACCGGCTTCTTCCTGTTCCACCTGACCGGCGACGAGACCTACCGTGAATTCGCTGACACCGACGCCGAGTTGCCGCACACCGCCCTGCCCGACCCCGATGCCCCGGCGGTCACCCACGAGGACCGCATCGTCGCACTGTTCCGGTAGCGTCCGGCGTTATGCGCACCGGGGTTTTCCTGTCCTACGCCGGCGGTTTCAAGGAGTCGGTCGAGCAGGTCGTCGTCGTGGAGTCCCACGGCGTCGATGTCGTCCTGGTTGCCGAGGCCTATTCCTACGACGCGGTGAGTCAGTTGGGTTATCTCGCGGCGCGGACCTCGACCATCGAACTGGGATCCGGCGTCTTCCCGATCTACACCCGCACCCCGACCCTGCTGGCGATGACGGCCGCCGGACTGGACTACGTCAGTGATGGCCGCTTTCGGTTGGGTATCGGGACGTCGGGTCCACAGGTGATGGAGGGTTTCCACGGCGTGCCGTTCGACGCGCCGATGGGCCGTACCCGGGAGGTCGTTGAGATCTGCCGACAGGTGTGGCGCCGAGAGAAAGTCTCCCATCAGGGCCGCAATTATCAGATTCCCTTGCCGCCGGATCGCGGTACCGGGCTGGGCAAGCCGCTGCGTCTGATCAATCATCCGGTGCGCGAACAGATCCCGATTCACATCGCCTCGCTGGGATCGCAGAACGTCGCCCTGACGGCGGAGATCGCCCAGGGTTGGCAACCGGTGTTCTTCTACCCCGAGCGAGCCGACCTGGTCTGGGGTGACGCACTGCGGGCCGGAACGGCCAAGCGCGACCCCGCACTGGGTGACCTCGACGTGATGGTGGGTGTTTCGCTGGCTATCGGAGACAACGTCGAGGAACGACTGAACTGGGCCAAACCCCAACTGGCGCTGTACATCGGCGGCATGGGAGCCAAGGGAAAGAACTTCTACCACAACGTCGCCACCCGGTACGGGTTCGGCGACGCCGCCGATCGCATCCAGGAGTTGTATCTGTCGGGACGCAAGGAAGAGGCGATCGCGGCGGTGCCCGACGAATTGGTGCGCAACGTGTCGCTGATCGGCCCGCGCGGTTACGTCAAGGAGCGGATCGCCGCCTTCGCCGAAGCGGGTGTGACAACTCTGCTGGCCTCTCCCGTCACCGCTGACGCGACCGAGTACATCGACTTCGTCGAACAACTGCAGCGGTTGGTGCACTGAGCCGCCTCAACTGCCGATCTGCGGAAGTTCGTCCGCGGCGATCTCGCACGGGGTGTCGGTGTCCGCGGACTCGGCGGCCAGAGGAGCGGGGGCGTTCCCCGGCTCGGGTGCGGGTGCGGGTACGGGTTCGGGTTCGGGCTCAGGTTCCGGCTCGGGCTCAGGATCGGGGTCGGGTTCAGGGTCGGGGTCGGGCTCGGGCTCGGGCTCGGCGTCAGGTTCCGGTTCCGTCTCGGGTTCGGGTTCCGGTTCCGGTTCCGGTTCGGAGTCCAACTCCGGGTCCAATTCCGGGTCCAATTCGGAGTCCAACTCCGGGTCCAATTCGGAGTCCAACTCCGAGTCCAATTCGGAGTAGGAGCCCAGCGCCTCGGCGATCTGGGCGATCAGTCCGGTCAGTGCGCCACCGAGATTGGGCAACGCCGGCACCCCGGGCGGCACCGCCGGCGGCGGCATGGGCGCCGCGAACTGAGACATCGGGAGCTCACCGAGCCGGTTGGAGGCGTCGCCATAGGCCGCACCGACCGCCCGGTCCCTCGGGTCGCTCGGGTCGCTCGGGTCGCTCGGGTCGCTGGGGTCTATCGGTTCGCTGGGGTCTAGCGGCGGGTACGAGTCGCCGTTGACGTCGTCCGGCAGCGGCGCCTCGTCCTCCGCGTCCGCCAGCACTCCCAAGTTCTCCGAGAGTGACCCCAACACAACGGCTGCACCCCGCAATGCCGTCACAATGTCTGCCGCCGCAGCACAATTCCGCGATACGAAGTCAACGGCACCGGCGCCGGCATCGCTACGCCACCCCTCCACCAGCAGATCCAGTGCCCCGCGCTGGACCCCAAGTGCTTCCTCGGCTGCATCGGCCGCGGCTGTCAGTGCAGCACCGTCGGATTGCAGTGCCTCCAGGGCGAGCCGTACCCCGCCATCGGATGTCATATCAGCGCTGCAACTGCGCGCGATTCGGCGTCGCCGTACCGGTCGGCTCCGACGCGCAGCGCTGCACCGGTCTCACGGGCCGCGACGGCCCATTGGGTCACATCCGCGACCAGGCGGTCGAGAACTTCCCGGACCGCAGCCCCCGCCGCGCCATAGTCGCGGCCCGCCGCAACGGCGTCGAACCTCAGGTCGGCAAGGTGTGCGCGGAGAATCCCGAGCACGATGTCGGCGGCGGTGTCCATCCGCAGCGCTGCCGCCCGCAGTGCGGCCGGGTCGACCGACGTTATTCCCATAACGGGTATGACGCAGCGGAGCTACCCGCGGTTCCGCCGAACCGGTCGGACTCAGCCCTCGGCGCTGACCGACTTCGCGACCCGATCGGCAACCTGCCGAGCGGTGTCCTCATCGGACGCCTCCACCATGACACGAACGAGCTGTTCGGTCCCTGAGGGCCGCAACAGGATTCGGCCGGTATCACCGAGTTCGGCCTCGGCTTGCGCGACGGCGCTGCGCACTGCGGGAGCCTGTGCGACAGTGGCCTTGTCGGCGACCTCGACATTGATCAGTACCTGTGGAATCGACCGCATGGGCGCAGCCAACGCGGCCAGCGACAACTGGGTCTGCGCCATCCGGGACATCAGTCGCAGGCCGGTGACGAGGCCGTCCCCGGTAGTCCCGAATGCGGGCATCACGATGTGTCCGGACTGCTCTCCACCCAGGCTGTAACCGCCGGACCGTAGTTCCTCAAGCACATAGCGGTCCCCCACACCGGTTGTGCGGACCTCGATCCCCGCCTCGCGCATCGCCAGATGTAGGCCGAGATTGCTCATGACCGTTGTGACCAGGGTGCTGGCGCTGAGTTCGCCGGACTCCTGCATGGCCAATGCCAGTACCGTCATGATCGCGTCACCATCGATGACCTGACCACCGGCATCCACCGCCAGGCACCGGTCGGCGTCACCGTCGTGAGCCAGCCCCAGATCGGCACCGTGGTCCACGACCGCAGACTGCAACTGGGCAAGATGAGTCGAGCCGCAGCCGTCGTTGATGTTGAGCCCGTCCGGTTCGGCGCTGATCGCGATCACTCGCGCTCCGGCCGCGGCATAGGCGCGCGGGGCGGCCGTCGACGCCGCGCCGTTGGCGCAGTCGACCACGACGGTGAGTCCGCCGAGTTCGATGCCGGCGGCGGCGATGTGGGCAAGATAGCGGTCGAGCGCGTCCGGCGCTGGAAGCACCCGGCCGAGTCCGGCGCCCACCGGACGCAACCCGGGACCCTGGGCAAGCAACTCCTCGATACGGTCCTCGGCGTCATCATCGAGTTTGTGACCACCGGGGCCGAAAATCTTGATGCCGTTGTCCGGCATCGGGTTGTGTGACGCCGAGATCATCACGCCGAAATCGGCCCCGTAGGCGGCGGTCAGGTGCGCCACTGCCGGGGTCGGCAGCACGCCCACGCGCAGGACGTCCACGCCCTCACTGGTGAGCCCGGCAATCATCGCCGCCTCCAGCATTTCACCGCTGGCTCGGGGATCGCGGCCGACGACCGCCGTGCTGCGTTTGGCCGGCTGATCGGGCTTATCAGACCCATCGGGCCGCGCGAGGCGCCGGGCCGCGGCCGAACCGAGAGCCAGAACTAGCTCCCCGGTCAGGTCGCGGTTGGCGACGCCCCGCACGCCGTCGGTTCCGAATAATCGGCCCATGAAGGTGCCGACTCAGCGCTTGCTGTACTGCGGCGCCTTACGGGCCTTCTTCAGGCCGTACTTCTTACGCTCAATGGCACGCGGATCGCGGGTGAGAAAGCCGGCCTTCTTCAGCGCCGGCCGATCCTCGGGCTGTACCAGGATCAATGCACGCGCGATCGCCAGCCGCAGCGCGCCGGCCTGGCCGGAGGGGCCACCGCCGTCGAGGTGGGCGTGGATGTCGAAGCTGTCCACCCGATCGACGATCACCAGCGGCGCCTTGATGAGCTGCTGGTGCACCTTGTTGGGAAAGTAGTTCTCCAGGCTGCGACCGTCGAGGTTGAACTGCCCGGTGCCCGGCATCAGCCGAACCCGCACCACGGCCTCCTTGCGGCGGCCGACGGTCTGGATCGGCTGATCCATGACCACCGGCTCCCGCCGCTTGGGCGGCGCTTCAGTTGCCGTCGGCGCTTCAGTTGCCGCGGGCGCTTCGGTTGCCGCGGACGCTTCAGTTGCCGTCGGCGGTTCGGTTGCCGCGGGCGCTTCGGTTGCCGTCGGTGCTTCGGTTGCCGCGGGCGCTTCGGTCCCGTTCTCGTCGGTCACGTTGTCGTCAGTCACTGGGCCACCTGCTTGATCTCGAACGGAATCGGCTGCTGCGCGGAATGCGGATGATCCGGACCGGTGTAGACCTTCAACTTCTTCTGGATCTGCCGACTCAGTTTGTTGTGCGGGAGCATGCCGACGATCGCCTTCTCGACGACACGGTCGGCATGTTTCTGCATCTCTTCTCCCACGGTGCGCGCGCGCAGACCGCCGGGATAACCCGAGTGGCGGTACGCCATCTTGTTGTTGAGCTTGTCGCCTCCGATGGCGACCTTGTCGGCGTTGACGACGATGACGAAATCGCCACCATCGACGTTGGGCGTGAATGTCGGCTTGTGCTTGCCGCGCAGCAGATTGGCTGCAGCGACCGCAAGTCGGCCGAGCACCACGTCGGTGGCGTCGATGACGTACCACGCATGCGTGGTGTCACCGGCCTTCGGCGTGTACGTGGACACAGCGGTTACCTCTCCTGTTTCGGGTGGATCCCGGCAGACCCGGGTGCCGGCCGGGCATCGACGGCGGGAGAACTCGGCGACCAGCACTGACCCGAGACCCCGGCTTACCCCGCGAGCGAGCCCGCGTTGCACCGCATGCCGAAGGTTGAGCCTACCTGCGACGATCCGTGCAGGTCAAAACGGCCGCCCAGCCAACCGTTGGGCGGTCCCGACGGCTCTCCTCCGTCGGGACCGCCCAGCGGTCGGAGCGCCACCCCTACCGAGTAGGACGCTCAGGGTCCGCCGGGGGTTCCCAGTTCGCGCGCGCTGCGCACCGCCTGCTCGCACGGACCGCGGACGACGTCCTCCTCACCCGGGGCGCTTTGGCAGCCGATGCCAATCCGGGTCGACCCGGACAGCACCACCGACCAGTCGACGACGCGTCCGGCCCGCACCTCCCGGTAGGTCACCGCCGGACGTCCGGCCACCTCGACGGCCGGGCGGAAGCCGACGAAAACCCCCGGGGTCGCAGCGGCGACCGCATCGCCGAGAACCTCGGCGGCCTGGGCCAGGGTGCTGCCCGGCGCGTAGGCCGCGGTGATGTGCAGGGCGACGTCGGCATCGGTGGGTGAGTCCACCTGCACCCGCCGGGACCCAGACCCGGACCGCACCCGTTCGATGTTCCAGTGCGACGGAACCTCGACCACGATCCGGCCCTCCACCAGGTTCACCGCCGCCGGTGCCGGTGCACCGCCGTCGGGGCGCAGCGTCGCGATGGTGGCACCGACCAACTCGCGCCCCCCGGACAGACCCAACTCACGCCCAACGGGCAGAACCAGGGCTACCAACACCCCCGACGCGACCAGGAACGCCGCGACGAGTCCGCGAATGCGTCGCCGGGCGGGGACGGCTCCGGCGATCGCGGCGACGTCGACGTCACGGGCAGACCGACCGCGGGCCGCCAGGGCGACCCGAAGCCTCTCCGCGGTCTGGGCCGACCCGGCGATCCCGGCTGGGGCATCGAGGAGAACATCGCCGCACTGGTCGGACTCCGCCGCAACCGCTGCAACCGACTCGATGTTCCCACGGCCGAACACCCGCAGTCCCGGACCAGCCACAGCCACGAACTCCTCGGCGATCTCGATGACCGGTCCGACCAGGCCGGCCGCGCGGGCAACCTCGGACCGGCTGACCGCAACCACCTTCCGGGTCGTGCCCGACGACCGCACGACGAGGTCGATCCGCGCTCGCGACCACCAGGACGGGTGCACGATCACCACCGGATCCCGGGAATCGCCCAGGATCGACGACATCATCGCGCGCATGAGTGCGGCGACCGCGACCGGTCGCTCGTCGAACAGTGCCACGTCGTCGTCGATCCCGTCGAGGACCGCCGACACCATCGCCTCGTCGGGCCGAGCGGCCGAGCGGCCACGCAACACCTGCACGCCTGCGGGGCCGACTTCGACGACCGTGACAGCGGTTGATCGCGGCACCCCGATGGTCGTCACCACCGCCTCAAAATAGGGCTCTCCGAACCCGGGGCACGCCGGGAATCCACAGGCGGGGTCCCCCGCCGCCGCATCTGTACGATCGTTGCGTGACGTCAACCGTGTCCCTCCGCACTTGCGCAGGTGCGGCTACCTTCCTCGCTGCCGCCGCGATCATCAGCGCACTGCCCTCAGCGCCACCCGCCAACGCAGTGGTGTGCAACGACATCGAAGTGGTGTTCGCCCGCGGTACCAGCGAACTGCCTGGAATCGGACGTGTCGGCGAGGCATTCGTCAGCGATCTGGCGGCCCGGGTCGGCAACCGCAGCGTGGGGGTCTACGGCGTGAACTACCCCGCCAGCTACGACTTTCTGACCGCCGCCGACGGCGCCAATGACGCCAGCGCCCACATTCAGAACGTCGTGAACAACTGTCCCGGCACCAGGCTGGTGCTGGGCGGCTACTCCCAGGGCGCGGCGGTCATGGACATCATCACCTCGGTGCCCTTCCCGGCGATCGGTTTCACTAATCCACTTCCGCCCAACGTCCCCGACCGTGTGGCGGCAGTGGCGGTTTTCGGCAACCCGACGGCAAGGATCGGCCTGCCACTGACATCGAGTCCGGTCTACGGCACCCGCGCGATCGATCTCTGCAACGCCGGTGACCCGGTGTGCTCGAACGGCAATGACGTCCCAGCTCATCGCAGCTATGGCCCGGACGGACTCACCAGCCAAGCCGCCGCGTTTGTCGCCGGACTGCTCTAGGACCGGGGCCAATGCGAATCCTCACCGCGCTCCTGACCGCTGCCGCGCCGGCGGCACTCATTGCTGCCGCGCCCACCGCACACAGCGCGCCATGCCCGGACGTGGAATTGATCTTCGCCCGCGGCACCAGCGAACCGGTGGGAGCCGGTCGGGTGGGGCAGGCACTCGCCAGCCAGTTGGCGCCTCAACTCGGCGGGCGCAGCCTCGGCATCTACGGCGTCAACTATCCGGCCACCTACGACTTCCTGGCCGCCGCCGACGGCGCCGCCGACGCCACCAATCGGATCGCGGCGATGTCGCAGCAGTGCCCGTCGACCCGGTACGTTCTCGGTGGCTATTCCCAGGGCGCGGCAGTGGTCGATATGTTGGTGGGCATTCCGCCGTTGGGTGACAAGGTCGGCGAAATCGGATCGGCGCCACCGCTGCCACCGATGCTCGCCGACAAGGTGGCGGCGGTGGCGGTGTTCGGGAATCCCTCCGCCAAATTCGGCAAGCCGGTCTCGATCGCGATGATGCCCTTCGCCGGCAAGGGGATCGATTTGTGTAACGACGGCGACCCGATCTGCTCTCAGGGCCGCAATCCGTTCGCGCACACCAGTTACGAGAAGACTCCCCTGGTGGGCCAGGCTGCCGGATTTGTGTCCAGCTTGCTCTGAGCCGCATGAATCTGCCCTTGGCGGCGGGATCGGGGCTCCAGCTAGGATGACGTGATGCACGTGAGACGGGTGAGCACTGTGGTGTCGGTGATCTCCGGCGCCGCGGCCCTGTGGCTCGCCCCGCCCGCGTCGGCCGCACCGTGCCCGCAGGTCGAGGTGATCTTCGCCCGAGGTCGAAGCGAGCCACCGGGCGCCGGACAGGTCGGCAACGCGTTCGTCGATGCCCTGCGGTCGAAGACCGCCAAAAGTGTCGGCTCCTACGCCGTGAACTACCCGGCGGATACCGAGGTCATCGAGGGTGCCAACGACATGAGCAACCGCATCACCTTTGTGGCGGCCAACTGCCCCGGCACCGCCATGGTGCTGGGCGGCTACTCCCTCGGTGCCGCGGTCGCGGACATCGTGCTCGGCGCTTCCACGGCGATGTTCGGTTACACCAATCCGCTGCCGCCTGAGATGAGCGACCGCATCGCTGCGGTGGCATTGTTCGGCAACGGAACCATTCCCTTCTTCGGTCCGGTATCCGAAATCAGTCCCCTGTATGGCGGCAAGACCATCGACCTGTGCACCGAAACCGACCCGATCTGCAGTGGGGGCCTCAATCCCGACGACCCCATCGGAGACTTCGTCGGCAAATGGTCGGCTCACCTGCAACCTGCCTACATTGACTCCGGCCTGGTTGACCAAGCCGCCACCTTCGCCGCGGCTCGCCTCTAGTCGCCGGAACGTACGTCCCGGGTCACAGCAGCGCGCGCAGCCAATTCTTCGTCGGGGGGGTAGTCGACCGCCATGAGGGTGAGCCCTCGGGCGGGGGCAGCCGCAAAATCACCGGAGCGCTCTCTGGCGGCCAATTGCGTTGCGCACCAGCCTGGTTCGCGCCGGCCCTCGCCGACCGCAAGCAGCGCGCCTACCAATGACCGCACCATCGACCAACAAAAGGCATCGGCGGTGACGTGCGCGGTGACCAGGTCTGCGTTACGGATCCAGTCCAACCGCTGCAGTTCGCGGATGGTCGTCGCGCCCGGCCGGTGTCGGCAGTACGCGGCGAAATCATGCAAGCCCAGCAGTGAGCGCGACGCGGTCGCCATCGCGTCGATGTCCAGCGCTCGCGGCCACGGTGTGACGAATCGGGACTCCTGTGGATCTGCGCCGTGGGGGGCCAGCGTCAAACGATAAACGTAGTGCCGGCGCAGTGCTGAGAAGCGCGCGTCGAATCCCGCCGGTGCCCGGCTGATCTGGCGCACCCGGACATCGTCGGGAAGGAATCGGGCGAGCCTGCGCAGCAGCGCGGCGAACTCGCCTTCGGCATGGTCGGCGTCCCGCGAGTAGGCGTTGCTCAGCGCACCGGAGTCGATATCGGTATGCGCCACCTGACCACTCGCGTGCACGCCGGCGTCGGTGCGCCCGGCGGCGAACAATCGCACGGGCGACCGAAACACGGTCGACAACGCCTCGTCGAGAACCCCCGCTACGGTGCGAACCCCGCTTTGGGCCGCCCAGCCGTGGAAGTCCGTGCCGTCGTAGGCGATATCGAGCCGGAGTCGCACCGGCCCGTCGTCAGGACTCGTCAGCCTCGGCCGATTCTTCGGCCGTCTGGGCATCGGCGATCGCCGCGTCTTCGGCTTCGATCTCCTCGAGTGGAGTCTCGACGGCGGCTACCGGGGCGGCAGCCTTCTTGGCGGCCTTGGTGGCCGCACGGCGCGCCCGATCGGCTTCGGAGGTGACGGTCTTCTCCCGCACCAGTTCGATGACGGCCATCGGGGCGTTATCGCCCTTGCGCGCCTCCACCTTGATGATGCGGGTGTAGCCACCGCTGCGATCGGCGAAGAACGGACCGATCTCGGCGAACAGGGCGTGCACCACGTCCTTGTCGCGGATCTTCTTCATCACCTCACGCCGGTTGTGCAGCGTGCCCTTCTTGGCATGTGTGATGAGCTTCTCGGCGTAGGGCCGCAGCGCCCGGGCTTTGGGCTCGGTGGTCGTGATCCGGCCGTGCTCGAACAGCGACGCGGCCAGGTTGGCCAGCAGCGCCTTCTGGTGCGAGGACGACCCGCCGAGGCGAGGCCCCTTGGTGGGCTTGGGCATTGCGACTATCTCCTAGGTGGGCCGGGAAGGGCGATGGGTCAGAGTTGTTCGGTTTCGGCGTAGTCCTGGCCGGCGTCGAGGTCGTAGGAGGCGTCGGCGCTCCAGGTGCCGGTGGCCACGTCGTAGCCCGCGATTTGCGACGGATCGAAGCTGGCCGGGGAATCCTTCAGCGACAGGCCCAACTGGTGGAGTTTGATCTTCACCTCGTCGATGGACTTCTGACCAAAGTTCCGGATGTCCAGCAGATCGGACTCCGTGCGCGCCACCAATTCGCCGACGGTGTGCACGCCCTCACGCTTGAGGCAGTTGTACGAGCGAACGGTCAGGTCCAGGTCGTCGATCGGGAGTCCGAACGCAGCGATGTGGTCAGCCTCGGCCGGCGACGGGCCGATCTCGATACCTTCGGCCTCCAGGTTCAGTTCCCTTGCCAGCCCGAACAATTCGACCAGGGTCTTGCCCGCAGAGGCCAGTGCGTCGCGCGGACTGATGGAATTCTTTGTCTCCACATCAAGGATCAGCTTGTCGAAGTCGGTGCGCTGCTCGACGCGGGTCGCCTCGACCTTGTAGGTGACCTTCAACACCGGCGAGTAGATGGAATCGACCGGAATACGGCCGATCTCTGCGCCGGAGGCCTTGTTCTGCACCGCCGGAACGTATCCACGGCCGCGCTCGACGACGAGCTCGATCTCGAGTTTGCCCTTGTCGTTCAGGGTGGCGATGTGCATGTCGGGGTTGTGCACGGTGACGCCGGCGGGCGGCACGATGTCACCGGCGGTGACTGCGCCGGGACCCTGCTTGCGCAGGTACATGGTGACCGGCTCGTCTTCGTCTGAGGACACCACGAGACCTTTGAGGTTGAGGATGATGTCGGTGACATCTTCCTTGACGCCCGGCACGGTGGTGAACTCGTGCAACACACCGTCGATGCGGATACTCGTCACAGCGGCGCCGGGGATCGAGGACAGCAGCGTACGGCGCAGTGAATTGCCCAGGGTGTAGCCGAATCCGGGCTCGAGCGGCTCGATGATGAACTGCGAGCGGTTCTCGACGATGACGTCTTCGCCCAGGGTGGGCCGCTGAGAAATCAGCATTTCTTCTGGTATCTCCTTCTCGGCATCCGCTATTTGATGCCGTTGGGTGAGCCGCGGAACGGATGTCCCGCAGGTCTACTTGGAATAGAACTCGACGATGAGCTGCTCGGCGAGCGGCACCTGAATCTGCTCGCGCGTGGGCAGCTGGTGGATCAGGATGCGCTGGCGCTCGCCGATGACCTGCAGCCAGGACGGAATCGGGCGGTCGCCCGAGGTCTCCCGGGAGATCTGGAACGGCAGGGTGTTCAGCGATTTGTCCCGAACATCGACGATGTCGTACTGCGACACCCGGTAGCTCGGCACATTCACCTTGACGCCGTTGACCGTGAAGTGGCCGTGGCTGACCAGCTGTCGGGCCATCCGACGGGTGCGTGCCATCCCGGCCCGATAGATGACGTTGTCCAGCCGGCTCTCCAAGATCCGCAACAGGTTCTCGCCGGTCTTGCCGGTCGAGCGGTTGGCCTCTTCGTAGTAGCGGCGGAACTGCTTCTCCATCACGCCGTAGGTGAAGCGGGCCTTCTGCTTCTCCTGCAGCTGCTGGCGGTATTCGCTCTCCTTGATCCGCGCGCGGCCGTGCTGGCCGGGCGGATAGGGACGCTTCTCGAAGGCCTGATCGCCGCCGACGAGGTCGACGCCCAGCCGACGCGATTTACGAGTGATTGGTCCGGTGTAACGAGCCATGGTGTGTGCCTTCCCTTCCTAGACTCGGCGCCGCTTGGGCGGACGGCAGCCGTTGTGCGGCTGCGGAGTGACATCGGAAATCGCTCCGACTTCCAGGCCGGCCGCCTGCAGCGAGCGAATCGCGGTCTCCCGGCCCGAGCCCGGGCCTTTGACGAACACGTCGACCTTCTTGACACCGTGCTCCTGGGCCTTGCGGGCGGCGTTCTCCGCAGCCAGCTGGGCGGCGAAGGGAGTCGACTTGCGTGACCCCTTGAAGCCGACATGGCCGGACGACGCCCAGGCGATGACGTTGCCCTGGGGGTCGGTGATGGACACGATGGTGTTGTTGAAGGTGCTCTTGATATGCGCCACACCGTGCGGGACGTTCTTCTTTTCCCTACGGCGGGTCTTCTGACCCTTCTTGGCAGCGGAAGCTTGCCCGGTCTTTTTTGCAGGTGGCATGTCTACTTGGCCTTCTTCTTGCCGGCGATGGTGCGCTTGGGTCCCTTGCGGGTACGCGCATTGGTCTTCGTCCGCTGACCGCGGACGGGCAGCCCGCGGCGGTGCCGCAGGCCCTGGTAGCAGCCGATCTCGATCTTGCGACGGATATCGGCCTGCACCTCGCGGCGCAGGTCGCCTTCGACCTTGATGTTGCCTTCGATGTATTCACGCAACTGCGTCAGTTGGTCGTCGGTGAGATCCTTGCTGCGCAGATCCCGGTCAATGCCGGTCGCGGCGAGGATCTCCTGGGATCGGGTGCGCCCGATACCGAAGATGTAGGTCAGCGCGATCTCCATGCGCTTGTCGCGCGGAAGATCCACGCCCACTAGTCGGGCCATGTGTCGGCGTTCCTCTTTTTCCTGCGGAGGTCTGTTCCCAGTCCATCCCGGAGGTTTCCGGGGCCCGGCCTCCGTTCCGGGCGTGCGCACCCGGCGTATCCGAGTGTTGGTTCTGGGAGGTCTTCATTGAGTTGTGTTCGGCGCCGGCAGCGGCGTCGGGTCTGGATCTGATTACCCCTGGCGCTGCTTGTGGCGGGGATCAGAGCAGATCACCATCACCCGGCCATGACGACGGATCACCCTGCACTTGTCGCAGATCGGCTTGACGCTCGGGTTCACCTTCACGGCCTGTTGATCCTTCTAGTCAGTTCTTGTCAGTTGTCGTTCCCGGCCTGTGTCGTAGCCGGTCTGTGTCGTTCGCGGCTGTGTCGTAGCCGGATTGGGGCGCTACTTGTACCGGTAGACGATGCGGCCCCGGGTCAGGTCGTAGGGCGATAACTCCACGACGACCCGGTCCTCGGGCAGGATGCGGATGTAGTGCTGCCGCATCTTGCCGCTGATGTGAGCGAGTACTTTGTGACCGTTCTCCAACTCAATGCGGAACATCGCATTGGGAAGGGGCTCGACCACGCGGCCCTCGACCTCGATGGCACCGTCTTTCTTGCCCATATCCTCACAGATTCTTGTTCTTGCGCTGTTGGTCATTCCCGGGCAGCCTTCGCCCGACCACACGTGAGCCGGAGGAAAGATTCGTTCCAGGACAGGGCACGCAAGAGTCGGCGCGAATACCGCACCGTGTTCCGAGGATACCCGCAGGGCACGCGCTTCTCCAAAATGCGCCCGATAGGCTCCCCTGATGCGGCTCTTGGTCACCGGCGGCGCGGGCTTCATCGGTGCGAACTTCGTCCACGGCACGGTGCGGGACCGCCCCGACGTCGAGGTCACGGTGCTGGATGCGCTGACCTACGCGGGGAGCGCGGAGTCGTTGACGGCCCTGGGCGATGAGATCCGCCTCGTCGACGGCGATATCAACGACGAATCGCTGGTCGAGGCCTTGGTCGGCGCGAGCGACGCGGTGGTCCACTTCGCGGCCGAAACCCATGTGGACAACTCGCTGGCGGACCCGACTCCCTTCCTGCGCAGCAATGTCGACGGCACCTTCATTGTGCTCGAGGCGGTGCGCCGGCACGGCGTCCGGCTACACCACATCTCCACCGACGAGGTCTATGGGGACCTGCCGCTGAACGAGAAAGTCCGCTTCACGGCCGCTACGCCGTACAACCCGTCCAGCCCGTATGCCGCCAGCAAGGCCGCCGCCGATCTGCTGGTCAGGGCATGGGTGCGGTCCTTTCGCGTGCAGGCCACGATCTCGAATTGCTCCAACAACTACGGGCCCTACCAGCACGTGGAGAAGTTCATCCCGCGCGCGATCACCAACGTCCTGACCGGCCGGCGGCCCAAGTTGTACGGCGCCGGCGCCAATGTCCGGGACTGGATTCACGTCGACGACCACAACAGCGCGGTGTGGCGGATCCTCGAGGACGGTGTCGCGGGGCGAACCTATCTGATCGGCGCGGACGGCGAACGCGATAACGCCTCGGTGCTCAGGTTGATCCTGGAGCTGATGGATCACGACCCCGACGACGTCGAACACGTCACCGACCGGGCGGGCCACGACCTGCGCTACGGCATCGACTCCACCGCTCTGCGTGAGGAACTGGGTTGGGTACCTCAGCACACCGACTTCACCGAGGGTTTGCGCACCACCATCGAGTGGTACCGGGACAACAAGTGGTGGTGGGGTCCGCTCAAGGCCGACGTCGAGGCTCGCTACGCCGAACGGAATCAGTGAGATGGGAGTGCGCGAGCTCGCGGTGCCGGGGGCGTGGGAGATCACTCCGCGCCTGCATGCCGATACCCGCGGCACCTTCTTCGAGTGGTTCACCGAGGCCGGCTTCGCCGAGATGGCGGGGCATGCCTTCGACCTGCGGCAGGCGAACTGTTCAGTGTCGGCATCCGGCGTTCTGCGAGGCCTGCACTTCGCGCAGCTACCACCCAGCCAGGCCAAATATGTGACATGCGTACGGGGGGCGGTGTTCGACGTCGTCGTCGACATTCGCCTCGGCTCCCCCACCTATGGCCGTTGGGATTCGGTCCTGCTCGACGACATCGATCGGCGCTCGGTTTACATCTCCGAGGGACTGGCGCATGGATTCCTTGCGCTGCAGGATGATTCGACCGTGATGTATCTCTGCTCGACACCGTACGCACCGGAGCGCGAAGTCACCATTGCCGCCTGCGATCCGGCGATCGGAATCGACTGGCCATTGCCGGATTCACAACTCCGGCTGTCCGATCGCGACGCCGAGGCGCCCACCCTCGCCGAGGTGCGGTCGGCTGGGCAGTTACCGGACTGGACGCAGGCTCAAGGGTTCATCGCCGGATTGCGTGCGCGGCTTGCCAGCAGAAACGATATTTACTAGGATATGCAAGTATCTCCTCCACCCCGGTCGGAAGGCAGTTCATGAGCACGACAATTCAGCACTTCATCAATGGTCGGCGTGACAACCTGGCCAGCACCCGCACCGCGGACGTGTTCAACCCCAGCACCGGCGAGGTCCAGGCCCAGGTGCTGCTCGCCTCGGCGGCCGACGTTGACGTGGCCGTTGCCGTGGCGGTCGACGCCCAGAAGGAGTGGGGGGCGTGGAATCCGCAGCGGCGGGCCCGCGTGATGATGAAGTTCATCGAGTTGGTCAACGCCAACGCAAACGAACTCGCCGAACTGCTCTCCATCGAGCACGGCAAAACGGTGCCCGATGCGCTCGGCGACATCCAGCGCGGTATCGAGGTGATCGAGTTCTCCATCGGCATCCCACACCTGCTCAAGGGTGAGCTGACCGAGGGGGCCGGGCCCGGTATCGACGTGTACTCGATCCGGCAACCCCTCGGTGTCGTCTGCGGCATCACCCCGTTCAACTTTCCCGCGATGATCCCGCTGTGGAAGGCCGGGCCCGCTCTGGCGTGCGGCAATACCTTCATCCTCAAACCGTCCGAGCGTGACCCGTCGGTTCCGCTGCGACTGGCCGAGTTGTTCCTCGAGGCCGGCCTCCCGCCAGGCGCCTTCCAGGTCGTCCAGGGCGACAAGGAGGCCGTCGACGCCCTGCTTGACCACCCCGACATCAAGGCCTACGGCTTCGTCGGATCATCCGACATCGCGCAGTACATCTACTCGCGTGCGGCGGCGGCCGGCAAGCGCGCCCAGTGCTTCGGTGGCGCTAAGAACCACATGATCGTGATGCCGGACTCTGACCTGGATCAGGCCATCGACGCCCTCGTCGGTGCCGGCTACGGCAGCGCCGGAGAACGGTGCATGGCAATCAGCGTCGCGGTACCGGTCGGTGAAGAGACCGCCGACCGGTTGCGCAACAGGCTCGCCGAGCGGATCGAACACCTGCGGGTCGGCCACAGCCTGGATCCGAAAGCCGACTACGGACCACTGGTCACCGAAGCCGCGCTGGAACGAGTGCGTGGCTACATTGACGCCGGCGTCGCCTCAGGCGCCGAACTCGTCGTCGACGGTCGCGAAAAAGGTAGCGACGAAATGACCTTCGGCGACGCGAGTCTGGAAGGTGGCTACTTCATCGGGCCGTCCCTGTTCGATCACGTCACCACCGACATGTCGATCTACACCGACGAGATCTTCGGTCCAGTGGTGTGCATCGTGCGCGCCAAGAACTACGAGGAAGCCCTCCGGCTGCCCAATGAGCACGAGTACGGCAACGGCGTCGCGATCTTCACCCGCGACGGCGATACCGCCCGCGACTTCGTATCACGGGTTCAGGTCGGCATGGTCGGAGTTAACGTTCCGATTCCGGTTCCGGTGGCCTACCACACATTTGGTGGCTGGAAGCGTTCCGGTTTCGGCGACCTCAACCAGCACGGTCCAGCCGCCATCCAGTTCTACACCAAGGTGAAGACGGTCACGGAGCGCTGGCCATCGGGCATCAAGGATGGCGCCGAGTTCGTCATCCCGACGATGAAATAGGCAGGGCTGCAATGACGTTCATGGCACTCGATGACGACGAGCGGGTGATTTCGGAAACCGCCGCCGCATTCGCGGCCAAGCGCATCGCACCGCACTCTTTGGAGTGGGACCACAACAAACACTTTCCCGTCGACGTGTTGCGCGAGGCCGCGGAGTTGGGCATGGCTGCCATCTACTGCGGAGAAGACGTCGGTGGCAGCGGGTTGCGCCGGTTGGACGCGGTCCGGATCTTCGAAGAATTGTCCGTCGCCGACCCAACTGTCGCGGCTTTCATCTCGATTCACAACATGTGTGCGTGGATGATCGACACCTACGGCACCGCCGAACAACGGAAGTCCTGGATTCCCCGATTGGCGTCGATGGAAGCGATCGCGAGTTACTGCTTGACCGAGCCCGGTGCCGGATCAGACGCGGCGGCGCTGCGAACCAAGGCGGTCGCCGACGGTGATCATTACGTACTTGATGGAGTGAAGCAGTTCATCTCCGGTGCCGGGGTGTCTGACGTGTACATCGTGATGGCCCGGACCGGTGCCGACGGACCCCGCGGAATCTCCGCTTTCATCGTCGAAAAGGGAACGCCCGGTCTGAGTTTCGGCGCTTGCGAGGACAAAATGGGCTGGAATGCACAGCCCACCGCACAGGTGATCCTGGAGGGAGTCCGGGTGCCCGCCGATGCGATGCTCGGCGGCCCGGAGGGTGCGGGCAGCGGGTTCGGTATCGCGATGAACGGACTCAACGGTGGTCGCCTCAACATCGCCGCCTGCTCACTCGGCGGGGGTCAGGCCGCCTACGACCGGGCCGCAAGCTACCTGGTGGATCGGCAGGCATTCGGCGGCGCGTTGATCGACGAACCGACCATCCGCTTCGCACTGGCCGACATGGCCACTTCCCTGCAGACCGCACGGTTGATGCTGTGGCGTGCGGCCAGCGCGCTTGACGCCGACGAGGCCGACAAAGTCGAGCTGTGCGCGATGGCGAAGCTCTACGTCACTGACGCCTGCTTCGACGTAGCAGACCGGGCCCTGCAGTTACTGGGTGGGTATGGATACCTCCGCGAGTACGGCCTGGAGAAGATCGTCCGCGATCTGCGGGTGCACCGAATCCTGGAGGGCACCAACGAAATCATGCGCGTGGTGATCGGCCGGGCCGCCGCGACGCAGGCTCGCGCCTCGGCATGACGTACTCAAGGGAG